>JAPVWK010000009.1 GCA_028572065.1 Candidatus Methanophagales archaeon
CTTGCGATTGAAACTCCCAAAGGGGTCAGAAACATCGAGAGGACTCCATGTATGGCTGAAGGGATCACCAACCATCCATGGACGTGGAGTGAATTTTTGATGTTTAAGGGTGGGTCATGAAATTTAGGACACCACCGAAAATAAAGTAACTTTGTGGTTGCCCGAGCAGGTTAAGAACGAATTTTATAGACGTAGAGAGGAGGAGCTTTCAGGGTATTATAATCAGATTGAAATGTATAAACCTTCTAATTTACCAAACATTCCTGATTTTGAAGACGAAAGAAGAAAATTAGCGGATTTTAAAAATGAGGTTAATTCCCTTTTAGCGGATATTAAGAATAAATTTGAAATTAAAAATAAAAATAAATCATTTTTAGCGGACAATTTAATCAAAAATCTTTTTTCTTCAGCAAAATTTATGCCCTATGATGAAAGTGTAATTAAGAAGGCATTTAGAAGAATAGATTTAGGTAATCCACCTGGAAAAAAAGACTCATACGGAGATTCTATCATATGGGAAACACTTCTTAAAGATTTTCCTGAAGGAGAAGACCTACATTTTGTGGGGTCTGATCCACATTTTAAATCTAAAATAAACAAAAATACATTTTCACCCTTTCTATTAAAAGAATGGAGCGAGGAGAAGAAATCAAAAATAGTTTTATATAGTCATTTAGGTGATTTTACAAAAGCGAAGATTCCCGAAATCGAATCATCCGATAAAATAATAGAACAAGAAACTAAAAAAGACAATGAATATCTGTCAACTTTTGGATCTATTATGAGCAGGGTAGTCGAGGATTGGAAACTTGGTAATGCGATGACGGTATTAGCACAAGAAACTAAAGGTGCTGCTATGAGCAGGATATTCGAGGATTGGAAACTTGGTGATGCAATGAAAATACTAGCACAAGAAACTAAAGGTGTTGGTATAAGCGCACTAAATGGGGTAGAGAAAGAAAAAGAAACTTTCATGACCCCTAGAGACACCGAAGAGCATGAAAACAATAATTAACCTACACTATAACTAAATAGCATATTTGTTTAACGGAAATAGAGACATGGCATATTTCAAAAGCGAAACGCAAAGAGCAAATTTCGTGCAGCGGGAAGAAGAACTATTAGAGCACTGGGACAAAGAACGAACGTTCGAGCGCAGCGTGGAGCGCAGAAAAGACGGTGAACCGTTCGTGTTCGTGGAAGGCCCACCCACAGCAAATGGACTGCCACATCCCGGGCATGTCCTGACAAGAGTGGTAAAAGACCTCGTGTTGCGATACAAGACGATGCGCGGTTTCTATGTAAAAAGAAAAGCGGGTTGGGACACGCATGGTCTGCCGGTGGAGATAGAAGTAGAGAAGAACCTGGGGATAAACACCAAAGGCGAGATAGAGGATTACGGAATCGAGAAATTCAACAAGAAATGCAAACAATCGGTATTCCGATACGAGAAAGAATGGGTGAACGCCACGAAACGAGTGGGGTTCTGGGTGGACATGGATGATCCCTATATAACTTTTGATATTAACTACATGGAATCGGTCTGGTGGTCGTTAAAAGAGGTCTGGAAGAAGGGTTTGCTGTATAAAGGCCATAAAGTCGTACCGTTCTGCCCGAGATGCGAGACCACGCTGAGTAGCCATGAAGTCGCACAGGACTACCGAGATGTGGAAGACCCATCGGTTTATGTAAAGTTCAAATTGAAACAAGAACAGGATCTGTACCTGTTAGCCTGGACAACAACGCCCTGGACTCTGCTGGGTAATATCGCACTTGCGGTTCATCCGTCAAACACGTACGTAAAAGTGAAACTAAATGCCAGCACAAAAGACGAGACGCTAATCCTTGCGGAAGCGCGTTTGGATGCTTTAGATGACGATTACGAGATATTAGAAAGATTTGAGGGTAAAGCTCTGGAGGATCTGGAATATGAACGGCTATTCGAGTATGCCAAGGTCGAAGGTGGCGAAGCGCATAAAGTAATCACCGCGGAGTTCGTTACGCTGGACGAAGGTACAGGTATCGTGCATGTAGCACCCGCGTTTGGCGAAGTGGATTATGAAGTCTGCCGCGAGAAGAAGCTGGGATTCTCACAGCCCGTGAATAGCGCAGGTCATTTTACGCATGAGGTCCCGCCACTGGAAGGCATGTTCGTGAAGGATGCAGACCGGCTTATAATAGAATTGATGGAGCAGCGAGGTGTTTTATACAAAGAGGCTAAATATTTGCATTCATATCCGTTTTGCTGGCGTTGTGGCTCGCCGTTGTTATATTACGCACGTGAATCATGGTTTATTGCAATGAAATCGTTGCGTGATGGCTTGCTTGCAAATAACGAAAAGATAAACTGGTATCCTGCACATTTGAAACACGGCAGATTTGGTAACTTCTTAGATGGTATTGAGGATTGGGCACTCAGTAGAGAACGATTCTGGGGCACGCCATTGAATATCTGGCTATGCACCGAATGCGGTAAGGATTTTTGTGTCGGCAGCATAGAAGAGCTGAAGGCACGGGCAACGAATACCGTCCCAAGCGACCTGCACCGCCCTTACATAGACGAAGTGGTGCTTCGTTGTGAAGATTGTGGCGGTGACATGAGACGGGTAAAGGACGTGATAGATTGCTGGTATGACTCCGGTTCTGCTCCGTTTGCGCAGTGGCACTACCCGTTTGAGACGGACAAGTTCAAGCAGAACTTTCCCGCGGATTTCATCACAGAGGCTATAGACCAGACTCGTGGTTGGTTCTATTCGCTTCTTGCGGTATCAACCGCCATTTTTGATGAACCGCCGTATCTAAACGTGCTCTCGTTAGGGCACATATTAGACGATAAAGGCGTGAAAATGAGTAAGAGCAAAAGGAACGTGGTTGATATAACCGCGATATTCAATAACGAAGGTGCAGATGCGTTGAGATGGTATTTCTACACTGCGGGTCCGCTTTCTGATGATATTCGTTTCTCCGAGCAGGGCATTTTAGAGAAGCAGAAAAAGTTCTTGAACACATTCTGGAATTCTTATTTCTTCTTCGTCACTTACGCAGCCATAGACGAATTCAATCCGGAAGTTAAGGTGATTCCTGTGGCTAAGAGGAATGCCATGGATAGATGGATTATATCGCGGTGGAACACACTCACGACTGAAGTAATAGCGGCGATTGAACGTTTTGAAGTTCACGTAGCAGCGCGAAAGATAGAAGAATTTGTGGTTAACGACCTGAGCAACTGGTATATACGACGGTCGAGGAGACGGTTCTGGGTGCCGGAGGAGAACTTTGATAAGGACTGCGCATACTTAACGTTGTATGAGGTTCTTGTATCGCTCTGCAAATTATTGGCGCCGTTCGTGCCTTTCCTGACCGAGCACGTTTATCTGAATCTCGTGCGGTCCGGCGACGAGCATAAAAGCGTGCATCTCTGCGATTATCCTTCTCCTGATGAATCGCTTATAGATACCGCGCTGGAGGATTCGATGCTCTTGCTTTCGACATTGGTAGAAGCCGGTAGGCGAACGAGGTCGGATGCCGGTATAAAGATAAGACAGCCGTTACGCGAAGTTGTAATCGTGTGCAATGCGGAAAAGCAGGATAAAGTGACGAGTCTAACGGCGATATTGAAGGATGAGTTGAATGTACGCGAAGTTACTTTAGTAGAGGCAAGTAGCAAGAGCGAGTTTGCGGCGGTGGAAGAATACAAACAAGCGGACGTGGATGAAGACACAACTTTATTCTTGAACACAGGATTGGATAAAGAGCTGATAGAAGAAGGTATGGTTAGAGACATAGTGAGAAGAATCCAGGGTATGAGGAAGGACATTGACCTGGAATATACAGCAAAGATAAGCATCATGTACGAGGGTGACGATGCGGTAAAAGAGGCAATAACGAATCTCGCGGATTATATTCGTGAAGAGACGCTTGCAGTAGCGATTAATGAAGGTTTACCCTCGGTTGAGAGTGAGCAGATTTACGTGAAGACCTGGAAGATAGACAAGAAAGAGGTTCGTCTGGCGATAAAAACGGCATAACTTACGGTTTATACTATATCTTCGTTATGCACGTCTATCCATTCAACCCGGGCAATTAGCTATTGCCTTTTTACCGTTCCATTGCACAATATCTAATGCTACATCGTTTCAAGTTCTCTTTCCGTCTCTCTTGAACACCGAATTATGATGAAAAAACTATGATAGCAGTAAAATACTTATTATAATATTGAATGCAAAATAGGAACTGAAAGAGTGAGATAAGTTGGTGTTGAAGAAGAGCGGGCAGGGAAGAAGGGCGCATATAATCATACTGAACAGTGGCAAAACAGACCCGTCACTGCTTGAATACGGCGGGCGAGTGAAATGAAAACCCGAAAGGATTATATCTTATCGTTAGACGCGGATAGATGGCTATTCCACGCAGATATGCTCGTGGACAAAGCGCATGTAGTTATGCTAAAAGAGCGGGGCATAATAAAGAAGCAGGACGTAGTGAAGATTCTAAACTGTTTGAATAAGATGGATTCGGATTATTTCGTTGATCACGCCCTCCCCTCTTATGAAGATGTACACACTGCGATAGAATCAGTGTTGATAAAGGGGATAGGCGAGGAGGTAGGGGGGAAGATGCATACGGGGCGGTCGAGGAATGACAAAGTGGCAACGAGCATACGACTTGCGCTTCGAGATGAGTTATTGGGCATCATAAGAAACGTAAACGAGTTGAGAAGTGTGTTACTAAAAAAAGCGAACGAGAATATTGATACGGTGATGCCGGGCTATACGCACCTACAACATGCACAGCCGACAATACTCGCACATCATTTCTTAGCGTATACCGATGCGTTTGCTCGTGATTTCTTGAGGCTTATACACGCATACGAGCTCGTAAATGTGAGCCCTTTGGGTGCCGCCGCATTCGCATCTACGGGGTTCCCGATAGACCGAGAGAGAACGGCGAAACTACTGGGGTTTGATTCCGTGCTGGAGAATTCAATGGACGCAGTCACATCGCGTGATTTCGCTATAGACGTGATTTCCTGTTACGCCAATCTGATGACCAACCTGAGCAGACTTGCCGAGGAGATAATACTGTGGAGTAGTTCAGAATTCAATTTCGTTCGTGTTTCCGTGGAATATGTGACTGGTAGTTCAATAATGCCGCAGAAACGGAACCCCGATTATGCAGAACTTATTAGAGCGCGAACCGGCTCGGTTTACGGTTGTTTGATGAGTGTGCTTTCTATATGCAAAGCATTGCCCTATTCTTATAATCGCGATTTGCAAGAGGTAACACCGCACCTTTTGACTGCAACTAATATCTCGGCGTCTTCGGTATCGGTGATGAAAAGCATAGTGGAAAAACTGGAATTGAACAAGGAAGAGATGGCGAAACAGGCACAAGTTGGGTTCACGACTGCAACAGAGCTGGCTGATACGATCGTACGCGAAACAGGCGTTTCTTTTAGAACAGCACATAAGCTAGTAGCGGATTTGGTGAATGAAGGAGTGGCGTTAAAGGCGAATAGGGGCGTAAGTGAAGTGCTTAATGAACTAGATGCGTTCTCTACACGTGCCATCGGTAAAAAACTAAGTGCGCGCGGGCTAACGGAGAAGAAAGTAACTGATGCTTTGAACATCGCGTCAAGTATAGAAAAGCGGAATATAAAAGGTGGACCGGCAAAAAGAGAACTGCGACGGATGATACGAGCGAGAAAAACTAATTTAGAGAAAGACGATAAACTGGTAGGATCAAAGGGCGAGAAGGTGCGAAAAAGCTTAGATGATTTGGCAAAAGAGGTAAAACGAAAGGCAAGGATCATAACTGTAATGAAAAGATAGTAATTCCTACGTATCCACATCGGATTCCATAGGTGTTCGGTTAAGTACGACTCAACATAAATAAAGACCTATAACAACACATTACCGACACAGATTCACACAGATTGCACTGATTTATATCACGCCATTTATATTCTTTCATCTGTGTTAATTAGTGTTAATCTGAGTCTAATAAATATGCTTTTTATATGTCTTCACTTTTGGTGGGCTATGCTTAACCGAGCACACCTGCCTCGGATTCACGTAAGTTTTTAATCCGCCCGGAACCCCTATTTTATTTGGACGGCACCAGCGCCTTTAGCATGAAGTACGGCACGCGAGGGACGAGCCACCTTATGTACGCTTTGTAATCCATTCTGCCGGCAACAATCTCAAGCCACTCATCTAAAACACTTTTGTTAGACGAAAGGAGTCTAAAGAAGATGTTCGGGTGTTTATTCATCAATCTGGTCAATCTTAGTGAATATTCCAAATCCTTTCCAAACGAGTTATAGCACGATCTTTTATAAGTATCCAAAGCGGATTTCGTGTAATTGTCGTTCTCATATGATTCTACAACACTCTCTGCTGCTAATTTAGCTGAGATAAACGCATATTTTATTCCCTCGCCATAGAACGGGTCAACAAAGCCCGCGGCATCGCCGACCAGAATTAATCTATCCGAGCATACTTCTCGTTCATAGCCGCCAGAAGGAATTAGGTGCGCATGCGTAGCGACATCGGTGCGAAATCCTAACTTCTTAATGAATGCCATAAATATATTCCGTGGGTTCTTCATGTTGGGAAGAGTCCCACCCACACCAACAGAAAAATGTTTCTCTTTTGGAAATACCCAACCGTAGCCAAATTTAGTGATCCCGTAATGGAACGCAACCGCATTCTCTATGTACTCATCAACTTCTTCATTAGTAGCCGGTATGTCAGCAGCAATACAAAGTCCCAGCTCGTTGGGCTTATAAGAGTCGCGAACATGCTTTGAAACTATACTATTAACACCGTCCGCGCCAATAACTACCTTTGCATTGTACTTCTCTTTCGTGGTTTCCACAACTACCTTTGACGGCTCTGGTTTTATAGACGTTGCTTTTTCGCCTTCCTGGAGTACAACTCCGGCATCCACTGCTTTTGAGACGATGTAGGCATCAAAATTATCGCGCGATACGAGTATTGCCAACCGCGAACTCTTTTTTAGTTCTATCTGGCGATCTTTAAAATGAACCCGTACACCATAGCATTCTCGCTCTACCAACTCCTTTTCAATTCCAAAACCTAAGTGCGATAGTGCGCTTGTGGACACTCCGCCGCCACAGAGTTTGAACCGCGGGATAACGGCCTTCTCTAAGAGTAGCGTACTAAGTCCTTTCTCCGCACAAGTTTTACTTGCTATCGCGCCGGCGGGACCTGCGCCTACTATTATCACATCGTACTGTAGCATCTCTTTTTTATGGTGATGCGAGATATTCGCGTTGCGTGTGCATAAAAGTGCTTTTGCTACTATAATATTCTATGGCGGTCAACAGCGATAAAACAGCATTTCTTTCAGTTCTGACCAATTCACTTCGGTCATCACGCACCCTGTCTTTGAGAGCACCATGCCTACCATTGGCACACCTTTTGATGTAACAGATCGCATTGCTTCGTAAAGGTCACATTGGCATGCAACGCTCATAGCCGCCATAGGCCGTTTATCTCGTATCGCACGCTTAACGAATTCACCACCCGGAGCTATGCAAATACTTATACCACGTTCATCACACTTAGTTTTGATGTCCGCAATGCCACATTTACCACACGCTTTACAAATTATACCTTCTTGCGGTGAGGTCTTTGCCGGACATTCAAGGTTGCGGAGGCACTGAGGCAGGAACAAAATCCGCTTATTCATTGGTGTCTTACCATACGTATCTTTGTAGATCGCATTAACCAGAGCAATGCCTATCTCGTCAATGATTACCGGGTTTATACTGAAGTACCCAAATAATAGCTTGGTGGGCTGATAAAAGAGGTTGAGCACAAATAGCGTGAACCGGGGGAACAGGACTCGTTTATAGACGACTAAACTTACAGCAACTAAAATTATCACGACAACCACGATAACTAGGATTATAAAGAGTTCTCCTACTAGTTGGTACACAGAGGCAGGTATTGGGTCTATCATTTTGACGGTTTCAGTTTACATTTGTTTAATATCTCTTCTATGTCCACCGTGGTATTGACGCAGCCATAAGTTGTTAATGGCACGCCCTGTGTTGGTGTACCCATAAGTTTTGCATTTAGCATTCCTTCATGCAGGTTTGGATAACAAGCGACACCTACTGCTGCTTTTGCGCGGCTGTGCATGAGAATCCGGCCCGTGAATGTGCCACCCGGTGATATATACATCCGGATACCGAGTTCTTTACAATTAGCGTTTAGTTCTGCAATTCCGCATTTACCACAGTCCATACAATGGATCCCGTCCACCGGGTTCAGTTTAGCAGGACAGTCCGTGCTTCGGATGCACTGTGGGAGTAGCAGAACACGCTCTTCTAAGTCCGTAGCCACGAACTCGTGGTAGTTAATCGTGTTTCTTATCTCCACCGATACACGGTCTATCAGTGTAGGGTCAATCCGAAAGAACGAGAGCAATCTGCGCAACGGCTCGTAAAGCAAGCTTATTATGAACAACACGAGATTGGGGAATATTATCCGTTTTGTGCGAATGATAAAGAAGCAAAAGGAGAGTGCTATTACTAAAAGGACTACAAATGCTATTGCTGCGAGTACTACTACTTTGCCTAAAGTTTCAACAACCATCGTATCTTGTTAGATTTTTACGGGCGACGCAAAAACGTTTAGTACGGGAGAAGGAAAACCGTCTTGTTTTTCGCTTACTACTACAGTGTTTAAGTTGCAAAAACGCTTATAATATCTTGTCTTGTTATTATACCTACCAATTTACCTTCCGAATCTACCACAGGCAGCCGGTTAAAATCGTGCTTACGCATTAGCCGTGCCGCATCTGATATAGAGTCGTCAGGAGAAATGGTAACCGTGTTTTTTGACATTACGTCCTTCACGTATCCCTCAAATAGCGTGTTTATCTCATCCGGGATCTTCTTTACCTTCTTCATGTAGCTGGACATAGAGAACACCGGGAACGGATTAAGCGGGTCTATATCCGGAAATGGTATCGCAGCGGTTAAGTTCATGATGTCCGCTTCACTGATTACGCCAATAACCTTTCTCTGGTCATCAATAACCGGTGCACCGCTAATGCTATTCGTTCTGAACGTTTTAGCTGCGTGCGGTATCGTATCACCGGGCTTTACTGCTATAACCTCTGTTATCATCAGTTCCTTTACTTTAACATTGGTCTTGGATTGCATTTATTCCCTCTGTTTAGTGTTCATAAATCGAAGCGATTATATCGGCTCGGGCTACTATTCCTACCAATTTACCGGCACTATCTACCACCGGTAATCTATTATACCCCGTGGTGTGCATAATCTGTGCGGCATCGTCAATTAAGGCATCTTGCGCTATGATTTCAGGTTCCTTTGACATCACGTCCTTCACATTCATCTTGCTCGCTTTTTCTACGTCTTGCTGTATATCGTGTATATCCTCGCCAAATATGTGCATAAGGTCATGCACAGTAAATACAGACGTGTACCAGTGAAAATTGGTCAGTACCTTTAAAATATCCGCTTCACTAATCACCCCAACTATATCCTCGGTGTCATTGAGAACTGGAACCCCCGCTATTTTTCCCTCTTTTAATACCGTTGCAACGTCCAGTAATGTGTCGTTCTCGTTTGCCGTGATTACCGCTCTTGTCATAATCTCTTCAACTTTCTCTTTCATTACGCTTACTCCTATATGTTCTTTCTGTAGTTGTGCTTATTAAATCTTTCTTATTTGTATAGCAACGGGGTAAGAAACCACAAGATTTCACGAGATTAACACAAGATTTTTGGGTTAGCAATGGATAAAGAGCAATAGAATCCTTAAGCCGGACCCATAGCATGCTTTCTCGTGGGAATCTGTGGAATCTTGTGGTGAGCTAAACAATTATGAAAATTATATTGATTTAGTTAAAGTCAAGCGTATGTATCACACGCCCGATGAAGATATGCGGTACCAACGTGACGATTGGGAGCCAATTGAACATTTCTCGCAGAAGAACATAGAGTATCTCTATAAATTGCATTGTGATGAGGAAAAGCAACTAAAAGAAAAGAAGATTGGTCGAAATGATCCATGTCCATGCGGGTCCGGGCTGAAATACAAGAAATGCTGTTTAAGAAAAGATTCGCTTTAAAAACGTTCGGAAGTGGGATCTACAACTATCGTGGCGGCCCCGCTTTTTTGCTAGTTCCGCGGGTTATAGTGGATTTTGCTCGTAGCAAAAAAAAGTGCTATGAACAAAATACCCCACATGAAAATAGTGGCACCCCTTCCTGTTATGTGTAAAAAACGAAAAGTTTTAAGATATGCGGGGCATATATTTTAGGATATACAGAAATCATGCAATATCAATGAGGAGGCGATGGTGATGGCAATTCGTACGGCAATCAGGATTATTATTTATGGGTTCACCAGGCGATCTAGCAGAAGAGCGCGTACGGATTCATGGAATTGTTGCGGGAGTGATGATAAAGATGTCAAGAGGCAGGATGGTATGATAATAAGGTGTTAAAAGCATGGAAAAGGATGAGGTTCTGCGAGTTATTGAGGAAGCGGCAAAAAATAAGCAGGCTGAGCTTGACCTAACCGGAAATCAACTGACGTCCTTGCCACCAGAGATACGACAGCTAACGAATCTTACCGAGCTTTACCTATCTGGAAATCAACTGACGTCCTTGCCACCAGAGATACGGCAGCTAACGAATCTTACCAAGCTTGACCTAACCGGAAATCAACTGACGTCCTTGCCGCCGGAGATAGGACAGCTAACGAATCTTACCGGGCTTTACCTAACCGGAAATCAACTGACGTCTTTGCCGCCGGAGATAGGACAGCTAACGAATCTTACCGAGCTTTACCTATCTGGAAATCAACTGACGTCTTTGCCGCCGGAGATAGGACAGCTAACGAATCTTACCTGGCTTTACCTATACGGAAATCAACTGACGTCCTTGCCGCCGGAGATAGGACAGCTAACGAATCTTACCTGGCTTTACCTATACGGAAATCAACTGACGTCCTTGCCGCCGGAGATAGGACAGCTAACGAATCTTACCGAGCTTGACCTAATCGGAAATCAACTGACGTCTTTGCCGCCGGAGATAGGACAGCTAACGAATCTTACCAAGCTTGACCTAACCGGAAATCAACTGACGTCCTTGCCGCCGGAGATAGGACAGCTAACGAATCTTATCGGGCTTTACCTATACGGAAATCAACTGACGTCTTTGCCGCCGGAGATAGGACAGCTAATGAATCTTACCTGGCTTTACCTATACGGAAATCAACTTGAATCGCCACCACCAGAAATAGTAGAGCAGGGGATAGAGGCAATTTTTGAGTATCTGCGTCAGATCCCCGAAGAGGCGATAGAACACAACGAAGCAAAATTGATTTTAGTAGGTCAAGGAGACGTAGGAAAGACGTGCCTTGCCAAACGATTGATTTATGATGAATTCATAGAAGATAAAAGCACAGAAGGAATAGATATTTTAGAATGGAGCATTGCTGCACCCACAGCAGACAAGGAAGAGATAAAGCTAAATGTATGGGACTTTGGAGGGCAGGAGATATATCATGCCACGCATCAGTTCTTTCTCACCAAACGATCGGTCTATCTGCTGGTTTGGAATGCGCGCAAGTCGCAGGATTATGAACATATTTACTACTGGCTGCACACAATAGAGGCTTCTGGAGAGAACAGCCCGATATTATTAGTGCTGAGCAAATTGAACGAGCGGGACGATGATCTGAATATGAAAGACCTAGGAGAAAAATTCCCGCAAATTGTCGGATTATACAAAATAGATAGCGAAGACGGAAAAGGGAT
Organism: Candidatus Methanophagales archaeon; assembly: GCA_028572065.1. GTDB lineage: Archaea > Halobacteriota > Syntropharchaeia > Alkanophagales > Methanospirareceae > QENJ01. The sequence continues at coordinate 11,830 of JAPVWK010000009.1, forward strand.
TCCCACATTGAAGGACATAATAGGCGAAACCGCATGGCACTTGCCGCACATGCGTACTCCCTGGATTGCGTCATGGTACAACGTAAGAGAACGGTTAGAGCGTGACGGACGGAATTGGATAGGATACGAAGAATTCAGGCAAATCTGCCAGTCTGAAGGATTGAATAACAAACAAACGGATATTTTGGATGAATACCTGCACGATCTGGGCGTCATTATTCATTTCCGTGATAGACTGGAACTGCGCAACATGGTAATTTTAAATCCTGAATGGGCAACAAAGGCGGTGTATAAAATTCTGGATACGCATTCGATTTTAGATCGAGGTGGGATTTTATTGCACAGTGAATTAGACCAAATCTGGGACTCAGATATCTATCCGCAGGACATCTTTTCAAAATTACTGGGTCTGATGAACAAATTTGAATTGGCATTTGAACTGCCAGATAAGAAGAGCCACCTGGTTGCAGAACTACTACCCAAAACAGAACCGGAATTTGGGTGGGATGAAACAGAAAACTTGCGGTTTTATTATCACTATGATTTTCTGCCTGCGGGAGTGATAACTCGCTTCATTGTACTTATGCATGAGAATTTGGAGGATAAAACGGATGGCACTCATTTATGCTGGCGCGAAGGTGCGGTTTTGCAACGTGAAGGTACACGTGCTCTTGTTAAGGTCAAGCCATTGAAAAAACTGATTGAGATAAAGATCAATGGCAGCAGAAAACGGGAATTACTGGCTATCATCCGCAACCAATTTGACCACATTAAAAGTACGATAAAAAAAGTAGCGGTTGCGCAAGAAATACCGTGTAATTGTTCAGAGGGATGCCCACATAAATTTGATTATATACAATTATTAAATGCAGAAAACAAAGGTAAAGTAACTGTTGATTGTCCAGAGAGTTGGGAAGAAGTACAGGTTTCAGCACTATTGGACGGTTTTGTAGAGAAAGAAGAAAGAAAGAAGGAAATAACCATGAGAGACCTCTATATTATTGGACAAGGAGGGGCAATAGGTCCTGGCGCTCATGCACATGACATGGCCTTCAATCAAATATGGAACGAAAATAAAGATAAGATAGACCTATCGGCACTTACCAGTGAACTCGCGAAACTTCGTTCAAAGTTAAAGGATGAAGCAACAGAACCGGAGCATGACAAGTCTATTGGTGCTATCGCAGCCGCCGAAAGTTCAGCAAAAGAGGGCAATGGACCAAAGACGCTTGAATATCTAAAAAATGCCGGGACGTGGGCTTTTGACAAAGCAACGAATATTAGTGTTCCGGTAGCTACGGCAGCATTAAAGGCGGCATTGGGATTATGACAGATTTTAGGTTTTTCTAAATGTCCTGTATGTGTGTACATGCACCCACGAACGAAACCCTCCGCACAAAAAAAATACCCCAAAAAAGCTTGCTCCTCTATTTTTTATAGTGTGTAAAGGTGTTATTATCAAAGCGGAACAACATTGTTATCAAGGGTGATGAAATGCAAAAAAGAGCAAATTTATCATTTTCTCAAGAGCCAGATGGTTTTACTTTAAACTTCAACCAGGTCTGTATGTCCAAATCCCCGCTCATATTTAAGAACTGAAATGATCTCAGGATTTGTTAGAACTTCGGCAGTTGCCGCCATGGAAAGACCCTTGACCGTTTTCTGTATATCCACCAAGCCAGCATCATGCCAAAAATGCTAGTTATTCCCCGTAGTGGGATGGTAGTTGATGGAACCAGTCCCTTACGTTCAAGCAGTTGTAGTGCTCCTTCCCGGTTCATTGCCGCCGTTTTTGAATCGGGAAAAGGCAGTTCACAAATATCAAGTCTTCCTTTTTTCTTCCAAATCTTGAAGTCTATCTAAGATAGCGTCCCTGTCAGAAGTGGCATTATCGAGCCCCATGCGATATATTCTCTCAGCTTTATCATAATCTCTCGGAACCCTATCATCCCGCTTGAATAAACAGTACATATCACCCCAACCGATATATCCCCAAGCAGATTCCGGAAACTCTTCTATTAGTTTTTCAAATGCCTCATCTCCCTTTTCTATCTCAGAGAGGAAGAAATACGAATCCGCCTCTCCTCGCTTCATGTTCTCTATAACTAAGCTGTCCGTGTCAGGGAACATACGATAGAACTCACGGCAAAATTCCAGCCTCTTCTTGAAAAAACTTGTATCTTCTAATCCGGCATTCCACAATTCCATTTCTAAATCCGGACACCAGTTATAAAGGGATTGCGTGCCGCTAAATACACTTTCTGTATCCTCAATGGAGCTCATATCAGAAGTGAATCGTTTCTTCAAATGTCCCCACACCTCCAGCCAAAGATTACAGCACTCTTTTAACCTTCTTTCATCTTTAAGGTCATAGCCTCTCTGCATCATCTCATCTAAAAGCTCGGAATTAACCACATCGGGAGCCAATCTTCGCCACAAGACCATCGCAGCCATCCAAATGAAGTCCCTGTCGAGCCTTACGGCAGTAATCGGATAAACACCCACCCAATGATCAGCGAGTTCTTCAGCAGAATAAAACCTCTTCACATCTACCAAAAACTGTTTTCTCCTGAAATCAACACCAAATTCTCTCAATTTTCGTATTATCGCGTTCGTTGAAAGCGTCTCTACCTCTTCTATACTCCACAGTTGCCTCATTGATTTTTTATGTCGAATCAACACTTATACCACCTTCTCCGCACCATTTGTAATCGCATCTTCAACAGATACCAAATCATTCATTACGAATATCCTATCCTGTCCTTTCTCATCATGATCAATTGAATTTTTCAGGATGGGTCCATACTTCTTAAACCGATCGATCTTTACTGTATAGGCAGAAGTGTCTTCAATCAGAACAGGCCCAAACCCTTTTTTCTCGAGATACTTCATTATCTTGTTCCTTGCACCAACCGAGCCAAGCTCAAACCGGTATTTCTCGCGATTATAGTATTCCAATAATTCACTGAAGATTTCTTTATCATCGAAGAAATATTTGAAGCACCAGATCTTTCCTATTTTGAAGAAATTTAGCTTCTTCTTTTTCTCGGGCTCTACTATTATATCGAATGTTGGAAAGCTCATATCCTTCTCTTTCATCTTATTCTTTCCACCTTCTCTTGTTGTATATAAAGTATAACTTCTACCTATTTAAGACGCAGATTTACAGAGATCTACACGGATTTTATTTTTTCCTGTGTTAATCAATGTTAATCAGTGTCAATAATTTATTTTGTTTTGTTCGTGGCGCGGACCTGATAAAAAACCTGTCTTTCAAAAAGAAATTTTTAGCTTTACCAAAGAAATAATATACCTCATATACGAAGAGTAAGTAGCAATAATTCATGTTCTAAATAGAGAGAGAAAAAAATGGATACTGGAATAATCCTAGGGATCATAGCAATTCTTTTAACTATTGCAGTCCCATTAGCGGCATTCATATACAGAAGAAGAAAACGTCTAAACTCAATTTATGACGTCAAATGGAAAAGCACAGCGAAATTAAAACCAAAAGAAGTGATGGGAGAACGAGGCTCTCCAAATACAGGCTTTCGTGATTAATATTCCGAGAGACAGTTCAAAATGATGCGTTATTACGGTGCATATTGTCGTAAATGGAAATTCAATAGGACGATTGGGACGAATCTCTGTGTTAGCTTAAGGTGCTCTAAATTTCCACGAGTGGGTTTTGTTATGGCGCGGGGGTTGCGATTGGCATTGCTGTGGAATCCATATCCCTATTACGCCGGAACTCTGCGTATACTGGATAATGGTCCGATACCGCAATCGTTTCATTTACTGTTAATCCATACTCTATGTCATACCTGAAAACACCGGATTCACCACAGAAATCAGGGACTGTTCGATTCGTGATTATTATACGGTCATAGGTGTAATTAGTGGATTTTGTGGTAGTGTCCAGGCTGTTGTTTATGCACCAGTAATAATCGCTGCTGTTCATCGTAGAAGCGGAATCTTCATTGAAATACGACCCGTCTGCATTCAAGTCGCCCAAAACAATAAAGTCCTGCTCGTCTGGATACGTGCGTTGGGCATATTTAACCACATCCTCAAGTGCGTTTATCTCTTCTGTTGCTTCATCAGGGTCGGTGTGAATTACAATAAGCGTAACATCGAAATTACCATTGATTGCTCGGAAAGAGGCGATATACGGCTCTCTGTGGAATGGATCCGTACCTGCCGGTTCAGGATATGTATGCGATACGCCCGTCAGTTCAACTGTCTGATTGTTATAAATGTAAGCATACTGTTCTTTACTGATAGTGCGCCCCAACCGTTCACTAACAACATAATCATACTGTGAGTCGTTGGCGTTCACGAAATCGAGCATTGCAGGTAGTGCGGTTTGGGAAGCATCCCTGATTTCTTGTATAGCAACGACATCATAAGTACGAATAATTTGCCCCAGCACAGCCATGACTTCAGGCTTTGCCGCTTTGCTCTTTCCGAATACCTGTATGTTGAATGCACCAATCCTGACTGTTTCCTCATCTGAGACCGGTATGTCGTCTGAAACAGGTGGTGTGGGTGTTTGTGTCACCTCGGGAGCCATTGGCTCGGGAGTGGGTGTAAGTGTCTCCTCTTCTATGCACCCTGCAAACATCGCTACCGCTACCACCGCTGCGATTGCGATTAAACTTACGCTTGTTCTTTTTTTCATCCTTTTGTGAGATGATTGTGGCACGTTTACCTGCGTTAGACTTGTTGCAGAATAATAATCCGATGGAAAAACTAACCCCCTACTACTCACACTTCCGGTTCAGTGACACATCCGATGATAATTCCACAACCCACATGAACAAAACATGGATTTACCATTAAAAGAATCTTTTTGTTCTTTTATTTAAAGTCTCGTTTTTTTCTTGTGCTTTCTTTTATATCGCTTTGGTGGTAGTACCGACAAACAGGTAGAAAGACGCGGGGGGGAGACATATAAAACTACCGCTCTGCAGCATCACCTTTCAATCAAGACCGCCCCGCCTTCTTTACCGCAATCAACTCCACATCGGTAACCCCTTTTTGCCCTTTTTTCCAGTCGTCTAAGATCTGTTCAAAAAAATCCGCGGGTGCGTCTACCGCCCAATCCTTGTACTCAGAGAGTGAATCATTCTCGAATTTGCATATCCCTTTCAATATACCGATGCAATAGCCCTTTGCTTCTGCAAACATCGAGAGGTTCTGGTATTTCTGCATCTCGTCTAAGAACGGTTCTAATGCTTCTTCGAACATCTGAAACGCCATCTCGGCCGGCTCTACGTAGCCATTTCTCGTTCGTCCGGAACGGTCCCAAAGTTCTTCTACTTCGATGCTGTCCAGCCCAAGATAGACTTGAGAGGCGATGTCTTCGATGTCCACGTCACTCAGATAATCCATCGCTATTTGTTCTATTCGGGTTGCTATCTTCGGGTCTTCTTTCGCGAGGCGACTTAGTATCGCGAAGGCGTCATCGGCGCTGATTTTAGCAAAAATGTTCCGGGTTTTGGTTTTCTTTGGCATGTTAGTACATCACTCATAATCTTTCCAATTCAGAATCTAAATTTCTTCTGTTTCTTTTGTATACTGCTTTGATATATGTTCCATCTCATAAATTAAGCAAAGAAGCTCTGCAGTGAACATTAATGTACTCTCAGCACGTTTCTTATTAGGGCGCTCTAATGAATGGGTTGCTTTATTTCCGTGCCGCCTGATAAGATCGACCCAACCTTTCATAGGGGGCGTAATAAAACCTTGTTCTTCAAGATATGAAAGGTAATTTGCAAACTTATCTCCTTCTTTCGCACCCTTTTCAACAGCAACGTGCATAAGGATCTTTCTACAAATTAGCTCACATGAAGTAAAAGCATTCACGGACATACAATTTCTTGCCTCTTTGTATGCTTCTAACACATCTTCTGGTAATCCTTCAATATCAGGGCCAAAAGGAACACCAGGATAAACGTTGCCATCTTTAGCTAAAACAGAACCATTTCCACAGTTCGGACATAATAGCCATTTAATAGGTGGTTCTCCATTTTCGTAATATCCACAGACTACAGCTCCAGACACTTTTGTATTACAGTGTCCACAGATGTATGAATACCAAGAATCCTTAGTACTACCATCATGTTTAGAAACCGAATGGTGGCCTTGGTATCCCATGGAACGATGGGCTGGGAATTTCAATTCCTTTACCTCTGATTCAGAGTGAACCCGACTTCCAGTCTTTTTTTGTAACTCCATCACTTCCTTAATACTAAAGTGATTAGTAATAAAAATTCTTTCTTGCTAGCTTCCATCCACACCATCCACACCATCCCCACCTTCGACATCTTCTCCTTTCAAAAACCCCTACGTCTTCCTCACATCCTCCAACTCTTCATCCGTAATCCCATACAATTCCGCAACTGTCTTATCAATTTTCCCTTCCACTTTCCTCAACTCCTCTCGTGCTTCCAAATCCGTTTGCTCGTAATATCGTTTACAACCCATGCGCATTTTTGGAAAGCTCGGAAAGCCTTTGATGGAGAAGGCTCTTAGAATCGAGTCATCTTTTGTTCCAAAGCCTTTGTCTATAAAAAGCGTATAAAATCCAGAATCTCTATAAGATAGGTTTCAGGAACATTTCCTATCTCCTTGAAGATTAATTCTTTCGCTCCCATTTTTCCATCTCTCTAATTTTATTTTACAATCCTTATGTTAAAAGCAATTTCTGACAACGGTATCGTCATATCTGAAGTTTTTGTCTATGGCAAAAATTTGAGTGAGCACAGAAGGTGCGAACCAGATATGCCGTGTTAGGCGACATCACTCCCAACTTCATCATCATCTTTTTCGTCAATTCTCTTTTTGATTAATGGTGCTAGTTTTAGCGTTAATTTATATAGTGTGGAATATTGCTCCCCTAAATTTTTGTGTTCCAAATCAGACCAGTAATAATCGTCAGATTTAGTCTTTTTTGAATGTATTAGCTTATTTCGTGTGGATATTGCACGAACTGCACCTCTAATCTCTGTTGGTTTTAGCATCTCATTGTCGTTGGAAAACAAATATGGCAAAGTTTTAATAAGCAAGGTCAAACCAAGTTCTCTACCAAAATTTCCTATAGTCTCCTTGATATAATTTTCCGACAGAATTGCCCTTTCTGACTCATCTTTAAGCGACCCTTTGACTTCAAGAAACTTCTTTTCAAGTTCGAATTCTAGAATCAACCAAATAGCATTATCAAGAGCCATAGCTGCCTGAATCAAAGCGCCTCTTGAGTCTGTTTTTGCTTTAGATTTTGCCTCGAATAGCAATTCATAGAATAACATACGATCTAAATACCTGCTGAGAATTTCCTGTACCTCATGTCTGATTTCTTTGCTTACTGCTTGTGCTGAACCACTCCATCTACTCAATCGCACACTCATAGTTGGGATAGAACTTAGAATACTCATGGCTTCTTCTTTGGAAAATGAAAATCCCTTAGAAGCAATGATAATATCTTCTGTAACCAGAAGTCCCTCAATTAATAAATCATAATACGATATTTTCTTAAACTCTTCTCCGCTGAACGTTTCATGGCTTGCAGCGTTACAGGCAACTAGAAGCCGATTCAACGCCACACTCGCTTGAAAAATGTTTTCTACCGTGTTTGTGGACTGTTGTTGACTTGTTCGAGCCCACACGACTATTTTGTCAAAGTCTTCATCTCCCACCATAGGATTCTTAAAATGGATCAGCAATTTTGACGTTAGTCGAGTAAAGTTTATATCAGGTTTAATTACGTCAAACAGTGCGATATCAGGGTCTGATGGGACAGACGGGATCTCATTATATACCCATATATCAATAATATTCCTCCCAAAAGAACAATCATATTTAGTAATTTCGTCAATTTGGAGTCTAAACGGGAGATAACATATGTAAGCAATTCCTATTTCCTCTCTGTTTCCTGGAACCGGAGGTATTCGATCTGTCAGATAATTATGAATCCTTGTGTCGAACATAAAACGTCTCCAATGGGATGTCGCTTAACTTCAGTATATCTTCGCTTATCCATCCCTGTAATTGAAACATCACAACCACATTTTATTACAAAAATGAAGATATATAAAACTATCGCTCAACATCCTCACCTTTCAAAACCCCCAATGTCTTCCTCACATCCTCCAACTCCTTATCTGTAATCCCGTACAATTCCGCAACCGTCTTATCAATTTCCTTTTCTACATTATTCAACTCCTCTTGTGCGTCCAAATCCTTTTGCTCGTAATATCGTTTAGCCAACTCATGCGCATTTTTGGAAAGCTCGGAAAGCCTTTGATAAACCTCATTACCCCTCTCATATTTTGGTATCCCAAAATACTTAACAACAGACGGCGCACCAAACTCTCGACCCGCAGAAGAATAAGACCTCACACAAAACAGGACCAGCGCAGAATTCAAAATTGCACACACATAATGCGCTTCCGCTTCACTCGTAAACGGAATTCTAAAAATACGAACGTGTTTTGTGATTAAGTGTTGCGTGATCGTTGTGGTTTACAAAACCAAACAATCACCTTTTTATTACCTTGTCTACTAACCATAGACAACGAACATGGCAGAGAACCTCGGCAGTATCATAGTAAAGGGGTTAGACACATGGAAGAAGAATTTAAATATCTGCCTTCCGTTTGTGTTTAGCTCGGTACTAACATTCGTAGTAGCGGTTATAGTCATAGGTAGCGCAACATTCATGTCAGGAACGCCATTCCGAATTAATCTATCGTACTTAACAAAACTCGGTGGCGTATCGCCAGATTTTATTCCACAACTGCCGTTACAATTACTTCAAAGTATAGGTGCAATCATCCTCTTTGTGATTTTAGGGTTGATAATAAATGCGTTTTTCGCCGCCGGTGCGATCGGCATGGCAAAGGAAGCGATGGAACGTGAAAAAGCAAGCCTTTCGGACATGACCGCATATGGCAAACGTAAATTCACCAGCATGCTCACTGCCAATATCCTCGTGGGTTTAATAGTCCTTGCCGGAGTTGCATTCTTAATCCCCGGCTTCTTAGCCATTACCCCATATATGACGGTACTAAAATGGATTATGTTAGCTTATATGGCAATTGTAAGCATAATGTTTGCACTTACACCTTTTGCAGTGGTTATAGGTGATTTTGGCGCGATCGGTGGCGTGAAGAAAGGCGTAAAACTATTCTGGGCACATAAATTTGACGTATTTCTTCTTGGACTCATCGTGCTCGTGATAGGCCTGGTTGTGAGTTATTTAACCAGTTTCATACCGTATATTGGCCAGTTGATAAATATAGTTGTATCTGTCATATTTATTCTGCCTTTAACCGTTTTATGGTGGACCAAATTGTACATGTGCATGACTGCACCTCGTAGACTTGATGTTTTGTAACAGATTTCTTACCCCTCTATTACCACAATCTTATTGTGGTATCCCGTCATTATATTTCTTGCCATTGGTATCTGAGAAATCAGTGCAGTTTAGCCCGCCATTTCTTGTTGCATATAAAGTATAAATATTTCTTTGACAAAGCTTTTTTTGAATGAAAGCTTTTTATGGTATATAAAGTATAACTAGAAGTTATAAATATAAGAGGCGAGAAAACAAACGGAGGTCATACGTTATATACAATCAAAAAAATCATGGAAGATAAGATAGAAATCCTTCGTGAAAGTATAGGGGATATTTCTTCCTATAATCAAATTGTCTTGAGAGGTAGGTGCCCCTACTGCAATGAGAAGGGAACTTTCAGACAGTTATCATACGACTTAGAGAACAGTCAAATAACAGGACAAACAGTTTCTCTTAAGTGTGAGGGGTGTTCTTCAATAGTAGCATTTTCGGTTACACAAACAAAATTTTATCCTGCACCCATGTTGAAAGGTTTGGAAGGATTACCAGAAGAGATAGATAAATATTATCAAGAGGGGATTAGGTGTATATCTGCGGATGCACCTAATGGTGCTGTAACCGCATTTAGGAAAGTAATACACGCTATTGGAATTCATTATGAAATCGCTAAAGTAAATGACAATAAAACGCTGTATAAAATAATTCAGGAATTATACGATCAAGAACATATTGTCAAAAAATTAAAGGATGCACTCATTGGAGTGAAAGATATAGGAAATGATGGCGCGCATATTAATGAAAATGAACCAGACATAGAACAGGCGTTGAAAATAAAACATTTGATTGATACCGTGTTAAATTCTACTATCTTGTGTGATTCAAATTTGGAATTTGTGAAAGGCAAACATTCTAGACAAGATTAGGTGGCGACTCTTGCTTCATACCTTCGCGGGTGCTCCCGCTTGTAATACATCAACTTCGAATTATTTTAGGGAAACCTATATAATGGACGTGCATTATCCGCCCCCATCACCTTTTTTGGGGGGTCTCTGAGACTATTTTTTACGGGTTGCCCCAGAACCGATAAGGAAAAAAGGGTAGATTGCTATACTTTATATACAATGAAGAAACATGAGTTACAGGAGATGATGCTTCACTCGCCCGATGTGGCATAGATTTCATACGGCATTATCTTTTTATTCACTTTCTTCTTTCCTTTTAACTTACTCACGAGGTCGGCTGCTTTCTCCTTATTCGCTCGCTCCTTCAACCGGTCCATTATGTGCACCATCTCTTTTTCCTTCCCGGTGTCTCGGTACTCAGCCGTCTCTTCCTTTACATAATCCCCTTCTGCTACCTCTTCCTCTTCTAAGTCCTCTTCTTCCTCTTCCATTCCGTCAAAATCCATCGCATCCACAACCATTTCCATTCAACCCCCTATCAGTTTGCACCTATTTTGTAATATAAACTATATTCGTTCTTTGGTAAAGCTTTCTTTCTACAATAATTAATAAATAATTTTAGTGGGATATAACTTCTTCGCAACTGCCAAACATTCCGCTAGTTCTCGGCCATCCATAATTTCGTCTCCCATCTCGTCCTTGTTCAACATAAACGGTTCATCTAATATTACCGTTGCCGCCTTAAGCTGCATCGTGGACCAGCTAATACTTCTCACTTCTGACCCATACTTTTTCAGCATCGCAACCTTGAAATAATCCCTCGTCTGCTCCGGTGCATTACTCAGTGCGTACTTCACCCGTTGCGTGAATGAATCCCAATCCACCTGCGGTAATTCCCGTTCCGCAAACGCAAGCGAGTCCTTCGGGTTGAATAGGCAATAACTTTTTGTAGCTCCTTTTTCGCTATCACCGAGATAAAACGACACATTTTCATCCAGTAACGCATATTGATTGCAGATGCTTATTCCGTCAGATGCACTTTTCGGCTCATAATTCACAAGCAGCGCTAATTTCGTCACCCAGTCTATACCATCCACAAACTCTTCTATCCGCCGCGATTCTAACTTATCTATCAACTTCTTTAAAGCTTTCAGCCCTATCACGTCCCATTTGCTTTCTTCGCCCGTATCCTCTTGCATCCGCTCTATCGCTTCGCTATAATACCGTAAAATGGCTACTGCATCCGTCTTCTCACCGGTCTTTAGCTTTATCTGCCACTCACATTCCTGTGTATCCTGCGATATATCCTTGAAAGCCCTCACCGGGTCTTCTAGCTCGGGTGCATCATCCAGGAAGCCCGTTTCAAAGGCGCAGATCACCAGTGCCTGCGCTATATCCCGCATAAAAATCGCGTATTCCGAACGAAGCCCTTCGTAATGTATGTCATGCAGACGCCAGTACCGCCTTGCTGCATGAGGCTGGTCTCTCGTGTTCAAGATGCCGCGATTCCTAGTAGTCGAAAGGGAAGATTTTTGATGCGTAAACATTGCTCTTGGTGAAATAACGAACTTCACGCCTTCTTTACCGACAAATCCGCCAGAGACAACATCTCCTGCCCCTGTGAACAGAATTCGCGTGATTATCCAGGGTATCAGCGATTTCTCTACTCGAGTCCAATCATTGCACGCCTCCCGCAATGTCAATATATTACCATGCGTGGCATATGTATTTGTCTTTATAACCCCTCGTTTTACCCTCTTCAGACCTTCTGTAACCGTAAGATTCGCAACATTATTTTTATGCACAAATACTTCCTTCTTTAGCGCTGTACTCGCTTCCTTCGTGGCCATAAAAGCGTATATCTCTGATGCTTTGTCGTATGCTATAGCATCAAACGGGTTATTGTAAGAAGGCGTGGAGATCTCAAGATGGTCCATATCGTTATAAATCCGGCAACCGTTATTCCCAAAGGAAGACGTTATTTTCGATTCGTGTACTTCCTGTGATACCTCTGTCACTGTATCCCAAACAACATCACGTGAAAGAGTACTCCGTTTTAATCCTTGAATCGCAGCATTAACGAGCATAGCCGGATTTAAATTCGCCTTTGCACTCACGGGATATTCCTGCTCTATTCCCCTGATCTTACTCTCGGTGCCCTTTGTGCGTTCCTTCATTGTCTCATCCCGTGTAGCCGCGTACCCGCTTTATAAATCATCATCTTCACTTAGCCGCTCTTCTTTCCTTATCTCTTCTATCTTCTTTCTTATGCTAGCCTCGTCCCAGCCATCCAGGTCGTCAAATCGGTAAGTTTTGTTATCGGAATACAACAAATAGTCCAGATAGGGATTCCTGACTAATCTATTCCTCACTTCCCGGCTTATATCCTCCTCCCAGCCTCTTATATCCTCTTCCTCGGCAAGGAGTCGCACCATAACCTGCCTTGTCGTCTCTCCACGTCTCCGTTCACGCAAGAAAACTACCACGGCACTTGGCATCCTTGCCAGTTCCGGATACCGCTCAAATAGCCGCGAATATTCCTCCGCGGTCGGGCGGCTCATGTCTATCTTTATCCTTGGCTCCTTTGTTATCGTTATTTTATTCCAGCACAACGCAGCATTATCGAATTCCGATGCGATTTTTACCCTTAACTCGGCTCTTGAATTCTTCGGTGGTGCTAACAACGCTTCCCCTATATCTGCCTCCGTTAGAATCCGCTCTGCACCGATTTTATCCGCTACCTGCTCGTATAAATCATGGTCACAGAGATTGGTGAACTCAAAAGATGCCGCTATCTTCTTCTCCATTCGCTCATCCATCTGGTACATACTCCGATAATCGAACTTACCTTTTGGGATATAGTTATATTCAAAATCCGCTATCTCGTCTTCTACTACCTTTAACTTCAGTAACCATTCCAAACGACGTACCACATACGGGTCTTCAAGCAATCCCTGACTGAACTTATCACTGAGCCTCTTGAACGTATCCAGAACGTACAGGTCCCAGTCAGATGTCTCTCGTTCCTCAAATAACTCCTCTATCACCGAGAGGTAATGATGATTGAGATAATCAATGGCTGATTCTGTCTTCCCGTTCATCAATTTTATTTGCCAATCTCCTTCTGTATTCGCAGCAATATCCTTAAATGTTTGTAGCGGATTCCAGAGCTCTTCTATATGCGTAATCTTCTCGGATTCTATCGCGTCTATCACATACGAAGTAAGTGCGTTATTGAGCAGTCTTGTCACCTCAGAACGGACGCCTTCTCCAGATGTGACATGTACACGGTATTTGTCCTTTGTGCTCAACGGCTCGTCCCGCGTGGATAGAATCGGCCATTGCGATGGCGATTCCGTGACTACCCTTCGCGAAACCATCGCTTTCGGTGAAATCACGTATCTTATATCGCCCTTCTCCGCTACAAACCCGCCTGCCCCAAAGAAAATCTTACGCAGTATCAGAAACGGAATGAGTAAGTTCTCATTGCCCACAAATTTATTCCGTTCCACGATGTAGGACTCATGCGTGCCCCGACTGTATCTCTTGTCTATCTCAACATTCGCTTTCCAGCACTGTATGTACGTACTTTGACTGCCTTTCTTCTTCGACTTCTTCTTGTATCTTTCGTTTGCTTTCTCCACACCCAATTGCATGTACAGCTCTGCGGCCTTATCATACTTCAACACGTCAAAAGCGTTTCTGCATTCCGGCGTGGCAATCTCTAAGTGACCACCGGTACATATATAAATCCGGGAACCATTCCTCAAAAACCCGTCGTTCCTTCTTCGCAGCTTCGCACATATCGCATTCGCACCGTCAAAGAAAGTATAGCTCTCAAGTGCATGAATCACCTCGTCCACATGATAAAATCGCGCATACCGATATAACCCCGGCGATTCTGAACTTATGCCGATCCTGAATTCGTGCTCTATCCCTTGCCATCTACACAAATCAACCTTTTCCATTTTATGCACACATAAAAAGAAAAAAAGAAAAAGACTTAATAATGCATCCCGGTGTCTTCTTCAGGTAGTACCTCATATCCCGACACAATCATCTCTTCCGCTCTTCTCTGCACAAACTTGTCAAAACCTTCCTTCAGCAGTTCCAGATTCACGCCTATATCCTCTATGTGCTTATAGCGTTTCTGCAATTCATCCATCTTGCTTTCTACATCTAATATCTCGGCAATCCGTTCATCCTGCCACATCTGCCTCAGCGCCTCGTCATTAATTTTACCTCGCTTCAATGTCAGCAGTGTCCGCTCTTCTAACGCTTTATCCCGTGCATAGTGGAATATCTGCGCAATGAACCTACCAGTCACTGTATCTCCACTCTTTATCCGCCCTATTTCTGTTTCCACGTATGCGTCTTTATATATATATTCGACAATCGCGTTTGCCAGATACGCCCTTGCTTCTGCTTCGCCACCTTGTTCCTCTGCCAGATAGTGGTCAATAGGGATTTTCCTGGCGTATATCGGGGTAATGGCAAGAGCAGCTTCTTCATCGGCCTTTGGTGCCTCAATGATCTTGTCAAATCGGGCCCGGAACGCCGAATCGATAAGATGCAAACGGTTGGTCGCACCGATAACAGTGAGGTGTGGATGCAGAGAATAAAAGCCATCTAAGAGGTCCAGTAACTGTCCCGTAACTCTTTCCGGTGCACCAGATGAGCCCGTGTACATACCCCTTTCCTGTGCCAACGCATCAATCTCGTCAAAGAAAATCACACCATAATCGTTCTCACCCTCTTCTAATTTGTCATTCGCAGTTTTGAAAATCATCCTCACATTACGCTCGGATTCCCCGAGCCACATGCTGAATAGCTCTCCGGCACCAACCTTAACGAACTCGCAATTAGGCAATGCAGATGCTAACGCCTTTGCACACATTGTCTTTCCACATCCCGGCGGGCCGTACATCAGTATCCTCCTCGAACGTTCCCCATATTTTGCATAGTCTTCGGGATTTAGCATTGGTAGAATGATACTATTTATTAACTCCTGTTTCACGCTTTTCAAGCCGCCGATGTCGTTAAAGCTCACCTCGGGGCTTTTCGTAATCTCATAGTGCGAGAATTCCTTTGCCGTATAACTCTTGATTATGTCAGAAGTACCCGGCAGCAGTCCTACCTTCATACCCACTTTTATCTTATCTTTCTCATCTCCTCTCAGCCGTTTATAGATCTTACTACGTCCTTTTCCTGTTGATATTTCGCCTATCCAGCCCTCATCATCCTGCCTCAAGTCCTCGATCTCGCCCACCTCTAAGTCAGCCATTCGGTCATATATTTTCGTGATACCGATGGTAAATCCACTGGGGCTACTCCTATCCGGGATACGCCCTATAAAGACATATTTGCCCTCTTTCAACTCTGATATTTCGTTATTGCTAAGTGTACCATAAGGTAAAGCTTTTAATGCACCGTTTAAATTCACAATAGCGCTCTCTTCGGTTTTCTCCACCACGAACCCACAGTCTAACGGCGGTGCTCGCGATTTCGAGACGAGTTTTTCCAGATCCTCTTTATATGCTTCGGTCTCCTCGTATTTCCTCATCAGCCGCCTGTACTCGCTCTCTAAACGTTCATACTCGTATCTTGGAATGTATTCCTCCTCCGTTTCCATTTTTACCCCTCTTAAAACATAAGATTTGGATTCATAAAAAGCAAAGTCTCATATCGCCAATTATATAATTGTATTTATTGTATATAGAATTGATAGTTTAACTAAAGTGAAGGATGAAAATGAAAGAGGAGAAGAGAAAAATACAGCTCACCGGTGGTTCTACTTATACCGTCTCGCTGCCAATAAAGTGGGCGAGAGAAGCGGGTGTGAAACAGGGCGATGAACTCACTATAATTCAACGTGCTGATAATTCGCTTGTTATAACGGCGCGGCAGGATAAAAAAGAGCAGGTAAAATGTGCTGAATTCGTTCTGTCCGAAAAAGAAAGCTTTGAGTGTAACTTCCGATATCTCATCTCTTATTATCTCGTGGGATACGACCTCGTGAAGCTTTTAGCCCCTCATGGGTTCGAGGCAGAGGCAAGGAAGAGGATAAAGGCGGAAGTAAGGAATAAGTTGATAGGCATAGAGGTTGTAGAGGAATCGTCAAAGGAGATAGTGCTAAAAAGCTTCTTGAAATACGAGGATTTTACGCTGCAAGATGCGATACGGAGTATGTCAAAGATTTTATTGTCAATGCAGGAAGACGCTATTGCTTCTATTGATAAAAGCGAGCCAAACCTTGCGGATGATGTTATAGAGCGCGATAACGAGATAGATAGATTTTATTTACTGATTGTGAGGCAGCTAAAGGCTGCGATGAGTGATCCCGAACTGGCAAAGAAGATAGGTCTGAATCGGCAGCGTGATAGCTTAGGATACCGGATAATAGTGAAGAGTATGGAACGGATAGGCGACCACATAGTGAACATAGCGGAGAGATCTAAGGCTAGGACCTCTCAGGTAGGGGACAAGAGTTTGGATAGCATAAAGACAATTGGTATCAGTACTAAAGACATATTCAATAAGACACTGGCTTCTTTATCTGATAGGAATATAGAAAAGGCGAATGAAGCGATAGAAGATGCAAAAATGTTGACTAAGAAAGTAGAAGTGGCAAATGAGCGGATTCTGGCAGAGGAACAAGGTAGCACAGCAAAAATACCGGCTCTTTCTACATTAGAGAGTTTAGAACGAATAGCGAAGTATTGTGAGGATATAGCAGAGGTAACAATAAATATGGGGATAATGGCGGCTGGTGAACCGGAGCTTTGATGATATACCTAACGAACTGCGAATCCAGCTCTATTCGCTATACATCCAGCAATTTTACGAACTCATCTGCTGCAGTTTTCAGTTCGCCATCGTGATTCCATATTATCTTCACGGCAGCACCGGTAAGGCAGGAATAAGCCATTGACATTGCACGGTTCATGAACTGATGCTCTTCTATACCGCTTTTAGCTTCTACGTCTCTTTTCCGGGTCTTGTCATTTTGCCTTCGGTCGAATATCTCTTCCGGTGTCGCTTCGATTAACACTAACAGGTCGGGATTCAATTTCCGCAACACGTATTCGGGTAAGCCCGGGAAATAGCCGCGTGGTGTCTTTATCGTACAATGCGTGTCAATTATGAGGTCCATGCTTTCTCGCCACACCGCGATTTTGTCACAGGCGTGCATCTGAATCTCACGTTGCTTTTCGACTGATAACTTCCTCATCTCATCTCTATTCTTTACCTGCCCTTTTTCTATTGCGGTTTCAAACATGACATCTCCGTAGTTCTTAGGCTTGAATTCTGATTCGACCGCGCCGCTTTCATTC
>JAPVWK010000010.1 GCA_028572065.1 Candidatus Methanophagales archaeon
AAGCGGTCTCACAATTACCTTACAAACATTTTCACTCCTTCCTTTTAGATTTAAGGCTATATCAATCCACCTTTTTCTTCTGATTTTGGATTGTTTGGCAGCCACTTAACCACATCTACCCACATGAAATAGCGATGAGCCGGAAACGGTGACAATTAGCGGATCACAACTCTTTTTCAAGCGAGAAACGAAGAAACTCTTCGCATCTACAATTTTCTTAAATCTTGCATAGCACCAGTAGCCCAGATCGAAGAGATAAAGGATATTTGCTTCTTTCGTGATAAAACGGAACCTGCCGTCATGCCTTTTACCGTCTGTGACTTGTAACTTGGTGAGAACGAGGTTTCGCACTGAAAATTTGGTATTCAACTTCAGCGCGGCTTGGGATTTAATCGTGCTTTCAAATACCGTTTCAATGATCTTATTGAGCCGTATAACGCTTCCATCCACAGCGAAGCAGTCTTTGAATCGCGCGAATAAAAATCTCTCATCGGGCTCGAGCGAGTTGATATAGCGCTTGAGCAGTTTGTTATACACGCCACGGAAGAACATCCAGTTGGTACGCGATAGCTTCTTGCTGAGCGCCATGCGACTGAGCCTTGGTACTTGATTACCAGGATAAATGAGGGAGAATGACGCGGTGAAAAGGGCTACCAGTTTTGATAGACAGCCCCGCGGTGCAGATTCAACTGCTGACAGCACCATTAGCCAGAAGAAGGGAACAACGGTTATTTTCCTCTTACGTTTGTCTTCCACTCCATATTCTTCCGCCCGTTCCACAATCGCATCTTCGGATAAAATTGCAGAGAACTCATAGAACACCTCTTTCACATCCATAATGTCTTGTTTCAACTCTACGTTATATAAATATCGCTTTTAGGTGAAATGCGTAGTCCACGGTAGGTCACAGGTAGGACTCAGCCTTATCAAACGTTCATCAATTAATCGCAGAGTCTGATAATTCCACACACACTTTTGTGACGCTAAAAAAGCTATCCATCCACCGAAAGTCACGATAGGCACAGTTGTTATATATTAATAACTATACATGAAAGAGTGGTATTTACACCTTCTCTAAAAACTACATGCTCTGTAGCTATTTGACTTAAGTTTACGGAAATGACACCATGACCTATGATGTCTTCACTACTGCAGTAGGGGCATCTTCTTAAACCTCCTGTATCACCCACACTTATCTATTGGGGTGCCGAAGCATACGAAAAGCCATCAAATACTTTGAGTAGGTAGGTATTTATTAAAAAGAAACTATCTGAAATTAGAAAGTTACTGAGGAGATTTTCTGGAGTTTATTCGGTATAAAAGAGTGGGAAGAAAAGGGCTAAAGGGTATAGGAATACATTACAGTTTTTTCCACGTAATATTAAGCCCGCCTGCCGCAACATTTCTTATATTTCTTGTTTGACATTTTTTTCTAGCATGGTTTTCGCTCTTGCGATTATATCCGTCGCATTTGGGCTGTCAGGATACAACCCCCGAATCCTCTCTCCGAGCTCTAGTGCCACTTTGTATTCTCCCAGAGTGAAGTAGGCGTCCGCGGTCTCCCAGAGCAAAAACTCCGAGTTCGGCTCATCTTTCAGTTTCGCCTCGTTTATTTCTATGAGGCCCTTCCAATCTTGGTTATAGAAGCAGCTAGCAGCTTCCTCCCAATCTTCAGCAGACATCTTATATTTATGGTGTTAATTGGTAATCTCCCTCATCTCGCTCTTAGTCGTATGCACTTAACACCATTCAATAAATTAAACGAATTCTATATTAAAAGCTATTCTCGATAACGTTCCGAGCGTATTGGAAGTCAACCGAAGTCTTATTTGGGCGAAGGCACGAAGTCCGATACGCTCTGCGATACGCCGCGCCTTATCCGACATTCTTAACTTGCTTTACCAATATTCTGATGTGTTCAAGAATACTCAATCCTTCAGAGTCCGCTTCTTTAGCTATGATATTCCTTGCAATATGAACTTGTTGTAAAGCCGGGTCTTCCGGAAACTATTTTTCTACGGCTATTCTTATTTCCTTGATTTCCTTCTCTTTGATCCTGCTCATTCTTCTGCAACTATAGCAATTCTGCAGGTGTCATAAATTCTATTTATGTTATCTGAAGTTGCGGAGTCCTATTTATCTTTACACTTTTTCATAAATACTCAAAAAATCATCTCTTGATATTCTTGCTTGTCTACAAATCGTCCTCAATGTAGAGCCTTTTATTTTATTGTGATTTGGCATAGTCAAGGTTGTCTTGCTACCACCTATATTTCCTCTGATCATTGAGATATGGTTTCCCTCCCTCACAATCCTAAATCCTAATTTTTCAAATGTCTTTATAACCCTCTTTTTTGGTGCGTCTTTTGGAAACTTCATACTGCAACCTCTGCAACAAAAGTTTCTAAAATATCCTCTATTTCAAAAACTTCTGCCCCAAAGGTTTCTATATGGAAATTGATGGCAGATTTCACATCCCCAAGTGCTTCCTCGTATGTATCCCCCTCTCCAACCACCACTCCTTTTAATCCAAGAGGATATGCCACATACCCTTCAGGATGTTTTTCAACGATTATCTTTATTTTGTTCATTTTTACCACCATATCTCTAATTAATCACTTTTGTGGATAAAAATAAATCGTGATATCCGGAGCAATTTCAGGTGACGTTTTGAGCGTATCTGAAGTTTCCCGAAGGGGTATTTGGGCGAAGCGCCGAAGGCACGAAGCCAGATACGCTCTGTTAT
Organism: Candidatus Methanophagales archaeon; assembly: GCA_028572065.1. Lineage (GTDB taxonomy): Archaea > Halobacteriota > Syntropharchaeia > Alkanophagales > Methanospirareceae > QENJ01. The sequence goes on from JAPVWK010000010.1 coordinate 2,747, forward strand.
ACGCTGTCGGGCGTTTATTATTGATTATCCAACACATCCCAGTTTATTCTCCATCCTTTCGTCTTCTGTTTATACAAATCATAGGAACATGCAAGAGAACATACAGCAAGAATTGATATGAAGATTAAAGCAAACCGATGGTGATAAAGACCTGTCACAAATGTCACTAAATAGATAGAAATCGTGAGAAGAGCATAATATACCGCCAGAGGTTTACTTGTACCCAAAGGCAATCCCCCCGCTTTTGGATTGGACCGTTTTGTCTCTCTGTAGCGTGCCCTGTGACTTTCCCAACCAAGTCCAACTACCTTTGGCTCAATGAATTTTCTAATGTATGCGCTAATCACATCTATTTGATGAGTATGATGTGTTGTTAAAACCAATGCAGCAATAATCATTATAATAGCTGGAAAGGTTCACACCATCGAGTACCTTAACTGCTATGAAATCTCTAAAATCTAGGGTAGTTTCCTAGCACACGGTAAATCACTGTTTTTAAAAAGCCATTCCTTAGAACGTTCTGAGCGTATTTGGAGTCCTGTCAGGTGTGGAGGCGTTTTCACAACTCATCAGGCTCACAACTTTCGGCAACCTTTTCAATAATTTCGGGTTTCATATACCGAATTCGGTCTCCAATTTCATCAATTTCCTTTTTGAGCTGCGAATAAGAGATATATTTACAAATTTTTGGCAATGGTGGGTTGAGTCTCGCAAATGTTGGCCTAGTTATCTCATTCATCACTTTCTCGCGTCTATCGTCTGGAGCAACCAAGTAGAGGTTGAGTTTGATATTTGGTTGCATGCTAACCAAATCAGACATCCTCAAAAGTCCAGAATAGATTGCCGAAGTATGTTCGACTTCAAAAGCTGACAATATTGCGTCTCCTCGCAACCACAAAACATCTATCAGTTCAATTGTTCTATTTGTTGCATTATCAAATTGTAGAGGCAACTCGCTTCTTAAATTAGGTATATCTTGAAACGGTTTTCCTTCGTATTCACGATTTCTATCGTTTCTTGCTACCCATACATCCAATCCCAGATCAGATCCAAGTTTTAACAACATCCATTGAATCTCTTCATGGGTTGTTATTCCTTCCAGGGGTTCCTTTGTTTCAACTTCTTCATCCGTTGTTTCTTCTGGAATGGTTACTACCCCCATTTTTGATTCATATGTTTTTGGATGACGCCAGTACTTCTTCTCGTCATAATCTCTTTCGATTGGATTAGCGATGGTATCCTTGATGGCTTCGACTAGTATTTCCCCATCACTGGGGTTGAAACGTGCAGGAGAACCTCTGAAGAAACCAGACCAAGCATTCTTTGATTTTAACCCTTGAAATAACGAAAGCCTGTCCCGCAAATCAAGAATAGGGATTGCTGTTTTGGGTTCTAGTTGATGTATCAATTCAACCTTAAACCGACAAGGGTAATCTGCCCATTCCCAAATGGACGTTTTATCAATATAGAGTTCTGATTTCACCTCTAATACGCCTATTAATCTCGAAACTCCTGTCAAATAGCAAATCAAATAATCTCCTGGATGAATTTTCGCTGCTGCTTTTCTTCTTTGCTCCCTAAAACCACTCACATTAGCCCCATTTTCCAAAAATTCTTCCCACGTCTTGCCGGTGAATAGATTTAGCCAATACTTTCCACTCATCTTATCCCCTCCCGATGCACCCATTTTCAATAACTTCAGTATAATCTTACTTCAAAGCAGTACAAATATTTCAATCCATTCTACACCCCTTCTAAGAGATATTTGGCAAACCGTCCCACTCAAACACCCGAAACAAGCGTAGCAATACCAACAGCACCCGCGTACTGCGAATTCGGCGGCACAATAATATCCACACCCAGCATTTTCTCAAACTCTTTCTTCACACCTTCTACCAGCGACACTCCCCCGACAAAGATAATCGGCGGTCTCACCTCCATCTCCTGTATCTGATTCTCATATACCTGATTCGCAACGGACCGACACGCCGCCGCCGCCACATCCTCTCGCTTCACACCCGAAGCAAGTGTAACGACAAGACTCTGTATCCCGAACACCATACAATAACTCTGCAAATCGTGTTTTTCCTTGGACTTAAGCGCAAGCTGCCCCAATTCCGAGATGTCCACATCCAGCCTATGCGACGCCACCTCTAAGAACCTGCCGGAAGAGCCACCGCAAATACCGCCCAGATTGAATATATTAGCAATCCCGTCTCGTGACAGAATCAGCTTGTTGTTCATCCCGCCTATATCTATCACCGTGGCATCGCCTTTATGCAGCTTGGTAAGCAGAGCAGCACCTTTTGCGATCACACTCACCTCCTCTAAATTGAGATCGGCCTTTACATGCTCGCCCACAAGTTCCCGCCCGTGCCCAGTCACGCCAATTGCTTCTATATCGCTCCTTTTTAGCCCCGCGCCTTTCAACGCCGTTTCCATCACTTCATCCACACTTTTTCGCGGGTCCGTTGTCGGCTGCCATCCCGCCCCCACTATCTCATCATCCTTCATCACTACTGCTTTCGTGGTAGAAGAGCCGGAATCAATACCCATTGTAATTCCCTCTTGCTTCTCGCGCATCAATAGCGACTTCCGTGTTATCAGTGTCGCCAGCGCTTCCAGCCTTGCATATATCTCTATCTCCTTCGGCTTCTCTACATTTGAGTACGATATAATAGGGATGTCGGTTCTCTCATGCAGGTACCGCCTGACCAGATCCTTCACAATCGTCCCTTCCGCACACTTGAAGCATGTAAGAAGAAGCGCGCCTTTTATCGTGGGGTCCTCTAACATAGACACCGCTCTTGCCATCATCATATTTAAGCTCGGGCTTTCTGCCGTGAAACCCAGCCCTTTACAAGCTGCATCCACCTGCGATAGTTCCATCTCGGGATAAACCAAATCAATGCCCACCTTCTCTGCTATATCGTTAAATAACCATTGAATTCCGCTATATTCCGTTCCACAAGAAATCTGTGCCACTCGTGTCATGACATTATCCCTTCTTCTCGCTCTTTGTCGCCTTTCCTTCTTGCGATAACCGAGCTAAAAACGCCATTATCGCTTCGACTGCCTCTTCCAGCTTATCCCCACCCTCGTACTTCACCTCTAAAGTCGGTATCCCCTTCTTTCGTATCAAGAACTTGAAGAACTCGTCTGCGACTGCACAGCCCATACAGCCAAAGGTGGGGGGGGCATCACTCAAAATTACCGAAGCTTCGGCTTCTTCTAACAAAGGTACAAGCAGCCCAATTCGCCCTTTTAGCCCCGCCGGCTCCTCCACCGAGACATACCTCAATGCCCTCTTCAAGTCTTCTTCTGTTACATTCAGCGGTGGTGCATCTATTTCCGCATCTCTTACGTGCTCACCTATCTCCCGCATCAATGCTACCGCTTCATGTCCTCCTCTTTCCACCAAATCCGTTAATATCAAACTATTCGGCGGATACACCAGTACTTTCATCTTATAAACCTTCCTTTTGTTTCTGCCGTTATATATTTCATATATTTCTTTAAGAAGTCTCTTACAAACAAAAAGTTTAGCTTCTCTTCTTCATTTCAAAGACTATCCCTATATACGTATAAAGATGGCCGAAAAAAAACACTCCATATTTCCTTTCCCCTCGGTGAGGGAGGGGCAAAAAGAGTTCATGAAAGATGTGCAACACGCTGTGGACAGCGGTGGGATTCTCATTGCACATGCGCCTACGGGTATAGGCAAAACCGTTGCTGTGCTCGCCCCCGCATTACAATATGCCATCGAAAATGATAAGACCCTGTTTTTTCTTACTTCCAAAAAGAGCCAGCATAAAATCGCTATTGATACGCTCAGGTTGATGAAAGAACGTATGAATTTGAATGTCGTGGCGGTGGACATCACGTCGAAGCAGTCCATGTGTCCACGAGCGGTATCTATCTACCGGGAGTTCTATTCGCTATTCAACGAGTTTTGCAAGTACGAGCAGAAGAACAAAAGATGTCGCTATTTCATGAAACAGGACGAAGATGCGATACGGGGTATAAAAGAAGAGATAATGCACGTGGAAGAATTATGTAGCTGGTGCACCACCCGCGGGATATGCCCCTATAAAGCGGCTTTGGATGCAAGTAAAAGTGCGGATGTGCTCGTTTGTGATTATAACTATCTATTTTCGCACGACATTGCCGAACGGGTATTGGAAAAGACAGAAACGGGCTTGGAAGACATCATTGTAATCGTGGACGAAGCTCATAACCTCCCTGACCGTATAAGGAACAATCTCAGCAGTGAGCTGCGTATGAAGGTACTATCAGAGACAGCAAGAGGGATTCGAGCCACGAACCGGGAGATGTATGATAACCTCCTGCTGTTAGAAATGATGTTTAAACGATTGACTCGAGAGGCGGTGAAGCAGAATAAGTCCGAGATACGTGTGGATCGTGATTTTCTGCTGGATGAGCTGGAGACTGTGTTGAGGCGGCGAATAGATGCAATGAGTTATGCCGAGTTCATAGACTCGCTCCGACACATAGCCGAGGGTTTTGATAGTGGCGCAAAAAACACCAAGAACACTAAATATCGAGCTGAGAAAGAGACGCTGCAGAGGAATATCCTCACTATGGCTGATTTCTTTGATAGCTGGCAGACAGAAGAGAAATGTTTGCGGATTTTTTCTGTCGCGCAGCAGGATAATCCTACCATTTTCTTTAAACTGCTCGACCCTTCGGTAGTAAGTGAACCGATATTCGCAAAGGCACACGCAACCATTCTAATGAGCGGCACGTTATGCCCCACCGAGATGTACGCCGATATTTTAGGTGCCGCTCCAGATAGACTAAAAGGGAAAGAGATAGTTTTGAATGAGTACCGCTCGCCATTTCCGGAGGAGAACCGATTGATTGTCGTTACAAAAGGGCTCACGACGAAATACACGAAAAGGGGGGACGAGATGTACCAAAATATAGCTAATAAAATAGACGAAGTGGCTAAATATGTGATAGGCGGTATGGCCGTCTTTTTCCCGTCTTATGCACTACTAAAAAATATTTCAGCGTATTTGCCTGATGACGTACGAAGAAGAGCAATAGTCGAGAAGCGAGAGATGAACAAGGACGAGAAAAACCGGTTGTACGAGATGTTACGGGATAATTTCGCTAAGATACTGCTTGCCGTGCAGGGTGGGTCGTTCTCGGAGGGTATGGATTACGAATCCAATACGTTAAAGGCGATTATCGTGGTTGGGTTGCCGTTAAGCCCACCCACGCTGGAAGTAAAAACGATAGAAGGTTATTACATAGGTAAATACGGAACGGAAAAAGGTCGGCATTACGGTTATTTTTACCCTGCGATTACAAAGGTGCTGCAAGCGGCTGGACGAGGCATAAGAAGCGAGCACGATCGCTGTATCATCGTTCTGATGGATTACAGGTTCGCACAATATCCATATAAAAATTGCCTGCCTCCGGATTACGATATGACGTTTACGGATAAAGCGGAAGACCTTTGCAAAGACTTCTTCAAGTGGTGAGAAAAAAAAACCCCCCGAGAAATGAAGAACTAGAAATCGTCCTCAAGTCCTTCTAGTTCATCGCTGAATTCTTCTTCTACTTCCTCTTCGAGGTTACCACCAGCACTTACATCCAAAGCAATATCTAATAGCTCTTTTACATAATTCCACTTCTCATGTGCCCTTCCTTGGTCATCTGGGAACGTATAGCTCTTTCTCGCCCATTGGCTATCTACTATCTTTTCGCCGTCCATTTTTTGCACCCAGTGAGCCTCTACGGCGATAAATTTGCCATAGTCTCCCTCTTTGACGAAACCCCTCAATACTTGCCTTGGTGTACCATCCTCATTTTTCATTATCACTCTATATCCCACGTCCTTAACTATTTTTATATTTGGTTTTGGTCTTGCTTCGCTCATGGTTACTCATTCACCTATACACTATATTTAATTTTCTGGCACTATATAAATCAAGAACTTCGCCTTAACTTATGGTGCAGCGAACAGATAATAAGAACTGTCTTATGAATATAAGCGGATTTTATTCAGCTCCAACACGAAACAGCTTGATGGCGGGTATCCAATTGTCATATCTTTTACCATTTGCATCCCGGAACTCTGAACAGGTTATGACACCATAAGGCGTTGAGAGATTACCGGTATGGTGAATTTGCGGATAGGCGCCGGTTTTTATAGTGTAGTAGTAAGTTTCTCCTTCGACAAGTGTGAACGAAGAAGTATCAAATGAGATATTGTGCCAATCTTCTTTGTAGCCGTGCCAAATTGCAATTGTATTCCACCTGGTTTCATTCCATATTTTCATGTATTCGCTGTGTCCACCTGTTCCCGGGCATGAATACGTGTAAAGCATGCCCACCTTGATTGTTTGATTTGGTGTGATTGTACCCTTATGCGTGCCGGGAATGCTGTGATATGGATTTGCGGGTGCGCCCGTATCGAAAACTGCGCCCTCAGTAGTAAAGCAAAACTCTGAACTCACCGCCCGATTCCCACTTTGATCTGCGCTTTTCACAACGAAATAATAACTTGTACCGGGTAACAATTTTGTTAGGCCCATCAGATGTGTCTTTATAAATAGCGGATTCCATATGCCTTTAGCATGAACCCCTGATGTTTTGCCATATGTCGTTAGACTATCTGCTATTTCGTTGGTATCCCATTTTATCGTTGCCGAATTGGTTGTTATGTTTGTTATAGTTACGTTTGTAATTACTGGTGGAACGGTATCGTTTATGAGTTCTTTTGGATATTTTGTTGGAACACTCAATAAGCTATCGCATTTTTCGAGTATCTCGATCGGTGTTGCGCCGGCTCGGTATATAAGGGCAATTGCACTGACTGCTTCTCCCGACGTCCAAATTCCGTCACCATGCCCAAGATGGACTGTATGTATCTCATTCAGATTCAGTTGCGTTTGTGTGAGCGTTCCATATTTTGTTACCACACCGTCTCGGCAAGGTCCAAAACTATTAATTGTGTGTTCATCAATACTCAGGCTTGTGCTATTACTGCTATTTGCAGCAAAGTGTGACCATGACCGCTCACCAACCAAAAGGTCACCTGGTAGCTCTATCTTGAATGTTCCTACCCTTTCTCCCCCCACCCGCTGAGCACCCGTAACAATCAGCATCCAATCTGCATTCGGTGCCCGGAAATCATGGTATTTCGTTTGTGTCCAGATCAACGTGACATTAACGCCGTCACACATCTTTAATATTGCATCTTCAAGTTTTGTGCCGGTTATATCCCTTGGTGGTGGACGCAGGAAATCAAACCAGTCTATTATCTTCGTGATTGGCTCGTCATTCAGGTAATAAGCCGCAATCCAACCATCCTTGTGAACATAGACATGCACGTCTTCCGTCTCGGGATAGCCGGGAAGTGCAACTGCTCCAATGATGTAGTCTCCTGTTTCATGTTCTATCTTTCTGTACACCTCTTTTGCCATTGCCAAATTAATTTCTTGCTGTACCTTTGCATGAAAACATATTCCCGCTTCTTCTTCGAGGATTTGTGCTCCTTCTCGCGTGGCTGCGTCACTATTGCTACCGCCACCACCACCGCTTCTCGCACTTGCAATAGAGACAAAAGATGGCACTTCAAGCGAGCTAGTGCCTTTTCCGTAACAGTCTTCTGTTCCTTTAGTATCAACCACCACGCTGCTTGCAACCATCACCAGGACGATTGAGACCATCAATACTTTCAATCCAAATGGGATTCCCATTTTTATTCCCTTTTTCCTTTGAGACACAACTTCTAATTTTGAATCAAGCCTTTATATCTTTTTCGGTTGCTGTCAGCAACGTTTTTTAGAAATACAAACCGCTATATTTATATTTAATCTGCTTACTACATTTGCAACAGGAGCAAAGTAATTCATAATCAGTTACAAAAAGCAAAAAATGAAGATATGCGTAATTTCAGATACACATGCCGATGATTTAGGTAGCTTGCCCGACCGTATTTTAGAGACTCTAAGCGAAGTAGATTTGATAATACATGCAGGCGACTACACGAGCATAAATTTGCTTGACCAACTGCGGGACCTGGGCAATTTCAAAGGTGTTCATGGCAACATGGACTCAAAAGAACTCAAAGACGAACTCCCCGCGAAAGAGCTTCTTGAACTCGAAGGGTTCCGAATAGGAATTACCCATCCTTCGGAAGGGGGTAGTCCGGTCGGGGTGGAGAAGCGAGTAGAAACAAAACTCGGAGTGGATCTGGACCTGATTATTTATGGTCACACGCACAAGCCCGTGAATAAAAAGATAGGGGATCTAATTTACTTCAACCCGGGAAGTGCAACCGGAGTTTTTCCTGCTAGGTACAGCACTTACGGCATTTTAAAGCTCGAAGATGAGATAGAAGGGCAGATATTAAAATTATAGGACGTAAAGCGATGGCAACGAAGACAACTTATGAAGAAGTAGGATTAAAAGCGGGTCTGGAGATACATCAGCAGTTAGACACGCACACGAAACTGTTCTGCAACTGCCCTACGCGGCTGCGAGACAAGAAAGACTCGTTATTCTCTTTTAAGCGCTATTTAAGGGTGACAAAAAGCGAAATGGGTGAAGTGGATGCCGCAGCACTGGAAGAGGTGAAATATAGGCAGACGTTTTTGTATAAGGGCTACGACAGTACGTGTCTGGTGGAATATGACGAAGAGCCGCCGAGTGAGTTGAACCAGGACGCGATAGACACCTCGCTGGAAGTTGCACTGCTACTGAAGATGAATCCGCTGGATGCGGTTCACACGATGCGAAAGATCGTGATTGACGGCTCGAACACATGTGGATTCCAGAGAACTGCATTGGTTGCAACTGATGGTGTACTCCAGACGGATGAGGGGCCTGTCCGAGTGGATTCGCTCTGTCTCGAGGAAGATGCGGCACAGAAGTTAGAACCAGAAGGGAACGCTGTTGTCTATTCATTAGACCGACTGGGCATCCCGCTTGTGGAGATCTGCACGGCACCCGATATAAGATCCGCGGAACAAGCGACTAAAGTGGCAGGGCAGCTCGGGATGATATTACGCTCCACGGGCAAGGTGAAACGCGGTTTGGGTACGATCCGGCAGGACATCAACGTTTCAATAGCAAAAGGTGCGCGTGTGGAGCTAAAAGGCGTTCAGAACCTGAGATTGGTAGGCGATATAGTGGACAACGAACTGAATCGGCAGTTGAAGCTTATAGAACTAAAAGAAGTGCTGAACACGAGGGGTGCCTGGGTTGAGCATCGAATAGAAGATTTATCGTGCTTTTTTACGAGCACGGCTTCAAAGGTGATAAAAAACGCGGGCGGTCACGTATTTGGGATCTGTCTGCATGGTTTCGCGGGGATACTCGGGACCGAGATACAGCCAGAGCGGCGTTTTGGCAGCGAACTCGCGGATTTCGCTCGGATGTATGGTGCGGGCCTGATGCACACCGATGAACTGCCTGCGTATGGTATAAGCGAGCACGAGGTAGAGCATCTGCGACATGTGTTTGACGCTGCGGAAGATGATTGCGTGGTGATCGTGGCGGCGGAGCGAGAATCCGCGGATAAAGCGTTGAATGCCGTGATGGCAAGGGCACAAGAAGCGATGCAGGGGATACCAAAAGAGACGAGACGTGCGTTACCAAACGGAAGCAGCGCGTATATGCGCCCCCTACCCGGGGCGGCAAGGATGTATCCAGAGACAGACGTGCCACCGGTAGAGATAGAACCGCAAAAGCTGGAGTACATAGAAGCTCACCTTCCCGAGACGTTTGAACATAGAAAAGCACGATATAAAGACAAGTTCCAGTTGAATGACGAGCTTGCGGATAAGATCTCACGAAACGTTAATTTTATGCTCTTTGAGCGCGTAATGGACTCATATGGGACTGTATCAGCAACGTTAGTAGTCAGAACACTTACCGATATGTTGGTCGAGCTGATGCAGGACGGGGTAGAGGTAGAGAGGCTGGAAAATCAGCATTTTATGGATTTGTTCGAGCAACTCGCGGCGAATGCGTTTGGTAAGGAGGCAATACCTGCGATTTTGAAGTTTCTGGCGAACAAGCCGGATATGAGTGTGGAACAAGCAATAACAGCAATCGGGCTTAATGCGGATACGGCCGAAGTAACACGGCTTATAGTGGCTATAGTGGATACGAAACGTGAGTTCATACGTGATAAAGGTGTAAGGGCAGTGGGGCCGTTGATGGGTATTGTGATGAAGGAATTACGTGGAAAGGTGGATGGCAAGGTGCTAAATAAAATATTGGAGGAGCAAGTGGCGGCAGTTCTGGCGGAGGGCTGAGAGTTTTCGTTGTTTGGTAGCTACAAGAGAAACATTTTCTATCACACATTTCAGGAATGTTGTGACCAAAATGCTGCGCAAGCTTCGCGGGAAGAATAGCTTTAACGTTAAATCGTGTAGGTTTTTGCTTCTCGCTATACGAACAAAGTTTTCAAATTTAGTGCGGCTAATTTTTGTAACCTTTATATTAACAAACTAAAATATAGGTGATTAGGTATAGCGGCCATAGCGGCGGGGCAACTCCCGGACTCATCCCGAACCCGGCAGATAAGTCCGCCAGCGTTCCTTATGGTACTTAGTTGCGCGAGCACTTGGGAACTAAGGATCGCTGCTATGCCTATACCCTTTTCTTTTGGGAAAAGAAAAGCGTTGACGGAAAAGAAAATAAGTGTGTTTGTATCAGTTCTATCTACCATAGTCTTACATAACAAACCGCAAGCAAACGCAATTTGTTTTACTGGCTGTTCTGCCATCACATAGCACTTGATATATGACAGAAATCAAAAGGGTGTTTATGCCAGTACCAAACACGATGAAAAAGGGGGATTTAGAAGCAGTATTGTTTGACCTTGACGGTGTATTAATAAACTCATTTGAAAGCTGGTACCAGGCGTTTAACACGATGTTAACGGCATACAGTAAAGAAGAACTGAGCAGAGACGAGTTCACGGCGAAATGTTGGGGACCCGACCTGGCACATACATTAGTAGCGTTGAATCTAACAGAAGAAGCCGGTGAGTACTGCATAAATGAACAACTGAACTTAATCGGGCTTATAAAACTGTTTCCAGGTGTAAAATCGGTTTTGGGGAGTGTAAGGGCGGACTATAAACTCAAGGTAGGATTGGTCACGAATACACCAAAGGAAAATGTGAACCGGATATTGGACTATTTCCAGCTAGTTGAGCTTTTTGATGTGATTGTTACGGGGGATGACGTGAGGAACGGTAAGCCCGATGCCGAGATGATATTAAAAGCGTGCGAGACGCTGAGCGTGAAGCCGGCACATGCAATTCTTGTGGGCGATACCGAAATGGATTTGTTAGCCGGTAAATCCGCGGGTTGTTCTGTTATATGCGTGAAGGCGGAATCCGCGGGTGATGTGTGCATACAGAACCTTGAGGATTTGTTTGCGGTTCTGGATAAATAAACCACAAGATCACACAGACTTCCACGAGAAAATAATACACGTGGGTGGTCACAGAGCCGTGGCTTTAAAACAGAACTCGAAAACATTACAGGTAACTTAAGGCAAGAAGCGATAAAGCGGGGAATAACGGAGGAGCTATATATTTTATCATAGTTTCATACAGATCCTCGAAATCGTAACGGGGGCCACACACCCATAAATAGACGAGCCTGCATAATTAACGAATAGTACCTGCAGTTTTGTTTCAAATATGCTAAACAAAATTTGCAATATGTTGTGGCCCGAATATCGAGTGACCATAATGATTAACACTCAGATTTGGGCTTTGTTTTGTGGTTAGATTTGGCTTTAAGAAACAATAACATTCTTTATGGTGCAAAGCCAATCATTTAGCAGTACCTTTATATGGTTACCGTAAAAACGGCGAAAAGGAAGTAAAACGGTAGGTATGCTCAGGCATACGTAAATTCGTTTTCCGTGTATTAACCAATAGGAGGTGATAAACTAACAAAATGAATACAAAGAAAGAACTGAAAAGAAGCATAGTGTTTGTAGTGCTGGCGGTGTCGCTGCTTTTTTTAGCAGTGCCTATGGCGAGTGCGAGTGATTTTAGTTATCGAAAGGCGATAGAGATAGATCACACAAAAGTAGCTGGTGGTTTGACCAATTTCCCGGTACTGATTTCAATGACAGACGACGATTTGAGGGATGACGCTCAAGACACTGGTAATGATATTATGTTCACCGATTCGTCACTGAACCCATTGGCACACGAGATAGAATATTTTAATGGCACAACGGGAGAACTACAAGCGTGGGTAAAAGTTACTTCTTTGTCCTCTGCCAGTACCACGATTTACATGTATTACGGGAATGCAACATGTGGAAGTCCGGAGAACGTTGTAGATGTGTGGGATTCCCATTTCAAGATGGTTCAGCATTTGAACGAGACAACTGGCATGCATTACGACTCTACGGCCAATGATAATGATGGCGCTCCAACAGGAGTAACACAGGATGCAATCGGGAAGATAGATGGAGCAGACGACTTTGGCGGCTCAGATGACCAGGTTGATTGCGGGAATGCTACGAGTCTAAATATTACCGGCGGCATCACTGTTGAGGCATGGGTGAAGCCTGATACGCTTGCTGGGTGGAGCGAAATCATCTCGAAGAGGGATAATAATAACCTCACGAATTATGATTTGAGATTCGGCAGTTCTACTGGTTCTGCACCTTTCACGAAAGTGCAATTCTATTGGGGTCATGGACTAGTGCCGAATCAGGAGAATTGGAACGTATATTCTACAGATAGCACGTATACTACCGGACAATGGTATTATATCGTAGCGACAAGAGAAGGAACTGATCGGCCAAAGATATATGTCAATGGTGCTATAGTGGGAGGTGCGTGCACCTATGGTGACTGTACGAGAGATATGATCGCAAATACGAATGACGTGAATATCGGAGCAGGAATTACCGGAGGGACTCCTGACTGGGTCTTCAACGGCACAATAGACGAGGTCCGGATTTCAGATACTGCAAGAAGCGCTGACTGGATCGAGACGAGTTACAACAACCAGAACGACCCTTCGTCATTTACTACCGTAGGGGATGAGCAAGAAGTCAACGACACCCCCGGAATCCCAGAATTCCCAACAATGTCGTTACCCGCCTTAATAACAATTGCAGCAGTGTTTTTGATGTACCGCCGAAAACAAAGACAATAGTCTTATGCAGTAATAACAGACAATACGAAACACCCGAAAAAACATTCGGAGCGTGGAGAGGCAGCAAATCGAAAATGTACCTCTTCACTCGTTTTTTTTATTCTTAACGGCACAAACCTTCGCGATATTCGAACCACGCCGCTTTTATACCCACTATTTCGCGATGTATAAGCACAAATAATTGAGAAGACAATCAAATTAGAGAATAAGCTTAAGCTGCTCAAAGCTATGAAAAATATTGAAGAGGCACATATCAACTATGAAAATAATACGCGCGTCCGTTCCCGCAAAGGCGATACTGTTTGGCGAGCATTTTGTAGTGTACGGTAAGCGAGCTTTAGCCACTGCGATAAACAGACGGCTTGAAGTCGTAGTGTCAAGCAGAGAAAAAAGTGGCTACCACGTGAAAATAGCGAACATCCCTACTTTTGGCTTGCAGCTAAATTTAGAACATGAAAAAGTGGGGCGCGAAGCATATCCATATAAAGATTATGATAACGCATCAAAAGCGATTGCGTATGTCAAGAAAACAATAGAATATCTGGAAGAGAATTATGAAATAGGCGGGGAAGGGGTAGAGCTAGAAATAAGCTCGGAGATACCACTATCTGCCGGGTTAGGGTCCTCAGCAGCCACCTGCGTTGCTACTATCGCGGCACTAAAAGAATATTTTGGCGTGGGTACGGACTTAGAAGGGATAAGAAAAGATGCACATTCAGTTGAAAAAGCGGTACAGGGAAATGCCAGCCCGGTGGATACCGCGATTTCTACTTACGGCGGGTATGTGTCGGTAGAGAACGCTGAAGTGAAGAGATTAGAGTTGGCCGAGCTGGACTTAATTGTAGGCACTATTGGCAACATACCTTTGAGTATGGACCTCACGAAAACTGCTGAAATTAGTTTGAAGACAAAAACGATAGTAGAAGCGGTAAAAGCACGTCGAGAATCTTTTAGTGATATATTCAAGCACATTTTCGATGCTGCGGACGAATTAACGGCACAAGCGCTCATAGCGCTAGAACGCGACGACTTTGCAACGCTGGGCGCATTGATGAACATAAATCACGGCTTGCTGGATGCGATAGGGGTAGTGCCAAGACGTTTGAGCGAACTGGTAAAGCGGTCGCAGGAGTCCGGTGCGTTGGGTGCGAAAGTAACAGGAGCAGGGGGATTGGACGCTATGGGTGGTGTAGGCTCGGTTTTGGTGCTGCCGGGTGAACAAAAGGATCGAATAAAAGTGGCACTGGAGATGGTGGATGCGCTCGCGCTGGACGTAAAGACAGGTGAAACAGGGCTAAAGGTAGAGCAATTGGTTTAAGTCACTTCTTTCTTGACCTGCCTTATAAGCATGAATAAGATAAAAATTCAAAAAGGTTTATGTATATAGACAGTAATAAATAGGGAGAGGTAAAGAACGAAAATGGAAAGCGAGATGGTACTTCCAGGGGATTTCTTGGGCACTTCTGAGGAATACATTCTTGGTGACGGGGTATATGATGACGAAGGTAATTTATATGCCTTGTACATCGGGGATGTCAGCATAAGCGATAAAAGGGTTATAAGTGTAGTGCCAAAGGTAGAGACACCACCGGTAATCAAAGACGGGGATGTGGTTATAGGCCAAATTGGCGATATAAAGGATACCGTTGCCGTTGTGAGTATAGCGTGCGTGGAAGGTAAGGAGAATCGCGAAATCGCGGCTGTCAATCAGGGTATTATTCATATATCAAACGTAAGAAACGGCTATGTGAACGAGCTACGACAGGAATTTGGGTATCTTGACGTGGTAAAAGCGAAAGTGATAGACGCAAAAGCGTTAAGACTCAGCACGGAAGGTAATGAGTTAGGCGTGGTAAGAGCGATATGTGCGAAATGTAAAGGAACCCTGAAGCGGAAAGAGGATGATACATTGTCATGTGATATATGCGAGCGGGTAGAAACAAGGAATCTATCTGATGATTATGGAACTTGTTTGGTGTAGCGTATGGACGAGCAGGAGAAGAAAGTAAAGATTCTGGAGATGAAGGATACAGAAGTGAAGATAGAGATAGCGGGAGAAGACCATACGCTTTTAGTTCCGTTAACATCGAAATTGCTTGAGAATAGACAGGTAGATATTGCAACTTATACAATCAAACACATGCTGACGAGCGTTCCCGTCTTGTATGTCAAGATGAAGGAAGGAGATCCATTGGCGGCAATAGTAGCGGCTGCAGCCACGCTGGCATCAGAATTCGAGGATTTTGAGGCTCTTTATAAAAAAGCGGCAATAGTCTAGTGGTAGGACATGGGCTTCCCAACGGCCTCTTTGATCTTAAAACAGTTTGACTATTCCAATAACAATAGGGTAGGGAAATAGCCTATAACCCGGGTTCGAGCCCCGGTTGCCGCATAAACCATTTTCTTTTAGAAAAGAGAATGCACAACATGGTATAGACAGAACTATGGATAGAATAAAGAAATACGAGTTCAGGACGGTATTGGAAGACCTGAGCAAGAAGGGTGGACGAGGTACAGAACTAATATCTGTTTACATCCCGAAGGATAAGCAAATATCGGATGTTAGCTCTCATCTCCGTGAGGAATACGGGCAAGCGATGAACATAAAGAGCAAATCCACTCGTACCAACGTTCAGAGTTCTTTGGATTCTATATTGTCAAAGCTGAGATACTTGTCGGTCGGCGAGAACGGTATAGTCATTTTTTGTGGCGCGGTAGATAAGGGCGGAGACAAGACGAATGTAGAAACATCCATCTTGGAGCCACCGGAGAAGCTTTATTCCTATATCTACCATTGCGATTCCTCGTTCTTCATTGAGCCGCTGGAGGATATGGTGGTAGAGAAGGAGACCTACGGGTTACTCGTACTTGACCGGCGGGAAGCGACAATTGGCACCTTACGCGGCAAAACCGTGGAGTCGCTGAAGCATTTGACCTCTTCGGTTCCCGGTAAGATACGAAAAGGTGGACAGTCGTCAGCGCGATTCCAGCGGTTACGAGAAATAGCAATAGATGACTTTTATAAACGAATCGGGGAGCATGTAACCCGTGTTTTACTTAATGTGAAAGACCTCAAAGGCATCTTAATTGGCGGGCCGAGTCCCACGAAGGACGATTTCTTAAAAGGGTCTTACCTGCATTACGAGCTCCAGAACAAAATCCTTGGCGCTTTTGACGTTGCTTATACAGATGAATCCGGGCTTTCCGAACTTGTGGAAAAGGCAGGGGATGTTCTGGAAGGCATGGACTTGATGGCGGAGAAGAAGCTCATGGTACGGTTCATGCAGTTATTGGCAAATGATGACCGGATGGTGACATATGGTGAGCGCGAAGTGAGGAAGAAGCTGGAGATGGGTGCAGTGGATACGCTTTTGTTCTCGGCGGAACTCGATACAAAACTTATGCACGAGTTAGTAGAAAAGGCGGAGGGTATAGGCGCAGGTGTGGAGGTAATATCACCGGATTTTGAGGAAGGTTCGCAATTGAATCGTGCGTTTGGTGGTGTTGCAGCAATATTGAGGTACAGGTCAAGCTAAAAGATGCACGCGAACATTATTTTGGTCGGAACAGGGCACATCCTAGAGAAAAGCGTACGAGAGGTAGAAGAAGTAATAGACCGCGAAAGGCCGGATGTGGTTGCCGTGGAGTTATGTGCGGCAAGATATGATGCCTTGCAAGGAAAGGTAGAAGAAGTCCAGGTGAAAGAGGTTTTAGCCGGTGGCAAACCCTTTTTAATGATTACTCATTGGTTACTCGCGTACGTACAGCGAAAGATGGGCAATGAACTCGGCATCGAGCCCGGTGCTGATATGATGGCCGCGATAAAAAAAGCAGAAGAGTTCGGTTGCCAGATTGCTTTAGTTGACCGACCAATTCAGATAACGATGCAGCGGTTCTGGAAAAAGATGAAGTTCCTGGAGAAGCTAAAAATGGTGTTCTCGATCTTATTCGCTATATTCCACATGGGCCGAGGAAAGGACGGCGATGACGACGGAAACATTGAGTCCCGTCTTGGAGGTGGGTTCACAAGTAAAGGCGTGGCCATAGACCTCGACAGCATAACGGATGAGGATGTAGTATCACAATTGGTAGAAGAACTACGTGAATTTTCGCCCGGTGCGGCAACCGCGCTGTTAGACGAACGAGATGCTTATATCGCGGGTAGTTTACTGGAGATTTCGAAGCAACTTCCAGCTAAAGAGGTCCTGGACACAACTTCCGATGTGTCTGATCAAAACATATCTAACACACGAGAAAGGACGATAGTTGCGGTTGTAGGTGCGGGGCATGTTGCAGGGATAAAGAAACTGTTCGACCATCCGGAGCGGATACCGTCCAAGGAGGACTTGTGTTCAATTCCGACTAAGCGTTTTAACCTGAGCCTGAAGAATCTGTTAGTTGTGGGATTAGGCATAGCACTTGTGATAGTTCTCTTAGCGTTTTTTTTCTCGGGCATGACTTTTGAAGTTGCGCTCCAAGTGTTTTTTTGGTGGTTCATAATAAATGGTACTCTGTCGGCAGCGGGAGTTGTGCTGGCAAGAGGGCATCCACTTTCTGTGCTTACCGCATTTTGCGTGGCGTGGCTTACTTCTTGGAATCCGTTTTTAGCGGCAGGCTGGTTTGCTGGCTTGGCTGAGGCGTATGTGCGAAAACCCTCGGCTGAAGACGTAAAGGGCATGATGAATACGGAAACATTGCGTGAGTTGATGGATAACAAGCTGTTTAAAGTCATCCTGGTGGCGGCGTTAGCGAATATCGGTAGCATTATCGGAACGTTTATCGGTGCTTATGTTGTGCTGCATGTGCTACACATAAATATAGATACAATCTGGGAAGGGCTACAATCGGTTTTTTGAGGGTTAAGGTCCCATAATATCGGGTAATGCCCTACAATGTAGTTGGTATATGTGGGTAGATCGCCTACCTCTATCCGTAACTTAACCATTTTGAGTAATAGGTTTTAGAACAGATCTTAAACAGGGCTTAGTCCAAGTATTCATAGCTATATTGTGCGTATTTTTATTTATATACATATCACTAATTTTAGTAATATGAATAGTAGTAAAAAAATCCCCGATTGGGTCCTGGTGCAAAGGAAGAAGGGTACAGAGATTCACCGGCGAGGTGATAATTTCTATTTATGCAAGGTCAGTAGCGTTTGGGATAAGAAGCTTAAGAGAGCGCGGAAGATTACAGGCGAGTATCTGGGCAAGATAACAGTGGACGGTATCGTTCCACCGAAACAAAAGCAGCTCCTTGCGGCTTTTAAGCAGGTGACTGTTAAGGAGTACGGGGCGTCAAGTTATCTGCGTTTTTTATGTAGGGTTAGCGATGAGGGGGGCTTTTGCACTCGCTTTAAGAACGAGTTCTTTGTCAAAATGCAATTTTTACATAACATTATATATAGGAAAATCGAACAGTAACATCGTGGAACACCGGAGGGGCATGGGAGCTGCACGCAAAAAAACGCAGGGCTATCATAGCGTAGGAGGAACGTGCTAATATGGATACAACGGCGTTAGCCGGGTTTCTTTGTACTTGTTTGGGCGGATACTTTGCTATTATGAATCCAATTGCCAATACGCCTGTTTTCATGAGTTTAACTGACGGTGACGATGTTGCGACAAAAAAAAGCAGTAGCCAGGAATAGTATTCTGTTTGCATTTGTGCTCATTGCCGTTTTAAGCTTTATCGGTAATTTTATCTCTAAGCTATTTAGCATCACACTACCTGCGCTGCAGATTACCGGTGGGATTGTGTCCTTTTTATGATTGGCTATCAAATGTTGCAAGGGTCTGGTTCTAAAGTCCACACACCCACTGATGAGGATATTGCATCTAGCCGCGAAGCATGACTCAATGTTGCAATTTCGCCATTAGGAATCCCTATATTAGCGGGCCCGGGTACTATTGCAGTGGCAATGGGCTATGCAGCCGGTTTTGATCTGATACATATTATCCTATCTCTGCTGGCTTTCGGGGTGATGTGCGGTATTACGTATATGTGCTTTCGGGGGTCCAAGCAAATCGTGGAACATCTGGGACAAAATGGTATCAATGTGATAACGCGTTTGATGGGGTTGATTTTAGCTACCATGGGCGTAGGTATGATTCTGGCAGGTCTTGACACAAACGTCCATACACTTATAGCAGCTATTTCGTAACTGTTTTTTCGTGGGAATATAAACATCACAGTTACTTATTCTGTCTATAGTTCCAAATCAACCATTTCTTTTTTACAAAGATGATGTAATATCCCAAACAAATCCAACTCAAAGCTATAAATATGTATATACCATTGATGTCGAAAAAAGCATAAATGTATAGCCAGACGGTATAAGTCCATCTGGCCATTATTTCAAACTCAGAGCCTTTTAGTTTTACAACCTCGTATTTGATTTCGTCATCTGATACTTTCACCTTAATGTAATGGAAAAAATCGTGGTTCGGGTCATTCCCAACTAATTCCGCCCCTGCACCTCCGGTTATGATATAAGGAGTTTTGCCCCACGTCCCGTTATATTAGGCATGTATATGAGAACAGAAAAGCATGGTTACGTTATACTCATCAAATACGCCATTCAAATCATTTGCAAATTCTAAATCATCTAAACTATGCCCCTCTGCACGTTCGCCTTTCCTCGGATCAAATAGAGGCACGTGCATAAATACGAACCGGTTGCTATTTTTTGTGCTTTTTTGTAACTCGTTTTCTAACCAATTCATCTGCCAGGGGTCAATATTTTTTGAATTAGCATCGTCGAGAACAATAAAATAATTTTTACCAACAGTAAAAGAATAATAAAATCTGCCAAACATATCATAATAATTACCTCTACCCTGGTCCGTTAACTCATGATTACCAATCGCAGTTAACAACGGTTTGTTTAGCGTCTTTATTTGATCCATAAGAAAGTTGAATCTATGCTTCTCACCATTAAAAACTAAATCGCCAGTATCAATAGCGAAGATTGCATCTTCTTTATTTACCTTTTCTATTAACTTCTCAAATACGGTTACGGAATTCTTATTATCACCTAAAACAATAAATGAAAAGTTATTATCTGTGCTGTTTATCTGATCCAATTGCTGATAATTCCAATCGCTTATGCCAGAAAAAGTGGATAGAGAATGTATTTTAACACCGGCTGAAAATGAAATCAAAATTAATACAGCGGCAATTAAAATAATATTAATTGTTTTTTCTTTCATTTCGGACACCTTATAAAAGAGCTTAATTATTAATTATATTACCCCTTTTTTTAGCAATCTGAGAACCGTTTTCACAGGGACAACGAAATTAGCATTTTTTTCCGCTTTCAACTGTTATCACGGGCTTAGTACTTGAGTAACCCATCACCCATCACCTATATATTCCCTCGCATCATCATATCTATTATGTTGAAACTAAAGGAGAAGCGCAAAGGTGTAGATGGGTTATCTCGCCCATTCAAAGAATTTCTATTGGAAGATAAGCTGAAAGATGGCGATTAGATTGTGTATTATGGGCGTCCCGCATTATGCGTACCATATATTATGGTGAAGAGTTACGAGATACGGAATTTACCGGTACAGCAGGTTTTCGTACCCTTACTAGACGAATCAAAGGCGAAAGTGATCAAGTTTGTTCCGGATGTCGGGATGCAGGTTTCGGAAGAGGTGACAGAGGTTCATCCACAGGTAGTCGTGCTCATGGGTGGGCTTACCATGCCGGATGTCCATATATCGGCGGAAAAAGCGCTGGATCATGTTTCCCGGTACGAGCCGAAGATAGTCGGGGCATGCTATATGAGCGAACTTTTCGATACGAAATGGCCGGACGTAATCCCTTTTGACCTTTTGGTTGATGGCATCATTGACCCTGTGTATGTCTGGAGAAAGACGGACTAAGTGTGTGTATCCGCTCAAAGTTCTAGGGGATCTTAAGCAGATACTGAGAAATGGGTTTGTATCGCTAATGTAAAAAACCACGAGATTTTACGAGATTAACACTAAAACTTTTTAGGAAAAAGTTTTATCAAAAACCAATCCACCGCAAGCTACACCCGCTTATACCATTTAACCACCCGGAAAACAACAAAAACGACTACCAAAGTCAACGCTATATACACAACCCTCATTTTTGTATCTGTCCTCTCCCCGCAGCCCTGCATACCGCCCACAGAAGCAGCCCAATCATGAAAGAACACCTGCTCGTAATAACCTGCTATATCCGCGTTCTCGACAATAACACCGGCTTCGCGGTTATAAACCGAATTCGCATTCCAGTTCAACGAACAAATAAGCACCTTCTCACCATCCACAATCAACCCTTTATTATGCACTTTCGCTAGCCCTAACGACTCCAAATCCGCTAATCGCGCTTCTAAGCACAAATCATCTTTTGCTGCCTGTTCGTTCAGCCACGAAACGAGCTCGTCATTATTATTCTCACCCTCTAGGTATTTAGAATCTAACAAGACTTTCACATCACAACCTCTTCGTGCAGCCGCAATAATAGCCGCAATGTATGGACTAACGTCTTCACCCCAAACCCGTCTTGCTGAGAACTGCTGCACGTAAACGCACTCCTGCGCGCTACTAATCATACCCAATATTGTATCGTCACACAAAGCGGAATCCGGTGCTAAAACCGGTATCACAGTGAAATCGCAATTAACGGCTAAAGGTTCGAAGATCGGTACATAATGGCCTTGTAGTACCTTGCGAGTCACGCTACAACCTCTTAGCTCGGCATCCGTTGCATATTCGCTAGCACGCCGGAAATCTTCCGCAAATACCGCTTTGAAATAACGTGCTAGTTCCGTGTCCTGTATCAGAATGCCCCAGCCGCGGTTACCAAAAGAGTTATCAAACGGAACGCCCGTGCGTTTCCAGTTTTCTGACATCAAAATCGTTTTTTTATCGTCTATGATTACGTATTTAGCATGGTTTATGAACGGGTCATCAGAGAATCGAACTTCTCCGCCTCGCTCTTGTATTTCCGCAGCAATGCACAACTCGTCATCACTAATGCCACCAACTGGACTGCCATCAAGAATCAACTGCACTTCCACGCCACGGTTCAAAGCATCGAAAACAAGTTCCTGGAGGTCAGGACTCGTGAACTCGTACAGATTAATGCACAAAGAAGCAGCCGCAGTCGCTATCTCCTGTTGCAGTATAGCGAAACTACAATCGGGCGATACAAACGCAGTAACCCTACCCGAAGTCAAGAACGTTTCCGGTGCGTGATAAGAAGCACCCCGGAAAAGAATGACCCAGTCATCTGCTGTATCGGTATCCACGTTCCCTTTGCGTTTTAGTATCATACCCTCACGTGGTTTCTGCATGGGCATACCGTGCCAGCCCACACCTTTGTAGGACGAATCACCGTATATCACAGTATCTACTACTTTTCCCCGCCCGTCCTGCAGAATCGTTTCATCGCCGCTGTTACGAAGAACAAATGCTTTTCCGGCTTGTTGCATATTGACAACCCCCGGATCAGAGTCTGTACCATATTCGAACTCCGGCGAACTCGTTACGCTACACCTTTGTTCCACGAATGCCGATGCGTTCTTCGTCACGTATAACGTCTCACCCGGTGCGATACGGGACTGCGGGAAGATGATTTTGCCTTCGTTATCCGTTAGGCTCCAGCCTTCTAGGTTTATCGAACGTGCGCACGGGTTGGAGATTGCCACGTATTCGTCCTGATCGTGTGCTGTATTCGTGTTCGGATAGAGTTCGGTTATTATCAAACTCGAGGATGATACGTATGCAGCAGTAGCTATAATACTTGAGATTAGCATTAATGAAGCGAATATGAGTGCTGCTGAGAGTTCTCCTTTCATTTATCTTTTATGTATTCAAAATCCTTTTGGATATTTTTTTCGCCTTTTAAATCCGTTTCCCTAATAAATGGCAATAATTCCATAATAGTTGGCGTTAGCGTGTCAGGATGCGAGATATAATACCCAGCCATGGCATTTCCCAGGAGTAGTCTTTCCTCATTTGTAAATTTTAGCAGTAATCCTAATATATTTCCGGCATTCCATACATCTCCTGCCCCGGTAAACTTACATGGCTTAACTTTAAACGTGGGAACAACTACTATATCTTCTGCTCCAACTGTTGCTACGAAGCCAGAAGTATGAATATTTATCTCAGGTTTAACTTTAGCTTTAAGTCTACTTGCAGCTAAAAGCACTTTCTCACTCTCGTTGTAATCAAAATTCATGCCCGATAGGATTCTTAGTTCCTTCTCGTTAATGCTTAGAACATCCAAATTATTATTAAAAAGTATTTTGTCAAATAATGTTTTAAGCTCATCAACTCTGGGTGCAAGGTCTGCAGGGTCAAAATAAGTTGTTACTCCCTTTCCTTTTGCGTATTTAAAAACTTCTTCTGCAAGCTCGGTGCCCTTGTTGATGTTTAAGCTCCAATCAAGAACACACACGAGATCACTTCGGGCAATTAATTTTAAGTCATCTTCGTTCAAATCGCTAAAGCCAAAATCTCTGTTTGACCCTATTTCGTTTATCATTACGTTCACTCCTCCCTCTTCAAATTCAAAGGTAAGTGTTTTTCCTAATACACCATCATTCCTGACCCTGGTGATGTCAACATCGGCGTTAGCATCCTGAATGAAAAAATTCAGGAGTGTGTACCCTAATTTGCTGGTTCTTCCAATAAAGGAAGTCTTAACACCTAATCGTGCTAAAGCAAAAGAAGTTCTCGCAGCGCAACCACCCAGGGTTAAAACTTGAGGCACTTCAAGCAGGTTTCCGCCTCCTTCTTCATACACGTTGCGAATGTCTGAGAGGAACTCTATATCTTTTACAAGTGCAAAGTGGTCTAAGAAGAAGTCGGGCATAAGGACTACTTTTATATTATTTAGTTCTTCTATATTAGTCGCCTTCAATTTAGCAATTAAGGTTTCCTTTACTTTTTCCATCGTTTGACCTGTGTTTGTAGCCAACGGGCCATCTTTGTTAAGGGTTCTTTGACAGAGATACATCTTTCGGGAATATTTATCTGATCTATATCATATCCCTTTTTATTTCTTAAATACTCCTTCAACGTTTCCTCCACTTCTTCGTAATTTTCTTTTTCTAAAAAGGTTTTGATATCATTTTTAGTGATATATTCGTAAATGTTTAGCTTATTCCCTTTTTTCTTGACAATGTAAATCTTCTTCCCATCAGTTATTTTCCATTTATTAGCTAATATTTCCCTAATGGTGAAAATTCCAGAAAGTTGGATATTGTTAGTTTTGAACTCCACCTTCAGTACTTTCAAGATTTCGTCTTTATTTGAGTAGTTTTTTATCAGTGCTGCATCAATGCTAAGCAAACACTTATAAAAAATAATATCTTCTTTCTCTTCAATCAAATATTCCACAAAAAACTTTTGATCCATCCTAATCCACGCGATATGATGCAGTAAATACTCTCTGTACAGTGCGTATGTTGGTAAGATAAGAATGAAAACAAAGATATCACAATTTGAGTGATTATCGGCTATAATTAAAAGAACCGAATACAGGATTAGAAACATGAGAAATGTTTGGTAATACATTTTATACACCCAATCCATAAAATGTTCCCAATCCCAATAACTTTTACGGCTCGGATTTTTTATTAGCCAGTGCCTATAATTGGCGAAATCAAAACTCCCTTGAAGTCGCCAACTCGGGTAAAGTGAATTATCTATATTTGATAACTCTTTATCTTTTAATAACAGATTAAGTTGCTTCTTTATTGTCTTCATCGTACACCCACGCACAAATTTGGGAATTTCACATAGCAATGGAAAACTGTTAATATACTTTTGGACGGTGCCAATAAATGTGTGGATTATTGCCCGGTTTAGTAATCCAATAAAAGGAAGAACTAGAATAATCAGAGATAAGCCCAGAATATTTGTCTGAGCTACTATTATTCCTGCTAATCCTGCATAAGAACATTCAATGACATCATAAGGCGATGTTTTTAAAAGTTCAAGATGAAAAAATAACCAGATAAAAGGCCAATACAGTAAGAATGCACCTATTCCATTTATTGCATCAGTTATAATCTCGGAAAGATGAGTTAAACTTTCCAATATATTTGTTTCCTGCATAAATCTTTCTTTGCTCTCAACCAATAAAAACTTTTCCCCTCAAACGGCTTTGCACTTAAAGTCACTTCTGCACCTAAAGTCTGAAAGTTGCACCTAAAGTATCTACTTTAGATATATCCAAGAAATAGCATCGGCATAAATTCGGGCGCATACAGTGGTTTATGTTATTTTTCTTTATAGCAAGATTCTTTACAAAGATATATATCTAAAATATATAGTTTCTTTACTTTCACTTTACCCATAGCTTTCATATATTTTGTAAACTCTTCTGGAGAATTTATATTAGCAGGAAGCTTAGCTAAGACCGCTTCCATTTCCGTATCGAGACCCACATCCACTTCTGGTTTGCTAAGACG
>JAPVWK010000011.1 GCA_028572065.1 Candidatus Methanophagales archaeon
CATATCCGGCGTTCCAGGATTCTTCACCAGTGTGAGATTGGAAGACTCGGAAATCAATTCCGGGATACTGTGATAAGTCACCAGAGCCAGCATCAACGCCACTGCAAATACTATCGCAACATCAAAAAGGTTTGCCACACCACTCATCGGGTCATCGTCCATTCCTCCGGCTATGCCCGAACGCTTTCGTCTACCCATAATCCTCGTTTTTCGTTTCATTTCCTTCTCTCCCTATTAACCACAGATTACACGGATTTTTACACAACCTTTCTTTCCCAAAGAAACGTATATTTTTTGATAAACCTTTTTTCTAAAAAGTTTTAGTGTTGATCTCGTGTAATCTCGTGGTTTTTTAGTGATTTCTCCGCTATATACTCCATATCGTTCATATCCTCCGTGTACCATCTCTGTCTTACGGTAGCTACGATCATAGACACCGCACCGATCAAAAGCCCCACCACCGTGGACGTAAATGCAATTACAAGATTATTCGCCAGTTGTTCTATGTTTCCGGCACTCAGCCCCAGTAACGCGGGACCCAGCGGGATAAGGGTACCCATCAGTCCGAGTGTTGGGCCAAATTTTATCAGGATGCGAGGTTTCTCTAACTTCCGCATTATTTCTACTTCTCGTTCTTGCATCAATCTTTCCGTTTCTCTTACAAGTGTATCCTCATCACTGTGCCCGGCAAGTATGCCTTTCAGCTTCTCAAAGAAAACGCTTAGGTGGCCGTCGTTTAGCTTATCTTCTATGCTCCCGCTCTTCCGTCTCGAATAATCAGACAGCAGCTCGCCAACAAAAATAAACGATACCCCTACCAGTACCACCAGTAGTATCAGCACCGGATACAGCAGTGCGTTACTCAATGTCAACATAATCCTCATCAGTTCTGCTAACAGCTCCATTTTAGTCCTCCTATTTTTACTTGATTTCTCCTTTTACCCTTCTGTTTTCCTTTTTGTACGTTTTTTGATCAAACTTTTTTCAAAAGTTTGTTTGAGGAACCCTACTGCTATCATAACGAGCATAAAAAGCATGCCTGCAATCACGTCACTTGCCGGTACGCTCGCTATATTTATCTCCATATCCTTCACCGGTAGATATGCCGGTATTAGCAATAGCGAAAGGAAATAAAGTAACCCGAAAAAAGTCATCACGCTACCCAAACTAGAAGGACTAAGATTCTTTCGCTCTTTTAACTCGCGGATTCCGAATGTCAGCCCGATAATAGTGGCAAAGAAAATCCCGCCAACCAAAAGTCCTACCAGCACGCTGCTCATGCCCAGAATTATAAGCAATGCACATGCGATGAACATTGTCGCACCGCAAACAGGGCATGGAATCGCCATAAGTATAAACGTCTTTCTCGTAATGTCTTTTTTACTCCGGACCCACTTCTTTACCGTGTACAACCCGAGCACGAGCAGAAATAACGCTATTATCAGGTGCATTAGTCCAAGTATAACCCAGGAATTCATTAAAATGTTCACGAATTCGTATGCACCGCCGAATTTGCCTAGCAGGATGCTCATAGTAAAAGGCACGGCGAAGTAAAAAGAAGCAACGGCTAAGATTTCACGTTTACGGAGTGTAGCAAAAGCGCACCCAAATGCGGTCTTCGATGAGAACTTTATCGTCGCCAGTAAAATGCCCACGATTAGCAGTGTGCTTATCAGACTCCGCTCTTTGCACTGCTCTATCTTCTCTTCTATCCATGTAGAGTCATACTCAGGATAAGTAGTTTTGTACAGCTCGGCACCCTTATCATAGTATAAAGAAGCGTTTTCACAGTCGCGCAGTTCGTGATAGCAGTTGCCGGCCTTTAAAAAAGTAGCGGCGGCAAGTTCGTATTCCTTCACGGTTACGAAATTGTCACCGGCTAATACGTAATAACAGGAGGCGTTGCTCCAGTCGGATTCGTTGTTATACCGCACGGCTATCTTCTGGTATAAAATACCGGCGTTTTTGTGATTCTTCAGGCTCACGAGTTTCTCGGCGTAGTCTTTTAGGTCTTCGGTATCAGCATCTTCTGCCTTACCATGAACTGGCACCATTAAGGGGGCTATCAGAAATAGTGGTAATAATATGCACATTAAAATTACACTTCTTTTTGATACTATCCATTTATTCTCATTTCTCATTTTATTCTTAGCCTCCTTTATAGAAAGGTTCCATCAACGCTTTCACCTACGTCCCGCATACCAGATCAATATTCTTCATCTCTCCACCTCCTCTAAATCAAGAACCAATCTACCAGTTTTTCCCAGTAAATGAATGTCTATCTCGCCAAATAAATTCCTGCCGATAAGACAATCAATGTTCAACTTCGGGTGCAGATCAACGCCTACAATCTCCAGGTTCTTTGTTAATCCGTCCACGGTCATTACACCTTTGAATACAGGCATTATTAATGTCCCACCTGGGATATATATTTCCTGCTCCCTTATCTGCTTAAGTGCCAATTCCATATTTCACCCTACAATATTGCAATCGAATCCTCTGAAGGACCAAGTCTATGTATGAACGATTCCTTAATTCCCTGTTCATGCACCTTTTTCATCACTTCATCGTATGTATCCCCAATCGAAATGACTTTTCCATGATGAATTGCGACAACTTTGTGCGGATGCTTCTCTTCCAAATCCTGTTCCATACTTTTAAATTTCTCATATTCATCCATTTCTATCACCTACCTATATATTCCTGTCTAAGTTCTGGCATATATATTTGTTTCCTGCTTGGCATACTCATCTCACAACCTCTACTTGAAAAGAAATCTAAAAGGGTAGATATTATGTGGGCATAAGCACATTGAGAAGCCTGTAAAATATTGCTCTTCGCGTGGTTCACGTCTTCCTCCGTAAATACCCGTACACCATAAACGCCAGTACGATAAGCACGATTAGCGTAGCTATCAACGGCGTTGCTTTAACCGGCGGTAGCTCTATTCCCGGTTTGCTCAACTCAAGCATCTCCTCCCGAACAACCATCCTCTTGCCTTCAACCTCCACTTCTCCCGTTAAGCTCAGACGGCCGTCCTCGTAATTCAAAAACGTCTGATAAGTGTTATTATAGCCCGTGACCGTGAGTGCTTCACTCGCATATATGTCCACGTCGTCATTATCCGTAACCTCATTCGCGATCAAAGTAGTGTTGTATGCCTCTCGGGAGACACGGATACCATTGGCTACTGAAGCGTCATTTCTGTAAACAGAACCGTTCCTGTTGTTCGTCACCTCATTAAACCTGAGCCTGTTATCCTGACCACCCACGTAAATACCCGGTCCTTTGTTATCCACTGCGATGTTATGTTCAATATTAGAAGAGCTGCTGCATTTGCATCTCAGTAAAATCCCGCCCTGTCCGTTTCCTCTTACCTCGTTATGGGATATATTGTTATAGCGGGGTTTCATCTTCGTGAATATACCGGCTTTTGTGTTATCGTATACGGTATTATTAAATATGTTATTATGCTCACCGCCGTATATGAAAATACCGTTCCCACCGCCTTCACAACTGTCACCTTTACCCTTGTTGTGATGCACACGATTGTTGCTCATCATGCTGTGCGATACGTATTTAAGCTTTATGCCATGCGTTGCCGTTTCTCCTATATCATTACCGTTGTGATGTATATCGCAGCACTTTACCGTATTGTTAAAGACGAAATCACCGGTAATCTCGCCACCTCTGATGTAAATGCCGTTACAGAAGTTCTTAACTTCCAGGTCTAATATCTCTACGTGGTCATGCCCGGGATTGTAAATACCGGAACGCTGAATACCAAATTCTTCGCACAATCCGGGGTCGAGTCCATCCAGCGCGTATCCACTGCCATCAATTGTAATCCCCTCTGCACCTATAGAAAGACCATGTCCCTCAGGACATGACAAATTGCAATTGAATATGCAGCTTTCGGTCACCGTGTCACCACAGCCGAATATCTTAGCTGCATCAATGTTAGATCGGCAGCCACAACGAGGCCTGTTCCTTTCTGTTGTTACATCAACATCATGTTCTGCGGCGGTGGTCGTATTTGATGTCCCGGAACAAGTATATGTACACGTCAACCCGGCACTGTCATTATAGTTCATCGTGATATTACACGTGTTGTTAGTGCCCGTGTTGCCACGTCCCGATTCCACAACTATGTCGCCTCGTGCATTCCCGCATACGACATTACAACGGAATTCGTTCTCGTTCGAGTCGTGCGTGCATATGCCCATGCCGTTTGATGTCATTAGAGTGTTAGATTCCAGAACGTTATGAGTGGCGTTATCTGATAGCAAAATGCCATGTCCTTCTTCGCCATAAATCACTTCGTTTTTAGTTAAGTTGTTGTAGGACGAATCAAACAGCCATATACCGCTGCCCACGCCGTAAGTTATTGTATTATTGATTATCGTGCAATTGCCGGCATCTTTAAAATAAATGCCGTAATTGAACTGCTTTAAAGTCAAATTCTTTACCGTTACGTTAATGCAGCCTGCGTTATGTATGCCTTCGGAATCGGCATGCTCGTCAGAACCTGTTAGGCTATAACCATTACCGTCAATTGTAATACCATCTGCACCGATAATCAAGCCGTATTTCGTGGTGCACTCTAGATGGCCGTTTAAAGTGCAAGTCTCTATTACTGTGTCGCCGCAGCCATAGTCTATGCCGGTGACGTCGCCAATGCAGCCGGCGTTCACCGTTGTCACTAAACATGCTAGGAGCATTAATGCCTGTACTATGCTGCTAAAACTTTTTCGTATCTCCATTTTTTCTTCGTCTCCCTGAATTACAGTCCCATATACACCAATAAAAAGGCAAAAAGCCCTATATTTAGTCTTCATTCATTCTTCTCCACAATCGTGTTATTCCAGTCAGCGTAAACTTCAACACAATCAGAATCTCCGCCCATTACGAAAGGACCAACCGTGTGTGTCACTTCTTCACCCAACGTCCAGCACAGGAATAGGAACAGGATCAACACAACTACACGGCCAGTTTCCGTTGGCTTCTATGAAGTTCGTCCAGCATTCATGCGGTGTTGCGACGTCACCGACGTTTTTTACCGTGTAAATTAGGTTGTACGTCTTCCACGAGAGGTCAATCCAGTCTCCATGGACATCAGTGATTACGAGGTCGGGTAGTCCAAAAAACGGGTAGCTTACATCTTCTATAATTGCCCAGACGTTTGTGAAATCCCAACCCACAAAAGTTGCTTGTTGTTTCATCTCCGCTGTGGTTTTGCCTTCGCCGCCACCACTACTGGAAGATTGCCCGGATGTTTCTATGTCCCAATAGGAATTATGAATAGTTGTATGAGAAAGACCAATTAAACCACCGGTAAAGCTCAAAGTACCACTGACACCACCAGTAGAATAGGTGTTAGTGACTATTGCCTCGGGATTAACATAGCCCGTTAGACCACCCACATAGTCATAACCACTTACACTACTGGTAGAATAAGAATCACTAACAGTTCCATAATCAACAGCACCAGCTAAACCTCCGGTATATAAACTACCACTTACACTACCAGTAGAATATGATTTAGTGACTGTTCCGTCACGATTATAACCAACTAAGCCACCAACAAAATCATAATAGCCATCACCACATACATTGCTATTGGAATAGGAATTGGTGATTGTGCCATAAAAATTCCTGCCAACTAAACCGCCAATCTCTTCATCACCACTTACACTACCAGTAGAATATGAATCAGTGATGGTTCCTCTATTCTGACCAACCAAGCCGCCAACATACTCATTACCATTTACACTAACATCTTCCAACCCAACATCCTTTATCTCGCTACCTGAACCGATATAGCCAAATAACCCCACATGCCAAGTAGAAGGTCGGTCTATAAACAAGCCCGTGATTTTATGGCCCCGGCCGTCAAAAGTACCGGTAAACGCATTACTTGAACTGCCAACCGGCACGAACCCTGCTCCTCCGTTCCATCCCACAGTGCTCGAACAATCAATATCCGTGCCTAAATAATAGTTGCCGGCTAAATTCGTGTTCATGTCTTGCAGCGCATCACAGTTCGTTATAAGTTCTGGCTCCAGCCATCTCATTACACGGCTCATCACCGTGTTCCTGTCCGCCTCGTTGTTTATCGCCTCGAACCCGAATGCGAAGTAAACGGCTTTATACACGCCCGTATCTGCTTTTATGGCACCGTAACGAGTAGAAGCGTATTGAAACACCTCTGACGCATTTTCGTCAAAAAGTTTGGGTTGGATTATATCAGGTAAATATTGATTGTTAGCACCATCACCTCCTGAGATGCCTATTGTCAATCCATCTCCTATCGGGTCACCGGGTACTCCGTTTAAGGTGTGATAATTGTAATAGTACGGATAATGGTACGCATGCAGGTAATCCCGGTAAAACGACGTGCTGTCAATGTCATGCCCAATTCTCTTTCCGGATATGAACAGCTTCCCATCGCTGTCCAGATACGTCTGAAGGTTTGCTTGGTCAGTTGCCGTCAAAGTAGTCGTGGAATCGTTACCCGTCAACCACACGACGACCGGGTACTGCAAAAGGACAGAAGCATCGGCTGGTGGCGATGTGCAATCCCAATTGTAGCCATTGGCGTGCAATGCGTTCATGTAGTATTTCTCGTAGCTTTTGCTCACATCGTCATCCACTATCAGGATGTCGGTGTCATGTGCTGGTATGCGTATAGACGTCTCCGGGTCGCCGAGCAGGTTGAATGCGTAATACTCCCAGCGCATTGCACCATCATACGCTCCAATAGAGCCAATATTATCCTCTTTCGAATCCTGGTTCGCTTCTCCCAAGTGCAATATTCCCTCACCGAAAACCGCGTCCCAGAACTCTCTGTCTAAACGGTGAGAAGGTCCATCGATGCTTCCATCCATGCTGTATGTATACCTGCTACTTCCTACATACGCAAACGCACCGTGCTCTGATGTAACAAAATGTTCCAGAATACAATCATTAGGATAAAAATAGTTATCAGTATGTCCATTGTCAAATGAACCAGTATAACAACCCACGCTATATCCAAAGAAAGAATCGTTATTGGTAAGGGCATAGACGTCGTTGGGCAGCATTTTCATAACATTCCATAAATTTCCATGACCATTATCATTTATTATGTGGAACTCGCTATTTATTTTATCCATAACGTCAGAGGACGACCATCCTGGCTGATCTCGTTCATAAAGTGTGTCCACATCGAAATATGGAGGAAAGCCCACAGTACAATAGCCATGATTGCTTGAGCCATACTTAATTTCATCGTTGTAATCTCCACCCCATGTGTCGGGCTCCCAGAGGAGTTCTCCAACCATCAGCACCTCGCGGAGGTATGATGCACTCGTGCGTTCGTAAGCAATAGTCTTCATCGTAAAATTCGACAATTCATCTTCTGAATCCACGGGTGCCCTTCCCACGAACACCTCAGCTAACAAATCCGCTTCGCCGGGCTCGCCCCATCTGCTTTTATTTCCATTATCGTTCCAACTGCCGTTGAGCGCTGCGTAGTATAAATCCGCTGGTATCTTATCATCTTTGTCATCTTCTCCAGGAAGATCAACAAAACCGTAAAATCCGCGATAGGGTATTATCTGCTCGTTCGGGTTGGCAGGGTCGTAATCGCCACCCAGCAGAACGTATTTGATGCCCCAGTTGTTGTAGGCGTCTTTTATGAAGTTACGAATCCACGCCTGGTTATCATTAAATCCACCCGGAACTGAAGGGTCGCAGCCATCTCCATACGTGCCATCACAGTAATAAGCGGGTTCGTTCTCAATCTGTTCAACAGTGACGATAGTTGCCCGGACTCCTTTTTGATTTTTCCGGGCAACCAAATCTTGAAATGTGTATTCACCACCGGAAGACTTCAATGCTTCTGTGGTGATGACCACGTAATCATAATCTTCTGATGGGTCCACAATAGAAGTTCTCTTCCCTGTTTTCTTCGGTTTCTGGATGTCGTAAGTAACTATCTCTTCGAGGTTATTTACCGTTTCCAGCACTCGTGCTCTGTCTTCCGGCAAACCCCTGTAAAAGTCCAATCCTCCTTTCGGTCCTTGCTCTTTTGTGTGCACCATCACGGTCAGATTCTCATAATACCATATCTCGCCCGGTTTTGGTATATACCGGACTGGATACAAATTCAAAAATAGAATTTTGTATCCACAGAGGTCCTGTACCGGGAGATACGAATATAACCTGGATGGAAACTCATCCGAAGAATTATACACTGTTGCATTCGGAGGAGTGCGATTTATTGTCCCGTTGAAGCAGGAATGCACCTGTGCATGACCCGGTTCGATAAAGAACTCTTTACCGAGAAGCACCTTTTTCCCTGGGATAATCTCTATATCAGCTAACTCATCGCCATACGGTAGCAACACCTTTACCGTCTTAAATGGCAGTACTGGTATTCCAGCATTGCCCGCTTTGGGCAAACCCATGGAGATGACATCATAGCCTTCAAGTCCCTTCTCTACAACCGGTTCCGTGAAATCGTATGTCAATTCTATGACACTCGCGTCCGCTACATTGATACTCAAAAACACGGCTAAAAATACCAATAGGGCAAAGATAACGTTTTTATGTTTCATCATTCTTCTACCCACCCCCATTTAGCCTCAAATGGATAATTATCTGTACCACCACCGGGGATATGACCACCAGCTAGAATATTGTGATATGGCTGACTGCCGTTGCTCGGGTTACCGGAGCATACGTGGTCAGACCAGTAATTGCCACCTTCCACTGGACCCTTGTCCCACATGATGTTCCATCCCCAGGTGTTAAGTGCTTGAATGGTATTGTTTTTAAAGTTGTTGTGATAAACAATATTATAGTCAGAAGCGTATAAGTAGATACCTTCCTCATTGTTCATTATAGTATTATTACACAAAACAGAATTGCGTGTTTTTGCAACAACAATTCCATGTTTGTTGTTTGTCAGATTCAGATTTTTTACCGTTATTTTATTGCACGATATAAGACCCACATAGCCCGCGTTTGTACTCTCATCAAGTGTTATGCCACTTTTTCCCACCAGGTAATATATAGGTTTTCCATCCACGGTGTTCGTGGTATCTATGTCTTGATCCCAACTGGTGGTTCCAAAACAGTCCACACCGAAATTGTATTTATTATTGTGCAATACGTTTTTTCTCAACTTATTGTAGCAGGATTTATGTTGAAGCCATATACCATATCCTTCGTTCGAGCACACAATGTTATCTGTGATAGTGTTACGGCTGCTACGAGATAGGTATATACCATTTCCGTTATTTGATACATTATTGTTAGCGATAGTAAGATAGCTGCTCGAAGATGGGACCCAGGTAGCCAGCTCAGGAACGAATTGTCTAATACCCCACTCATTGTTAGAGGATATAGTATTGTTAGTGATTTTGTTGTAATTAGAAGCTCTCATTATTTTGATGCCAACCTCGTTCTCTGATGCCGTATTGTCAATGATGTAATTGTTGGAAGAAAAGTCTATGTAGATGCCATCGTATTTGTTCGCTTTTGCAATGTTTTTTGTAAGTGTGTTATCGGACACATGCCACAACACAATGCCGTAATTATTATTCGAAGCCGTGTTGTTGACAAGCGTATTGCCATCTGAGGATACCGTGATCCCGGCATCAGGACCTGTAAAAAAATTACCTTCTTGCGAACCTCCACCTGTCACAATAAATTCTTCCACTACGCAACCATCTACACCGATGGTAATCGCACTCCCTGAGCCATTGGCATCAACGGTCGGCATGCCGATGCCACGCAGGGTAAGCCGCTTTGTGACGTTTACATGTTCCACGTAGGTTCCTGCATAAACTTCGATTCTGTGTCCGTCTTGCGTTTCGTTGTCGTCAATCGCCACTTGAATCGTTGAGAAGTTCTTGCCGGTATCTATGTTATGAACTCCTTCTTCATTCACAAAATCTCCTATCAACCGAATCGCAGGTATACAATTGGTGTAAGAACGATCATTCACATCCACAAACGAAGTACAGTTAATTATACCCATTCCTCCTTCCGCTTTCAATTCATCGGTGTGATGAATCTGTGGATAAGAGCCTGTTCTTATCAAGTAGTAATAAGTTTTATTTGCCGCCAATAAGAAAGACTCGTTGAAAGAGAGTTTATGCCACTCTTCGGAGTATCCACCCCATGTTACAGTTTCATTCACACCATTTCCGTGTATCCGGACGTATTCACTGTGCCCACCTGTTCCTTCGCAGGAATATGTAAATACCTTGCTTACATTTAGCGTTTTAGCTGGTGTTATTGTGCCTTTATGCCTACCTGCGATGCTCGGGTACTGATTAGAGCTGGGACCTGTATCGAATATTATTGTTTCTTCGATATCATAGCCCTCAGCTTCCTTTTCTAGAATTGATGTAGCGAAATCGTATTTCAGTTCCATGAGACTCGCTTCCGCTACATTTATGGCAAAAAAGAAAGTCAAAACCATTAACAAACTAACGATAGCGATTTTAGCTTTCATTCTTTATCCCACCCCCACGGGTCTTCAAAAGGGTAATGGTCTACACTTCTGTGTGATATATAAGGTTGGGTGCCATCACTGGGATTTCCGGTGCATTCGTGGTCAGACCAGTAATTGCCACCAACAATAGACCCTTTGTCCCATAAATTATCTTTCTCTATGTCACGTGCATTTTTCGTATTATTTATCAGATTATTGTGATACAGGATATTCTTGTTGGAACAATGCAGATTAATCCCGAGCCCCACACCACTACTATAACCATTCACGGACACCGTGTTGCAAGTAAGGACGTTGTTAGAGGAATCACGTAAATCAATGCCATAGCAGCCGTTTGAACTCACCGTGTTTGCAATGATATTATTGCCAGATGAAGAATATAAGGAAATTCCCGTATCCCCATTGCTTGAAACGTTGTTGCCGATAATATTGCTATAACCGCCGCAAAATAGCCATACACCCCATCTACCCTTCGAGATACTGTTGCCCGTGATATTATTGCTACTGGAATAGTACAAATAAATGTTTTTGGCATTGCTGGAAACATTGCAACTCGTGATGAGGTTGTAGTCGGATTTATATAAATAGATACCTTCCTCATTGTTCTGGACAGTATTGTTATCCAAAATCACATTCGATGAACGAACAACAAGGATTCCTTGTCTGTTATTTGTCAAATTCAAATTTTTAACTGTGATGTTATGCCACCTGTTATGACACGATATAATACCTACATATCCAGCGTTTGTATGTTCATCAAGAGTTATGTCGCTTGTTAGGTCGCTTTTTTCTACTAAATAATATATTGGTTTCTCATTCACGGTATTCGATGTATCTATATCCTGATAATAACCCGATGCTGACCTACTCCATACTCCAAAATTATATCTGTTATCACGTAATATGTTGTTCCTGAGCTTGTTACCACTGGAGCCATGTAGAGATATACCATTCCCTGTGTTAAAGGACACAATATTACCTGTGATATTGTTATTGTTGCAGGAATCGGATAAGGTTATACCATTTCCATTATAAGATATGTTGTTATTAGCGATGGTAAGATAGTCACTATTATAATCTGAGCTTGAGTAAAGGATATCATCTTTTAAAATATTGTTAGATGATTTCTGGGGAATGTTTAGTCCGCTTGTCCTCGCAAAAGTGACAAAAGACGAAGTAGCAGACGGTAGTTGAGGAGTGGTTTGTCTAATACCCCTAACTTTGTTAGAGAATATAGTATTATTTGTGATATTATTGTAACTGGAACCCATTATTAATTCTATGCCAGCTTCGTTATCTGATATTCTGTTGTCAATGATGTAATTGTTTGGAGAATAGTCTATGGATATGCCGCATCCGTTCGAACTTACAACATTATTTGTCAATGTATTATTTGATGCACTCCTCAACATGATGCCACAATTAGTGTTGTTAGACGCCGTATTGTTGACGAGCATATTGCTACCTGAAGTTACCTTAATCCCCGCGTCATATCCTCCTGTCATATTGAAACCTTCCACGACACAGCCATCTGCACTTACGGTAATTGCACTTCCCGCGCCATTGGCATCAACTGTTGGCATACCGATACCACGCAGGATCAGTCGTTTTGTAATGACTATATTTTCCACATAAGTTCCAACGTCAACTTCGATTGTGTGCCCCACTTGCGTATTGGGGTCATCAATCGCCGCTTGAATCGTTAGGAAGTTCTTACCAGTATCTCTGTTGTGGACGCTACCCCACCCCAACGGGTCTGCAAAAGGATAACGATCTTGAGTACCACTAGGGATATAGTAAGGCTGACTGCCATTACTTGGATTACCCGTGCATTCGTGGTCAGACCAATAATTGCCTCCTTCTACGGAACCATTGTCCCACATGATGTTCCATCCCCAGGTGTTAAGTGCTTGAATGGTATTATTTTCAAAGTTGTTGTGATAAACAACAATATTATGCACAGAACGGTATACGTGAACGCCTACCTCATTGGCCATAATAGTATTGTTACGCAAAGTTGAATTGCGTGTTTCGGCAACAACAATTCCCTGTCCGTTGTTTGTCAGATTAAGATTTTTTACCGTTATTTTATTACATGATACAAGACCCACATATCCCGCGTTTGTGTGCTCATCAATTGTTATGCCACTTATTCCCACCAGGAAATATATCGGCTTATCATCCACGGTGTTCGTGGTATCTATGTCTTGATCCCAAGTAGTTCCGACACAGTCCACACCGAAATTGTATTTATTGTCGTACAATACGTTATTTCTTAACTTATTGTAGCAGGACAGACGCAGGTTCATGCCATATCCAGCGTTCGAGCACACTGTGTTATCAGTGATAGTGCTAGAAAATCCAGAAAACATATATATACCATTTCCATTATTTGATACATTGTTGTTAGTGATAGTAAGATAGTTGCTGCAAAAGGGCGGCATGGAAGGCCGTGTCATTGGAATGTATAATCGAAAGCCCCACGCTTTGTTACCAGATATAATATTATCAGAGATAACAGAGTAACTGCAGTTCATTTTCAGGTTGATGCCGACATCATTGTCTGTTACCACATTGCCCATGATATGATTGTTTGGGGCATGGTATACGAAAATCCCGTCATATTTGTTTGATTTGACAGTATTGTTTGTAAGTCTATTATCTGATCTTTTCCTCCATAACACGATACCGTAGTCATTATTCACAGCCATGTTGTTAGTGAGCGTATTGCCAGCAGATTTTAGCTTAATTCCTGCATAATAATCTGATTCTGAACCCGAACCTCCACCTGTTACAGTGAATCCATCCACAACGCAGCCATCCACACTCACAGTAATCGCACTCCCTGAACCATTAGCATCAACAGTTGGCATGCCGATACCTTGCAAAGTGAGTCGTTTTGTA
This sequence comes from Candidatus Methanophagales archaeon, assembly GCA_028572065.1. Taxonomy (GTDB): domain Archaea; phylum Halobacteriota; class Syntropharchaeia; order Alkanophagales; family Methanospirareceae; genus QENJ01. The sequence goes on from JAPVWK010000011.1 coordinate 13,412, forward strand.
ACGTTCACATTTTCCTTGTATGTCCCAGCATCCACTTCGATTATGTGCCCGTCTTTTGTTTCGTTGTCGTCAATTGCAGCTTGAATCGTAGAGAAGTTCTTACCGGTATCTATGTTGTGAACTCCTTCTCCATCCACAAAATAGCCTTCCAACCGAATAGCAGGTATCCTGTTGTTATAAAAACGCCCATTCGCATCAACGAACGAAGTGCAATTGATTGTTCCATATTCATTAATAAGCGTTTGATTATGAACTATCTGTGGATACGAACCTGTTCTGAGCTCATAACCATAAACCACACCTTTGTAAAGCGGTAAAGAAACATCGAAGCTTATATCATGATAATCGCTCTGGTAGCCGTCCCAGCAGGCATTCGCTATTTCGTTTCCGTTCTCATAAAATGCAACGTATTCGCTGTGACCACCCGTACCAGCACAGGGATAAGTGTGAATTTGATGAACGTTAATATCATGCTGGGGAGTGAAGTAGCCTTTATGCACGCCCATTATGCTTGGATAGGTGCCTTCGTCGGTGTCGAAGACTGTTTCCAAAGGCTGTGCTCCTACCGGTGCTACACACATCAAAAACGTTACTATAACGAATAATACACCGATTCCTTTTGCATTCATTTTCCTTTTTTTCGTTCCCACATCTTCTTCTGAGAGGCTTTTTTTTTTCGGCAACGTTTTCTTAAAGATTTGTTGTTAGGTGTAGAAAAATTATTCCCTAAAGAGATTCGGGTTTTTCAATAAACCCTAAATAATTTAGGAAATGTTTACATCCCCTAATACTTCTGAAGCGGTAATGCCTCCTGATTTGTTATCACACTTTCCTCCCGCTCAAATACCCAAGTTCCCAGATATGCACAAGCCCACCGAGCTTGACACCCGCATCCTTTAGACGTTCATACTTCACTTCTTCCGCACCCATCTGTCGCACCGTTTCGAGCAGTTCGGGCACGCTCTTTACTTTATATGTATTCAGAAGCGAACCGTTAAAGAGGTCACATATCACGAACACGCCACCGGGTGCGAGCACTCGAATAGCTTCTTTTAGTAACAGCGTTCGATCTGGTATTCTAACCTCGTGAAACACAAAAGCACTTACCACCAATTGAAATTCGCCTTCCGCAAATGGCAGGTCAAGCGCACTACCGGTTTGAAAACTGCATCTGGCACTTACACTCTCAATTACAGCATTTCGCGCTGCACCTGCTTTCGTCATTCCAAACAGTTTCCAGCCTTTCGTCCACGTATCAACACCCGTCACTTGCGCCTCCGGAAATTGCTTCGCTACACCTATTGCCACACGACCTTGTCCTGTTCCGATGTCCAGCACTTTTCCCGTGCCAGCCCATTCCAACCGCTCAGAGAAATCGGTTTTTAGCAGTTCTATCTTTTCTCGGTTAGTCATCCAGCCCATAGAAAGATGGCAGAACACACCTGCGAAGAGTAAGATCACCCCTAAAGCCACGCATAAAATCGAACTCCAACCGGTAAAGACGATTGCAAGCCATATGCTTACAATTGCAGCTACAAATAAAGCAGCAGTGAAATATCGCAGTACACTATACCCATAATATGGCAATTCAAGCTGCTTCTTCGTGTGTTTAGTCAGTCTAAGCTCTTTTGCGTTATCCACGATCTTTCACCACCTATTCTGCAAAATCCTTATATTTGTAGCTAACCACAAGATCACACAGATTTCCACGAGAAACCTTTTCTTAGAAAGAAAAGCTTTACCAAAAGAACCTTGTTTTTCTTTTAGCACAGGTTTTCTTTTTGTGAAAAAGAAAAAGTGTTGTGTTAATCTCGTGAAATCTCGTGGTTTTTTACCCCTTGCTATACAAATCATGGTGCAACCTTCCACCACATCACCACTGCCGACTGCTGCTCTTTATTCCGATCCGAGACGTACTGCTCGATTGTTTCTTTCACATGTGCATCAACCTCCACGTATCTGCCGATAAAACTCGCTATGTATCTCACTTCCTGCTCGAAATTCCGCTCTATGCTGTAATTCATTATTCGTACGTTTACCAGCCGCCCCCACAACCGCAGTATCAAATACACGAAATGATCGGCATCCGGGTCAAACTCGCCACTATAAACTTTACCGGTTATCTTTCGCCACAGCTCCTTCACGAGCTCTGCCCGACCCGCAGGTTGTATCACCGCACAATAGCCTCTCGAAGCATTCTCCATCTTGCGCAAGTGGTTCTCAACGTCTTTCACCTGCCACAGGAAATGGGAGCAGACCACCAAATCGAATCCATCTTTGAGTTCTCGGTCGTCAACTTCCAGCCAGTTCGCATTTGAAATCGTGACGTTCTCAACCCGATTTTCTTCCAGATTCCGTTTCAAATAATTAACTGCCGTATCGAAAGACTCAACTGCAACTAATCTCTTTACTCGCTTAGCTAACGGTATCGTCAACGTCCCGGGACCGGTACCTATCTCCAGCACCTCGCAGTCTTTATCCGGTATTTCGCCCAGTGCCTCTGTCGCAGCACGTCCATATTCGAAATCGTTGTACTTTGCTATTTCCGATTGGTCTTCCGCGAATTTAGCACGAAAATCCGTATCGTACGTTAGTTTCAATGGCCGCAGTCGCTGCTTCTGTTTTCCTGCCCAAATCTCTTGCCAGTTCAGTTCAGTCATAAAAATCCGCTGTCCTGCCTAACCTCGTTGTGATTCTCTACACTACCCCTGCATACTTTATTCATCATCCTGCCATATCCACCGGTATGTAGATCATTCCGCCATCATTTGTCTTGTATATTCTACCCATCTCACCGCGAATTTCCGTTTTTACTGTATCATTACTCATATCCAGCTTTTCTATCTCCTCGCCGTTTTTCACTATTATTTCCATGTTCGGCTGACCCGGATTCTTCACGATTGTTATATCCTGCTGCGTTAAAAACTCCGGGACGCTCATATACATCAGTAGCATCACCATCAACCCCAGTGCAAATATCATCGCCACGTCGAACAGATTGGCAACACCCGACATCGGGTCTTGGTCGCCATTATCGCCCTCACCGTTCTCTACACCCCTATTCATATATTTCCTTTTTTTCATTTTTTATGACCTCCTGGTCACACATATTTGTTTTTCTTTTAGCACAGGTTTTCTTTTCCGCGAAAAAGAAAAAGTGTTGTGTTAATCTGTGTAATCTCGTGGTTTTTTAGTCACCCTCAAACAGCACCTCGCAAATGTAATGGATGTCGTTCATATCGTGTTTATACCAGCGTGTTCTGACCGTGGATATAAAATATGCAACGCCACCGATCAGCAAACCTATGACTGTTGTACCAAATGCTATTATTAGATTGCCTGCGAGCGTGTTTATGTCTCCTTTCGTGAGTGCCAGTAGTGCGGGTCCCATCGGTATCAACGTACCCATAAGCCCGAACATCGGTCCTAGCCGGACCATCACGTTCGTTAGCTCCAGCCGTTTTGAAATCATCCGTCCCACTTTCTGCAACAGCTTCTCGAGATTTAACGAAAAAATGTCTAAATGTGCAAATGCCGGTTTCGGATTGTTTAGTTTGACGTCCTTAACCTTAACCGCTAAAAGACCGTCTAAAAAAATATAGACGAACCGTTTTGTGGTGCAATCCTCAAGCATGGTCACTCCCTCTTCAAATTCACCGTTCGCCATCAGCACCTTCGCATCAAGCGCGCCTTTTTCCATATCTTTGTGCTCATGTCGTGAAAAGAATGCTAAAAAACGTTTGGCTTTTGATCCTTTTTCTTTAACCGTGGTTTCTTGCTTTAGACGACCTGCTCGCTTAAACGCTTCAAACGAGAACATGCCGAGTTCTACCACAAGTACTGCGGTCAACCCGAGTAATATGATGATGACCGGATAGAGCATGGCTGTAGATACGATATATACAGCGGATTGTAAAATCTGTGGTATGCTTTCTATAAACATTTTGTGGTTTCACCCCCGAGGCACATTCAACCTGTTCGTTTCTGTTTCCATTAATAAATAATATAGTTGTTAGGTCTGCAAAAACCCAACCCTAACAAGATTCGGGGTTGTTTGCAAAACCTAAAAATGTTAGGGCATATCAAGCAAAAACTGCTTCTTTTGCTTCGACTATCGCAACATTTGTTACGAATTTGTCGTATCTTTTTATCGCCTCCGCCGATACACCTTCTTCTCCTTGCGGTAGCCCAGGTAAAACAGCACAACCACTATTGTTATCAACGCCACGACTAAAAGTACAGGCGCTACTACTTTTACCGTTTCTATCGTTTCGCCTTCGCCAAATGGATGGCCCGTACCCATCTTTTGCTCTTCTTTTACCGTCTTGGACTCATTCACTGGCACTTCTTTGGTTGCCGCGCCTGTACTTATTTCGCCTGCATCTGCCCCGGGTACATCTATATTTTCTGTGTTTTTCGTAGCACCGCCACCACCGCCTCCGCCACCTCTAATGGGGCCTTCCGGCAGTTCAAGACCTAGCGTACCTTCTGTAATCGTTAATAGCTTTTCGTTGTTGCCCTCATTTGACTCGTGTATTTCGCCTTCATGCCTGTCTGATACCCAGTCAGCAACTACCTTCAGCGTGTATTTTCCAGGTGCTGACGGTGTCCACGATAGTTTTACCAGGGTATCACTACCGGCGGTAAGTTCTGACTGCGCTGACGCAGTGTCTATGGGCACGTCACTCGGCACAATGAACAAAGCGATTCTAAACGTTTTGTTTGTTCTAACAGTGCCTGCGTTTTTTATCCTGGCGGTAATGAGGTTCGACGTACCAAAGGAAAGCCGGTCTGGCAATAAGATCTCCGTGACTATGAGGTCAGGTAGAGCGGACCACGTGTTCGTCAGGCAGTTGTTAGCCCGGCTGTCCAAACCATATTTTTCTACTAATCCTTTGCAGTCCACACAAACCTCGATCGTATCGCTATCTCCCGACATATTGAACGGACCGGCTTCGTATGTTTCGCTTCCGGCTGGTGCCAATGCCGAAATGTTGTGGGTCTTAGAATCGCCATTGATAATCTGGATGCGTGTGGTGCTCGCATTTGCATTTACTTCTCCGATGTTCCGCACCGTGTATTTTACTTTGTAGCTCTTCCCTTCCACGATCCAGGTCTCGTTCTTGCCCGTAATCTCAAGGTCGGGCTTTGGGACGGTTGAACACTTCTTTGCACATTTGCTGCCTTCTGGTGCGTTGGTATCAGCGTAATTGTCTGTCGTATCACAATGATTGTTATCGCCAGTATTGCCGTAATCCATCCCGCAGGTCCTTATATCCATATCCTCATTGTCACAGACATTATTACCGTTTAATTCATTGTTCCTTGACCCATCATTTCTGCCCATATAGATACCATCACCTTTATTATCATGCACGTCATTATTACTGAGTGTATTACCCGCACCACCGATGAAAATTCCGCCTCTGCCAGCGTTATCCCACACTTCGTTGCCTTCTATTCGGTTATTGCTTGACTGCACGCACTGCAACACGAGCCCGCCGGTCATTGTAACTAAACCGGAACCGCGGCTGTTGCCCCAAACTTTGTTATTATTAATCGTGCAGCCTTGCATCCCTTGCTTGGTCCAGAAACCGGCTCGGTCGTTATTGTGGAGGGAGTTTCCTGAAATGTCATTATTTGCAGTACCTATGCCCCCGGCATATAGAAAAATACCGTTGCCGCCGTCACCGCAGCTTACGCCTGTGCCCCGGTTGTTATAGATCTCATTATTCCGTATCGTGGTGCCTTTCACACATGCCATGTGTATTCCGTGGCTCTTACCCGTGGGATTGCCGTTGTCATGTATCTTGCAGCGCTCTATGATATTACCATTGATAGGTTTTGCTTTGCTACCTTGAATCCCGATTCCGTTGCAGAAATGTACAATCTCTAAGTTGGTTATCTCGACATTGTTATGCTCCGTGTTTAAAATACCACAATCGCCACCACTTGGATTGTTCTCCGTGACACTCGCACATGAGGATGCAGATTCATCTCTGCCTATTGCAAATCCTTTACCATCAATTATAATGCCGCTTCTACCGACTATCAATCCGTGTCCTGACGGGCACTTCATATTTCCGGTGAACACGCAGCTCTTCATTACTATTCTCTTGTCCGGGTCCGGGTCACCACATCTGTATTCCGTGCCATCCGCAGCCCTGCACGCAGCATCTGCATCCCAGTCGTAAGTAGTTCCACACTTAGAAAACACGTTCTCAAGGCAGTTGTTCGCTTCTTTATCCGCAAAAAAACCGGCTAAATTATAGTATTCAGATAAAACGTCATTATAAAAGTATGTATCCGCTTCGTTGTTCTCTTTGACCGCATCCGCACCATCTGCACAGACATTGATTGTATCTTTATCATCTTTCATCGCCTGTGTTGTATCAAAAGTCGAGCTATAGTTCGCACTTGCATTCAACGAAGGAACCCCGTCTGTAGCAGTAAAACCATAATTGATATACAGGTAAGTCATGCTCGAATCCGCGGACCGAGAATTCGGTTTCCCGATATTATCTACCGTGTAGGTGACGCTGTAACGTGCCGATTTCTCGTCAACCCAGTCCTCGTGCTTATCACTGATCACGAGGTCGGGCAGTGTCCAAGCGTATGTGCAGTTATAATCCGTCATTCCTGTATCATTGTAATTGTATGCTGTATCACAGGTGTTATTATATCCGGTATTGGATGCACCGTTGTCGTTGTATATCTCCAAGTCTTCGTTATCACCGAAGAAATTCGTGGTTATGTTATTGCCTCTCGCGTAAGGACTGAAATAGATACCGTAACCTTTATTCCGTGCCACCGTATTATTCACAAAAGTGCTGTTTACGCCGTTCACAAATATACCGGGTCCGGCATTATCGTAAATCCGGTTATTACGCACGGTGCCGTTATTCGCACTTACGTTTAAGCCTGTTACAAGGTTCGTACGCACCACGCAAGTAGCTACTGTTGTGTTCGCGTTCCCGATGTTCATGCCGGTAGAGAAGTCCTCTACCTGCAAGTTCGTTATCGTGACGTTTGTGTGGTTGCTGATGATTCCGGTGCCGGAGTAGTCACCCGTGAGTGCATAACCTGCGCCGTCAATAGTAACGTTATCCGCACCCACGATTAAACCGTCTCCCGCGCTGCCTCGACAGCTCATGCTGCGGTTGAACGTGCAGCTCTCTGTTACAAAGTCGCCACACCTGAAAGTTCTGGTTGCACCCACACAAACGCCGTTTACACCGCGGCAATAGAAGTTGCAGCCGGATGTTCCTTCGTCATCATAATTGAAAGTCGTGTTGCAGGTATTGTCATCGCCGTAAGTTGTAAACCCTCTATCGAAGATGTCCGTGCCTTCGTTTTCGCAGCACGTATTGTTATGGAGGTAAGTAACCTGTCCACCGTCAACGAAGATTCCAATGCCCGTAACATTTGTACCATTTTTACTTATACTCACGAGATTATTCGTGAGGGTAGTATAGCCCTGAGTCACGTAGATTCCGGGACCGGTATTGTTCCGTATCACATTGTGCTCGACAGTTGAGTTTGTTATCTGCCCGAAGCCGCCTTTCCAGTGCAGGTTGATACCTGCGCAGAATCCTGATTCGTTACAATACCCGTTTTCTTCTATGATGTTGTTGGCGATATAAAGGTATTTGCAGGTGGGAGTAGCGAGTATGCCTGAGAGGTAGTTGTGAAAGATGTGGCTATTTGTGACTCGACAGTAATCACTGCTCTCATCGAAGTTTATTCCATGACCCCCGCATACATTCTCATCAGTGAGAATACCGGTATTGTTGTAAACACTGCAATTGTCTATTGTAGTATAGCTTGAGTTCAGCACGGTAATTCCGTAGGTGTATTTATTAGTATCACCACCAGGACCGTTGTCATGAACCGAGCAGTTCTCTATCCAGTAGTTATTCACGTCTCTGATGGCAATCCCGTTACAGAAGTTACTGACCTCCAGATTCTTTATCGTGACGTTATCATAGGGGATTCCCAGATAGCTGATTCCTCTGTACTGACAGTCGTCCCATTCGTACCCTTTGCATTTAGACCTATCACCTACTATCGCATAACCGTTACCGTCAATGGTGATATTAGCCGCTCCTATAACCAGACCGTTGCCACCGTAGTATTTTCCGGTATGCTCGTAGTCGCAATACATATCCGCGAGAAATATGCAGCTTTTCTTCACCAACTTATCACTGCTGCATGAGTAGAGAGTGCCGTCATCTGCTAAGCATCCTTCATATCTGAACACGCTAATTGGCGAGGTAGGGTCGGTGCAGCTACGTTTATTACCATCTTCCCATTCTATACACAATTTGATCGTGTCGTTTTTCCCGGTCATCGTGAACGGTCCGATTGATTTTGTTATAGCATTTTTTTGCTGCGGTACCGGCGCTGGTACGCTGGCAATATCACATGTTGCACTTGCATTATCTCTACCATCTATATACGCATATACCTTGCACGCACCTGAAGCCGCACCGCCATTGTTAGTTGCCCAAAAACTGACGCTGTATGTTTTATTTAGCGCATTAATCCATGTTCGTTCTTTAATATAGATAGTCAACTCTGCTTGCCCAATGCTATCGGTACAGCAGTTGTTCTCCTCGTTGCTCTCGTCAATTACATCATTGCTGTCTGCACAGATTGTGATTTCAGTTTCAAGACCGCTTAGCGTGAAGGGACCTACGGTGTGTGTCACGCTTTCACCGGGAGCCAATGGTTCAACCGGGTCATTATATTCCACACCCGCGATGTGTGTTGTGCTTGCACCCGCATTTTCATTCCCAATGTTTGCTACTGTATAGATGACGTTGAAGGTCTTATTCTCAAAGTCAACCCATGTGACTGAGTGATTGACTATTTTCAGGTCGGGTGCCCATTTATATGCAGGACAGTCAAACGATACCTCATAGCGCCAGCAGTTGTCGGCCTCATTGCTCTCAGAGATTTCGTTATCACCATCTGCACGAAGTTCCTTGATTACAACCGTCCTATTGGGTGCACAGAGGAAGGGTAATGTGCTTTTATAGCATTCCTCCGCAGACGGTACGTAGTATGGTGCCAGTGTCGGAACCGGGTCCTTGATAGTGGTAACATTAGAAACAGAACCGTTAATCATAATATTTGTAATATTAATGGTTGTGTTGCTCGCAACTGCATAGGCTCCTCCGGGATGTGGAGAATAGTCGTTTACAACCATATAAACGATACTAAATTTTCCATTTGCCTCGTCAATCCAGTCCATATCACATCCGGTGATACGCAGGTTAATCGGAAACTCCTTCGTCAGGCAGTTGTTTATCTCATTCCTCTCTTCAACTGCATTGTCACCGTCAGCACAAACAGCAATCACAAGGCTATTATTGCGTGGTGTGCTATTGAACGGAAGAGGACCAACGGTGCTGGTGTAGTTCGCACTAGATGCCAGTGCTGGAACGGCATCTTTCGCGACATCAATGCCATCAATGCAGACGACCGTGGTGCTTCCATCTGCTTTTTCGTCACCGATGTTCTTTACCGTATAGGTGATGTTATAGGGTCCATTTTCTGTGCTAATCCATTCACTTGACCAGTCGCTGATGATCAGATCCGGTATATTGGACACAAGTGTCAGGTTCTGCCTGAATCCACCACTTTCTCTATCAGCTTCGGATAATGTATAAGACGTTTCATTATAGCCCCACCCATCGGTTGCATTGATTCTGATTATATCGCCTGCACGAATGTGCGTTGAATCAGTCTGCATCCGATAGTAGTTTGAGTTCGGTGCCGTTGTCACAGCAAAGCTCTTATTCGTGTTCAGACTCGTTATGTTAACGCTTACGTTCTGTGGAGCGCCTTCGTTGTAGGTTACATATCCGGAGATAATGATAGGAGTTATTAAAATCTCGCGCCGTGTCGTGAAGTTCCAGCAAAAATCCGATACCAGATTAGTACCCGCGAGGTCTTGCACACCTTCTGTAATGGTTACATCATATGTTTCGTTGTATTCAAGTTCGCGGAGAGGGTCAAAAGTAACTGTTTCGGAATCGTAAGTTATATCGCCTGTTACGGTGCTGCCGGAACCGTTACAGACGATTACTGTCGCATTATTCAATGTAGAATTATTCATTGGTTCGTTGAAGGTTGCCGTAACGTCTGTTTTTATTGATACTTTTGTTCCGGTTGGTGCATAGTCAACAATTTCAGGAGGGGTGGTATCATTAACGGTAACGGTCCTAACGGTCCACCACCACGTTCGCACGGCGCTGCTGTTTTCGCTGTGAACATAAGCAGTAACGTTACAGTAACCCGCTGCTGCGGTTGCAGTATATCCAGAGATGTTCACACCTGATTTGTTAAATACTTCTGTCCCGTTTAGCAGCCAACTGACAGTTACCGGTTGGTTTGTAGAGACGTTGAAGGCTCTTGATGCTCCTTCGATGTCGTTAATATTTCCATCTAAGGGATACCACGCGGTTATGTTTGCACACGATACCGTACCGTCAGAAGAGACAGAAGCAGGTTGTGCAATCGCAAGTGCAATACCAGCCAAGCATATTGCTGCGAGGAGCATAAAGCTCGTTTTTTCCGTAGTCATCTTTTAGCTGATGCAGATATTCCCTATTCTCTTTCTTAGCACCGCTTCTTTCTTTTATGAATGATAACTATAACGGCAATCACCGCAATCATCGCAAATACCGATCCGAACCCCGGAGTCGTTGGCGTTGAAATAGGCATTGCGGCAGGCTGTTCTTCTACTTGATATTCACTCGCAAGCTCTGATAATAGTACCAGATTCTTGTAGCCTGTATGATGAGTCCCGTTCGGCGAAACCCAACAAGGAATAGGCCCAATACCCGCTTCTTTACACGCAGGATTCGGATTTTCTGTATTACCGCAATCCACGTAGTTCACGTGCTGGAACGCATCACCAAACTCTGTCTTTTGCTTTTTGCACGCCCCACACCATTCAGCACCGTACACCACCCAGCCCTGTTCTTTCAGTTCTCTGGCTAACTGCTCAGCATTTAGCTCTTCCGGGCATCCGTTAGTACATCCAGTAGCTCCGTCATCGTCATGATTCGAGGTCGTGTCGCAGGTATTGTCTTTACCGTGATTACCCACACAGTCGGGTTCTACTTCTATATCCGTACCCTCGTTTCCACACACTTCGTTTGATAATAGTTCATTGTTATTTGATTCACGATTCCTGCCCATGTTTATCCCGTCTCCATCGCCAACGGTATCTTTTGACTTGACCTTAAAACCCGCCATATTGTTCTTCACAACATTATTCCTGACTTTGTTATACTCACTGCCTATGAATATCCCGTCTCCGTAGTTGCCGGATGCGTTATTGCCCTCGATAAGATTGTAGTTTGACGTCCTGCAACGCAGTATAATTCCGCCCTGACCGTTGCCATAGACGTGGTTATCGGTAATCCTGGCATGCTGAAGCCCCTTCTTGGCGAAGAACCCGCCTTTCCTGTTGTTGTAGATTCTGTTTTTTGTGATAGTGTTATTCGTGAAGGCTTCACCGCCTGCATAAAGAAATATACCGTTGCCACCGTCACCACAGCCTGCGCCCGTTCCTGTATTGCTGTAAATCCGGTTGTTGCTTATTGTGCACCTGTGTACATAGCAGGCATGTATTCCATGCGTAGCGGTATCGGTAGTACATGTCGCGTTGCCGTTGTCGTGTACTTCACAGTCCACTATCGTGTTACTCACAACAGGGTTTGCACCCGAACCTTGAAGACCGATCCCTGTGCAGAATTTTTCTAGCTCCAGGTTCTTTATCACCACATTGTCATGTCCCAGATTGAAAATACCGCAATAGCCTGTTCCAGGATTGGATTCACCGACCCAGTCACAGACACTTGCGGTTTCGCTGCCCGTTAACTTGAATCCGGCACCGTCAATGGTAATACCGTCTGCTCCGACGGTCAAGCCATGCGTCTCAGACTGACAGCGTAAATCACCCGTAAATGTCCAGTCTGCAACGACCGTGTCGCCACATATGCAATCCGCAATTCCCGTCCCACAATCTTTCGCATCTACACTGCCCATCAAAAGTAGCGCACTTAGTACCAACAGCCCAATATGCCTTTTCCCGAGTTTCATTTTACATCTATCACCTATATAAAGTTAGGAAAATAAAAACCCCACCCTAATAAGTTTCGGTTTGGGCTACAAAACCCTAATAAAGTTAGGTTTTACGATGAAACCCGAGTTTTGGATCTTAGTTGGAGAACATATGCCCTTAGCTCTGGAAAAAGTCCCCTTTTACATTCGGGCCTTCGTCCACCTCGTCTTCGGACCGCTTTTGCTTGCAGCGGCACTTTTTGCATTTCCCATCGCACCCACAATCGCATACCATGTTTTTAGTTTTCGCTCCTTCTCGCCCTAACCCTCCACAGCTAAAGTCATCAGAGACTTCTTAAACGCACTCAAACCCGAACTGCGCAGGAAATAACAGGACTTGTTCCGCAGTTTGCATGCTTCTTTAACCATCCGACAGGCGTTATGGCTGTTTATGTCTACAGGACAAAATATCACGTCATTTCTTTCCACAATGCCTTCTATCTCCCGTTTACCCCGCTCACAGTGCCCGCCGTGGTAACAGAAAGGGCAACCAAAAGATTGTGCCATATCCTTGTAGCTCGACTCAAGTGATTCCACCCCGCCAACATAAGCCACACTCACGTCATTAAGCTGAGTCTCCACTTCTAAAGGATTACAATTACGACCAGAACACGCGAGCTGTACCTCCATCCCGGTATTTGCCCGGCCACTCAACAGGTAATCGGATTCTGATACGTATAGCTTCATCAATTCTGCGTTTTCCTTGTTCAGCCTCTTTATTTCTTCTCTAAAGAACTCAATTTCTGTTTTCATAGCGTTAAGATCTTCAAACGTTGTTTCGCCACTCAGCCCCTCTACCCTTCTTACTAACTGGCCATTCAATCGCTTTTGGTCGTCCAAATCATGAACCAGCCAGATTTTATCGCTCTTTATTGTCTCACGCTCTGAAATCAACTCTTCCTTTTTCTGTTCCAACCGCTCACATCTGCGTTGCAACTTCACATTCGAGCCCCGAGCATCATTTAAAACCTTAATTATATCCTCTGCTTTGTCAATAGATTCAGGTAAGTTCTGGATAAGCTCATCGTGAAACCGCAGCGCTTGATATTCCCGCAACTGAAGAGTCATGGAAATTGTTGTCTCAAGCTCTCCGCTTTCGTTAACGTTCCCGTCTTTATCGCGATTCGTATCGCCATTTCGTGCTCCAAACCAGATAATAGCCGCGATCGGTATGCCTTTAAAGGCTGTTCTGTTCTCACCTGCTAAAAACGCATATAGCTTTTGCAAGTCTAAAGTCGCTAAATCTTTTTTATGCGGTGCGAACTGCTTCTCCAGTATTTTTTCTACCCGTTTCGCGTGCGAACTCTGCGTTCTGCATATCTGCGCCAGTTGCTGATACATTTCAGGCAATGCAGAACCTTGAGGGGTATAGTTCAGTTTCAATTCCTTAAATAAACTCTTAAGCCCACTCTCATCGAAACACAACCCAAGGATTCGATTGATTGTATATGACTTGAATTCCCATATCCGCCTCTTCCCATTTCCGTTTTCCATTACTATTCTTTACCTCCTACAATCCGTTTCAGGATTATGACGCCTGATAGAGGGTATAGCCGTCAATAAACCACGAGCCCAACTCACGTTTTATCGCTTCAATCCGTTCGTCCCTTCCACCTTCTTCCGCTTCTGTAATTGATATATCTTGAAGTAGCCTCGCAAGCTCCTTCATCACCCTCGTTATCCCCATTTCGTCCATTTATATTTTCTCCATACATTCGATTTAGGTCACCCTAAATGTAATAGGATATATAGGCGTTAGGTACATAAATAGTGTGCCCTAAAAAAGTTTGGGTATGCTCTAAAAACCTAAAAAAGTTTGGGCTTTGTTGAAGAACCGATATTCTTTCCCTTCTTTTCTTCGCAGGGATGTTTTCCAGTCTTACAGTAGATCTCAAAATGCTCGAGCCATTGCGGATAATCAGGCGCGGATTTTACAAAGTTCACAAAACTCTTCAGTTGCACTATGGTTTTCGATTCCAATTCATGCTCGATTATGCACGCATCTTTATTCGCTATTGCTTCCGGTACTTTTATTATTATCAGGAACGCTTTTATCGTGTCATGTCTGTCTTTCACAACTGTTGCTACGTCTTTACC
>JAPVWK010000012.1 GCA_028572065.1 Candidatus Methanophagales archaeon
AACCCCATATCCAACGCATAAACGTAGAATGAGACACTGTTGTGTGATTTTAGTAGCCTACAAATCCAACCTCATTTTGACCCCATAGGTTTAAAGTGGTTGTGTACGTGTTCGAAACTATATTGGTTCGGAACTACTGATATATGCAAAATGTGGATATACTAGTGTTATATTAGATGGCGCTTTAATATAATTAGAGGTGATTAAATGAAAGATCCCATTAAATGGTTTGAAGAAGCTGTTAGCTCAGGAAAATATGAGGAAGATATAATTGTTGAAATGAAATCTTGTGTCTCTGAAGATGGGTTTGACGTTAGCAAATTCTTGGAGTGGGTATCTGAACAATTAGAAAAGGGGATAGCTGAGGGTTAATATGGCAGAGATTCAGAAGATCACTATTTCAGGATTTCGAGGTATAAACACGCCCCCTTTAGAACTTAACTTCCAGAAGGGTAGGTTCATCCAGTCAATGATGATTTACGGGAAGAATGGCACCGGTAAAAGTTCTATTGTTGATGCGTGGGAGTGGTTGTATTCTGGCAGAATAAGACACCTTGCCCGTGAAGGTGCGGGAGAACATGCTTTTCCTCACAAAGAAGCCAAAGATGGTCAAACGTGGATAGAAGTTGAATTTATGAATAGAGAAATCGGAAAAATTAGGGCAGAATTTGATCATAGTCGAATAACCAGACCTAAAATTGAGGGGAAATTATCAGAGATGAAGGACTTTATTCCATATCCTTGCCACTTGAGGTATCGCGATCTTACTGAATTTGTATATAAAGAGAAAGCAAAGAAATACGAAATTTTGTCATACCAGATGGGTTTCGGAAATGTGATTAATATTCAGAATCAATTGCAGACTGGCTCAAGACTCTTGCAAGAAAAGTTAGAAGATTTAAAAAACGAGAGAGATAAGTATGGCAAAGAATATCGAGAGGCTTCCAGAGAAGAACCTAAAGACCTAGCAAGTTTCATAAAAACTTTAAATATTGTCTTTAACCGTCAAGGTTTTGTGTCGGTTAAAGAAATAACTGAAGTAAAGACCAACTTTGAAAAAATAAGAGAGCAAGTTGAAAAAGACGAAAGAACTAAAAAACTTCAGCTATGGAAAGATGTTCAAGGGATTATTAACCAGTTCTATCCGGTGGAAGATATACGCTCAAATATTTCTAAATTTCAAGAAGACTTTACAAAGTTCAAGGAAGATGAAGATGAAATATCAAAACTCGTTCTTTTAGATTTGTACGAAAATGGCATAAAAGCTATTGACTCTCTTGAGATATATGATAGATGTCCTCTTTGTGACCAACCTTATGAAGGCAATTTAATCGAACATATCAAAAGTAAACAAAGTCATTTAGATGAATTAAGAAAGGGGAGAGAAGAACTTGAAAAGAGAAGGGAAGAACTCTTTTCATCAATTGATGGCATAATCCGGAAAATCGAGCATACAAGTTCGTATTTAGAAGAAAAAGAGCTTGAGCCACCACTTATAGAGTTCAAGGAAGATCTGAAAAATGTAATTTTGCCGTTGAAAGAATGCAGGGATATGCTGGGAAAAAAGATAGAAACCATAGACAAAGAATTTGATTTTCTTACGAAGGTATATACAAAAGAGTTTGAATCCTTATTTGATTCGGAAAGTGAAATTAAAGAAGAGATTTCAAGTCGTGTTGAAAATCTTGAAAAAGATGAATCTCGAAAAGCGTTGGTCGATGATTTTCTGCAGGCAAGTAAGTTACAAGAGAGCTTCGTGAAATTGAATAGATTGACTAAAAAGATTGAGAGGCTTGAAGCAATAAAGAGCGCATATGAAGAGATAAGAGCGGATTATGTTGAAGATACCAAGGAAAGTGTGCAAGTGTCTTTTGATGCGATTTCCTCTGATGTGTCCACATATTTTAAAATCTTAGAGCGGGACAGTAACGTTCTTGATGATCCTAAAATAAAGTTATATTCTGGGAAAGACAAAGCAGTTGAGCTTGAAATTACGTTCGGTGGCGACCCAATTAGTCCTGCTTATAAATTCTTAAGCGAGTCACAATTGAATAGTTTTGGACTATCGATATTCTTAGCTTCCGCTAAACATTTAAATCATAATTTCAAATTTCTAATCTTAGATGATGTAATCAATAGTTTTGACACTTACAAAAGACCAAGAGTCATTGATCTATTATCTGAACATTTTTCAGATTACCAGATTCTACTTTTTACTCATGATTCAATTTGGCTGGACCGTCTTCAAAGGAGCTTCCCCCACTGGATAAGAAAACGCTTTTTAGGTTGGGATTATACGATGGGGCCAAGAATAGAACCAGGGACGAATAGTTACGAGCAAATAGATGAATTGCTTTCGCAAGATAAACCTACCGAGGCTGGGTGGATGTTTGGTAGATATTTAGAATGGGTACTTCAAGACTTGTGTGAAAATTTAGAGTCTTCGGTGAAATACAATAGGCGAAATGAGTATACTCTTTCCGAACTCGTTCAAGCATTTAGGGCGAGAATGCGGAAAAAGCTAAAATCAGACCATTCAATTGTAAAATCGATATCGGATTTTGAAGCCGATATGGGATTTAGGAATTTCTGTGATCATTGGAAAGAGTCTGAAACAGATTACAGTTCTCCAGAAATTAGAGATATTGTTCAAAACTGGAAGGATATAGAGTGTGAAATTGAATGTGACAAATGCCATAAATTCGTAAGATATGAAAAAGTGGATGGATACGAACATATTTCCTGCCCTTGTAGAAAACTAAATCCTAAAGCAGATGAATACCCTAGGTTGGAGGGAGGCACGGGCAAATAATACAACATATCAAAGGAAGGACTAAAATGGTAAATCGGCGCTCGTTTAAATCGGATGTAAGTTTTTTAGAAAAAATTTCTATGGGTGCAACTGGCACTATCGCAGTTTTTAACAACCTGGAAGAACAAGGACACACACCCATTGAGCTTGAACGTGGTTCAAGGAGCTTCAAGATTTGGAAAAACATTAAAATTAAACGTATCAGAGTGCCGGACATCCTTTGTGTAGATTGTGGAAAATGTATTGAATGCCGCACAAAGACTAAACTGGAAATCTCCATGTCTCATTCTCAAGTAGATCCCGCGAGAGGATGGGATTATGGTTTAGCGGACAATGATTTTGTAGCGTTTGTGGTCTGTAATCGAGCAGGTGATAAACCGGTTGATTGGCAGGCAAACGAACTTATACAATATGTTTCAGTAAAAGACCTCCGATTAGCTCAAAGAGATGGTCGTGCTGTTTCAACCAAGCCAAAAGGTGCTGAAGAAGGTTTTGAGATTAGAATAATCTGGCCTGCCACGATTGCTAATGCTTCCGGTACTATCACTTCGGTTAGCCAAGATCGAATTCAATATCGGAGGCAGGCTGATAAACGACTTATTACCCTAAGACTTTCAAAAAAAGGACAAGTTATGATGCCTTTTGTTAAGAACGATGATAACATCGCTGTAAATCAAATTCTGGCCTCGGTGGTTCCTGTGACTTTTGGCTTAGACTGTGATAAATCTGCTTCCGAAAGCCATTATGTCAAATTACTCTCAAGTACATCGCTAAACAAGAGATACATGGCAGCGAAAGCTCTTGCTTTCTTTGATTCTCCAGAAGCTTCTGATTCTCTGGTTAACAAGCTTAATGATTCCAGTGAACATATCTATGTAAGGCTTGAAATTGCTGCAAGTCTTGCACATCGTGATGATAAGCGTGGGTATGACTTTATTGAGGCGTGTTTAAGTGATGAATACTTGCAAAACAGGTTAGAAGCTGTTATCGTCTTGGGTGAAATTGTTAAAGATGCTTCCTCTCAACTTTTAATAGACACTGTGTTGGATAATGAGCAACACCCAGAAATACGTGCTGGAGCTGCTTGGGCTCTTGGTGAGCTGCAGGACAAAGGAGCGTTGAATGCACTTATTGAAAGCTTTACAGCAGTTGAAGAAAGTATTCGCATTGAAGCTGCTAGAGCTTTAGCTAAGTTAGCTCAGCGTTTTACTCCAGAGATTATCCGTGAATTTCCTATAGCCCCTCCTGCTAAACGTTCAGGAATTTCATGGGCTTTAAGTAAGGCAGGTAAGTTTACCCATCAGGATATGCTAAGTCTTTTAGTGGATGATGATGCTCGCCCGTGGGTGGCCTATATTATTGGCACTCAAGATCAGCAAAGATACATTTACGAAATAGAAGAACTTAAAACGAGAGATCCTGAAGTTTATTTCGCTGTGACAGTACTGTGGAAAATAATGACTAGTTGGATTTACAAACTGGAGGAATACTGATGAGATCTTTATCTAAACCTTTATACACTACCCATTACGGTACAGCGTATTTGGATGATGCCATTGACTTACTGAAATGCCTGCCTGACGAGTCAATAGATCTTGTTCTGACATCACCACCATTTGCACTATTACGTCAAAAGGAGTATGGTAACGTAGATCAGAATGAATATGTAGATTGGCTTTTGTCATTCACTATTGAAGTAAAAAGGGTGTTAAAGGAAAAGGGTAGCTTTGTACTTGACCTTGGGGGTGCTTATCGTAGAGAAAGACCTGTTCGCTCTCTATACAATTATAGAATTCTTATAAGACTCTGTGATGAGCAAGGATGGAACTTGGCAGAAGAATTTTTCTGGTTTAACCCATCCAAATTGCCATCCCCCATAGAATGGGTAAACAAGCGTAAGATTCGTGTTAAAGATGCGGTTAACACCGTTTGGTGGCTGGCAAAGACAGACTTTCCAAAAGCGGATATAACCAATGTGTTAGTTCCTTATTCTGAAAGGATGAAACTCTTGCTTCAGAACAGCAAAAAATACTATTCCCCAAAAAAAAGACCTTCAGGACATGATATAAGTGCTCGCTTTGGTGTAGATAATGGTGGTGCAATTCCACCAAATCTATTGCAAATCCCGAATACTGAAAGTAGTTCACAATATCTGCGATGCTGCAAGATTTTAGGGGTGAAACCACACCCTGCAAGATTTCCACAGAAACTCCCCGAATTCTTTATAAAATTGCTGACTGATGCTGGGGATACGGTTTTAGATATTTTCGCCGGCTCAAACACCACGGGCGCTGCAGCCGAATGTTTGGGTCGCAAATGGATTGCTTTTGAAGACAATCAAACTTATCTTGCAGCATCAACTTTCCGCTTTCTTAATAAAATAGATGAAGATATGATCAGAATACTGTATGAGAAACTTAATTCCGAGGGGGCAGCGGAAATAACGATCCCTCAGGCAATTCAACTTCAGATTATAGAACAGGAGGGAGAAATTGAAACGGCCCGAGCAAAGTTTTGATCGAGAACAGAAGTTATGGGTAAAGTGGATAAATTAGAAGATGATTGATGAATATAATTCAGTGGAGAACATAAAGTGAAAATAGGTTTCCTCATCAACCCGATAGCGGGAATGGGTGGGTCAGTAGGGCTAAAAGGCACGGACGGACTGGTAGACGAAGCGGTGAACAGAGGTGCACAGCCAATAGCACTAGCGCGAGCGAAGAAAAGCATGCAAGAGCGGGATATAGACGCTACTATTCTTACTTGCGCAGGTGAGATGGGCGAAGCTGCGGTATTAAACCAGAACTACGAAGTGGTCTACTCGTACGATGGACAAAGCACGAATGAGGATACAAAGAACGCATGTACGCTATTTCTGGAACAGGGCGTAGAACTACTACTGTTCTGTGGTGGTGATGGCACAGCGCGGGATGTGTACAGCGTAGTCGGCAAAGAGATACCGATATTAGGAATCCCTGCGGGTGTGAAGATGCACTCTGCGGTATTTGCGATAAGTCCTAAGAGTGCCACGAAATTAGTCGAGCTTTTTGTGGCGGGCAATACGGAACTACGAGATGCGGAGATAATGGATACGGATGAAGACGCATACAGACGAAACGAACTGCGGATGACGGTATTTGGGTATGCACGCATGCCATACGAGCTGGTTCTGGTACAGCAAGGGAAAAGCTTGTTCCAGAGTGTGAGTGAAGAAAGAGCGAAGGAAGAGATAGCAAAGTTCGCATCCGAGTTCATGATACCCGAAGAACTTTACATCTTAGGTGCCGGGACTACAACCCATAAAATCGCGGAGGTGTTGGGCTGGGGCGAGGAGAAGACTTTGCTCGGTGTGGATGCCGTGAAGAACGGTAAATTGGTGGGTAAAGATTTGAATGAACAGGAACTGCTGCAATTGCTGGAGCACGAGCCGAGGGCAAGGTTACTGGTTAGCCCTATTGGTGCGCAGGGTTTTGTCTTCGGTCGTGGCAATCAGCAGTTGAGTGCAGAAGTAATAGTGAAGGTCGGCGTAGAGAATGTGATTGCGCTTGCTACACCGCAAAAGCTGCAAGAAACGCCTGTTCTTATGGTTGATACTGGCAGCGAAGAGCTGGACAAGCAGTTGAGTGGCTATATGAGCGTTGTTTGTGGGTATCAGTTGGCGCAGCGGAAAGAAGTGCGGCGGTGATAAGAAAAAAATCTTGTGATTCTTTAGCTAACCACAAGATTACGCAGATTTCCACGAGAAAATAAAAAGAGGGATCAGGCTTAAGCACTCTATTGGCTCTTTTATCCCATGTCAATCCAAAAATCTCGTGCTAATCTCGTGTAATCTTGTGGTTTTTCAGATTCGCTATACAAATGCAAAATATTTAAATGCAAATGTCTGAAACATTAAGAATGACTCATGCCATACGAGAAGTTCAGAAAGGAAGTAGAGCGGATACTGGAAGAGCAAGCGGAACCACTAACCTGGAACGAGCTAAAAGCGTGTTCTACCAAACTGAAACAGAAAGCGCCGTATCACGTGTACGTGCAGAAATTACAGGGCGACATCGGGCTGGTGCGGTTCAAACGTGCAAATAAAACCGTTTGGGCATTACGGGAATGGTTTGAAGCAGGTAGGTTTAGGGAACTATTACCTGCAAAGGTACGGTTTACTGTTTTAAGCGTAAAAAGCAATCATGCGATTGCAGCAAATGAATACTGGGAACTGAAACGGATTTATCCGCTGAACAGCCCGCTAAATAGATGGGATGTGATAGTAGCAGAAGTGGATGACTTTTTCCCGGAAGATGACAAAAGACCGGATAGCATAAGGATACGAGACTGCGAGCACTCACGAAGGATTGAGGATCTCGAAGAGCGGATAAGAATTGCGGAAAAAATAGCGGAGAGTGGCGAATTCTTGCATACTGACGCCTGGAAGGGGAAGACGCTGGGTCTGACAAAGCCGCGATTCCGATGTTTTTACTTCTACGATTCCAAATGCCAGTTCTTTTGTGATCAGAGCGTTTGTGTGGGGCATGACATGGACATGGAAGATGGAAGCATAGAAATAAAAGGTGATAAGGTTTATTTCGTGTTAGAAGCGAAGGAGCGAACCCGTGGCGAGTTTGTATGGGAAAAGTCGGGGGTTGTGTGGAGCATAAAATCGGTGATTTCGCTGACCGATCCGAATCAGCGGCGGTTGCTGTGACTATCACTTTCGCGTGCTGTTGCAGGTTATCAAGCGTTATATATCGGTAAATTGTATCTCCACGTATTCAACATCATCACTCCACATTTCAGAAATAGCTTTTGTGGAGTTCCAACCCTTCTTCTTCTCAACTCGACCGTCCATATGATGGACTTCGATTTTGTAACCAAACATTGTGTAACCTTCATTTGGTATGTGATTTTTACATGATACTTTATCCAATTGAAATTCGTTTACTTCTGCCATCAGGGTGGGTGTTAACCAGTTATCTTGATATTTCCCCATAATTTGTTCTACGTTACAATTACTGTTGTCACATGTTTGGCAGTATTTACTGCAGATAAAAGCTGTGATTGCTTTACATCATGTATATCTCTGAAAGCGCGTGTCGAATCTATTCGATACGACCATTTTGGAGTGAAGTGTATCAGGTCTCGAATTTTGCAAATTGACGAACGGCACTATCTTTATCGCCGCAGAAAATCTATTTTATCCGTGCTTTTGGTGTGCATACAGAAGCAGATTGAGTTACATGAGACGACACAATCAAATAAAGATCCGGTGGATTATACGGGAAATGGATCATAGAACTCCCGCACACGATTTTCGCTGTGCTTAATCCCTGTCAGTTCTTTAATTTTCCCCATAGCTTCTTTAACGCTGTGGCGGGATGATATTCGCGAAAGTATTCCTCAATAGTCGTTGTATGCTGTCTCAGTTCACTTTCTGGCTGGTGGAAAAATTATTTTTCAACGCCTCGATACCCCCTTTTTGATATGCCCGAAGGTAGTTGCGCAAGGTATTGAGCGAGATTCCGGTCAGACGGCATATCTCCTTATGGCTCAGTCCATGACTCTTCAGCCAAAAGGCTCCCATTTTACGCTGAACTCGCAGGTGGATGTGGAGGTAACGTTCGTAATCTAATGCCTGCATTTCTTCTTCGGTGAATTCTATCTTAAACATCTATACCACCTTTTTAACTTTATATCTCAAACTAAAAGGTGGCTAACTCTATATAACTATGCTCTAAGACTTTACCGATAAAAAGCGCAATTTTTGCCGGTGGTGAGTACAACTTCGGGATATTGCCATTGCGTATATTTTGGACGTATTTTTTACCTCCTTCAATAACCCCACCACTCACTCCTTTTCATCCACCGCATCACCAAAACTAATCAAATCCAACTGCTTATACCCATCACCAGCCCCGTAATTATCCTTAACACCCATCGTTTTACCTATCTTCATAGTCGAATCCAACGCCCCACTAGCCACCGCCTTTTTCACCTCGACTTCAAGTGGTTTTACCGGCTCAACAACAAATGTCTTTCTCGTTCTAAACTCTTCCCGTTTACCTTTATTCCACTGGTTCACCGGCCGCAGATAACCCACCACACGCGAATATACCTCCGCCTCCGCACCGCATTCCGGACAGGTACAATGTTCCCCTGCTATATAACCATGCGAAGGACAAACACTAAACGTAGGTGTAAAGGTAAAGTACGGCAAATGATAGCGTTCGCAAACTTTACGAATCAACCCTTTAATGACTTCAGGATCGTTAACCCGCTCACCTGCGAATATATGCAAGACCGTTCCACCCGTATACTTCGTCTGTATAGAGTCCTGCAAGTCCAACGCCTCGAAGACATCGTCAGTATAATTCACCGGTAATTGCGTAGAATTCGTATAAAATGGCTCCGCTCCGGCCTTATAAACCTCTTCGTTTGCACAGATTATTTCCGGATTCTTCTCCTTGTCTATCCTCGCCAGCCTATATGAAGTGCCCTCTGCCGGCGTAGCCTCCAGATTATAGTTATTCCCCGTCTCCTCCTGGAATTCCAGTAATTTATCGCGCATAAAATCTAAAACCATTAGGCTAAACTCCCGGGCTTTGTCCGATGCAATATCCTCACCCAACAGATTCAAGCATGCTTCATTCATACCCACTAACCCAATCGTAGAGAAGTGGTTCTTCCAGTATTCACCAAACCGCTCTTTTACGTTCCTCAAATAAAATTTCGTATACGGATAAAGATTTTCTTCCGTGAACTTCTCTAACACACCCCTCTTTATCTCCAAACTCTCCTTTGCCAGAACCATCAACTGTTCTAAAGAAGCGATAAACTCATCTTCATCTCTGGCTGAAAATCCCAGTCTTGCCATGTTAATCGTGACCACACCAATAGAACCGGTTAATGGATTCGAGCCGAAAAGCCCGCCACCTCGTACTTCTAAATCTCTATTATCTATTCGTAACCGACAGCACATGCTTCTGGCATCTTCCGGGTTCATATCAGAATTAATAAAATTACTGAAATACGGCACCCCATATTTAGCGGTAAGCTGCCATAGACTGTCTAAATTAGTATTCGCCCAGTCAAAGTCCTTGGTAATGTTGTAGGTAGGAATAGGAAAAGTAAACACCCGGCCTTTTGCATCTCCTTCGGCCATCACTTCTAAAAACGCCCTGTTGAATAACGCCATCTCTTCCTGGAAGTCTTTATACGTCTCGGTTTGTACATCGCCACCAATAATCACGCCCTGGTCGGCATAGTATTCGGGTACCGTCAAATCTAAGGTGATGTTCGTAAACGGTGTTTGGAATCCCACCCGGGTAGGTACATTGATGTTAAATACAAACTCCTGCAATGCCTGCTTCACCTCTTTATAGCCCAAGCCATCATAGTGTATGAATGGAGCAAGAAGCGTATCAAAATTGGAGAACGCCTGTGCACCTGCCGCCTCGCCCTGAAGGGTATAAAAGAAGTTTACTACCTGTCCTAAAGCGCTATGTAAATGTTTAGCGGGTTTGCTTTCTATCTTCCCCGGCGCCCCTTTGAATCCCTCTACCAATAGGTCAAACAGGTCCCAGCCCACACAATAAACGGAAAGAAGATTTAAGTCGTGTATATGGAAATCACCATCTAAATGCGCTTGCCTGACCTCAGGCGGGTAAATCTTAATCAGCCAGTAAACTTTACTTATTTCTGAGGAGACATAATTGTTTAACCCCTGTAACGAGAACGTCATATTGCTATTTTCGTTCACCTGCCAGTCAATCTTCTCTAAATATTGATCAACCAGGTCAACATTCGCTTTGGCACTGATCTCTCTTATACCTGCATGTTGTTCCCGATAAATAATGTACGCCTTAGCCGTTTTTCGATACGGAGAGGACAATAGAATCTCTTCGACTATATCCTGTATCTCTTCCACCGTGGGTACATCACGAGGAATCGCCTGCTGTGCTAAATTCAAAACCTTAAGGCACAACTTCTGCGCTATCTCAGCATCAAATTCGCCAGTTGCCGCGCCTGCTTTTGCTAGCGCACTTGTAATCTTCTCCGCTTCGAACTTTACTAACCTACCATCTCTTTTTTCGACTTTCGTAAACACAACCCTTACCCACCTATACTTACATAGCGATAATATAACTTTTATATTTGCTATATGAATATATGTTCGTACGCTGGAACTGCGAAACAAATAGGAAGCGTAAAAAAAAAGGAGGTGATGAGATATGCGTAAATGCGAAATGTGCGGAAAAGAAGGTAGTAGGATGGAAGCCAATCACAAAGAGCTTGGGCGTATTATGGTTTGTCGGGACTGCTGGTCAAAGCTATACGACAAAAACAGCATGACATGTAGTGTCGGCTCTTCGGGTTGCAGTTGCTCCTGCTGTGGCCGTTAAAAATGATGATGGGGACACGAGCATAGATCTAAACTGTAGCAAATGCGGTAAGCCAATATCAGGCGAGGTTTACGAGTTCAAAAGTGTTTGTTTTGACGCCAAAATAGCCCCTCTTTTTTGATTTAGAGCGTTAGCTTCCCTTCTTTCCCGCCCGGTTTTGAATTGTTGGACCGCCTCTAAAGAGCAAAAGGAGATTATTGTTTATGATTTGCGGTAAAAAGCGGAAATCTTTTTTGTCCACTGGATAAGGGGATGCAACAATTGATGTTCATATGTTGGCAGCCTAATCATAGGTGGCGCGGATGCACCGACACCGATAGATGGTTCTGGGTTTATCAGTAAATACGCGATGACGAAGCTGGACGATGGCGAATTCGAAGAGTACAAAGACCACTTTTCACGTTTCTGTGCTCGATTCGTGCCGAAACCGCGGATGTGCTAATAAAACAGGAATCAAGAGATACACACAAGAAGACCACTGAGGTGTTATTACAGATAGACCCATCGCTAAAAGAGCAACTAACGGAGTAACCATGCCCCGCTTTGTTCCAGAAGCAATGCGTTTTGGGTCCATGCTGCGGTCAACCAACCGATAACCTCTTGTGGCATACACCCAGTTCAAGCTATTTAAAATCCCTAATACGAACAAATTGAAATCGAAAAACAGTTTCGCTATCGTTTCATCCGGAAAATCGCCACTTAAAGATGTAGTAAAAGGAACCAGGGCTACGAACATGAGACAAAAAATGTTTATCCAGAGAAGGGTGCGATTGGTTCGTGTGATAAAATAGAATTGCTCGTGATGTATTATCCAGAAGATCGCCAGAAGGATAAAACTGAGTGCGTAATTAAAGAACTTATGCGCTTGTTCAAACAGCGCGTCATGCAACTGTACTGCTTGGTGCGTCCCTACTTCAGGTAGTGCAAGGTTCAACCAGCAACGTCATTGCGATGGCGTAGATGCCATCTGTTAACGCCTCGATGCGATGGGTTGTCATCCCGGATTCCGAAGTATTGGAGTCGGTCATTAATATTTTAATAACCCATCTTCCATAAAATTAATAGCGCTATCAGCACCACGGGAACTAATAGGTCGGTATATAAGACACTACCTGCGTTGTAGATAGATGTGTTCTTAGTTTTAACAATATCTAACACGTGACCGATACCCATAAGGAAATACATAAAAGAAGCCCCAATCGCGGTTGCCGTCCAGAAATCACCACCGATCCAGCTACTGAGTATGCCCAAAATACCAAAAGCACCAGACGCCGCTGCGACTTCTTTTTGAAATGGACTACCAGGCGCCCAGCCTATGCCTTCAGCAATTTTATCTGCCGTAGGCTGGTACCAGTGGAGGACGCAGCCACTAATACATTGGATACCAACACACCAGAATAAAAAACTAGCCAAGAACGCTTCTACTACTTTTACGTCATAAACAAGTACGTTTACCGTTGCATAAATTATCGCTACAAGAACGTAAACAACAGAGAAATTCTCCGCCATCTTTTTCAATATCTCTTTAAACATTTGATTGCCCTCCTATTGTTTAACTCGGCTCACCGGCGAGCTCCACAAATGTCTTATCAAGCCAGTCAAAGATACGCTGATGTGAAATCGCCATGGCGCCCATCTGGCAGTGCTCTTCGGCAGTCTTGAGCCATTCTACATGCCAGCACTCAAAATCGCCTTCTTTGATGCGATACGCGGTGGACAGACACTCCCCAATGTCCGCACCACCATAGACTGCTTGTCCTATCGCTCTCAGCAGTTGAAAAGAAAACTGCGAGTCCTGGAATACGATCTTCATAGGTATATCCCCCTATATCGGATTGTTACGGCGATTACACCTTTTGTGCTACTCATTTTCCTTTTCCCATAAACTCCTTTATCTTTTTATATTCCCAGCTTTTACCCCGCTTGCCCCGTTTGCCAAAGACTCCAATCGCATGCCAAATGACCCCGATTCCACAGAAAACTGTTACCCAGTACAACATAAGCGATTAAATGTTCGTAAAAACCCTTTAGCTTGTCCACTCGTTTTTTCGCATTCTTATAACTTTCTTCTTCATCCATATTTATGTTTCGCCTATAGTTCCTATCTTACCATATAGCCCGAAGCTCAAGAGATTGAGCGAATACCGTTTCAAAAAAACTAGTTCGCGTTTCTCAATTTTGCCGTTGTTACCACTTCTTTCTTCTCCGTACCAGATATGCAACTGCTAACAGTCCTGCAATTGTGAATCCGGCCTCGAATCCTGGTACCGATTTCTTTTCTGGTTCTTCTGGTTCTGGTATTGTTGATTTTGGCGTTGGTTTAACAACCGACTTTGGCGTTGCCACTGGTTTAGCAATCGGTGCTGGTGTGGACACCAGTTCTTCTACTATTCGTTCCCCTACACATGCGGTACATGCGGGATTCGGATCGCAGGGATCATATGGGTCGATTCCAGTCGTTAGTTCCTCTATGTCACTGTAGCCATCACCATCTGTGTCTCTTACACCACCACCGCCACCACCGCCACCTCTTCTCGGTGCGGGTGTTGGCGTTGGCGTTGGTCCTGACGCCTGCAATATCAAATCCACTTGTTGCGGGCTGAAAGCAGCTCTTGATACAACAGTTGTATTTGTCTTCCCGGTTTTACCGTCATCCGCAAAGATTTGTATCCTGTCACCCACGTTATGCGATGAATTTGGCCCCAGATTACCTAAATTGTCAACATAGTGTCCACCACTTGCAGTGACGGTATGTTCAACAGAACTTCCCGTCTCGATATTTGTGACAGTCACTTTAACGCCGTCTACCGGAGTCGTACCATCGGTGTCGAAAACCTGCCCATATATCGTAAACGGAACACCTATTGCTTGAACCGACACTATCATTCCGAATAGCAAAGCAAATACTACGACTGCCATACTTACCCATCGCTTCTTCATTTTACCTTTACCTTTTCCCATTTTAATATTTCCACCTCTTGCCTATTTCTTGTCTATTCAAGCCCGGTTCAGGCGCCATGGCACTCCTGTAAATACAA
The DNA here is from genome assembly GCA_028572065.1 of Candidatus Methanophagales archaeon. Classification (GTDB taxonomy): domain Archaea; phylum Halobacteriota; class Syntropharchaeia; order Alkanophagales; family Methanospirareceae; genus QENJ01. The sequence goes on from JAPVWK010000012.1 coordinate 14,241, forward strand.
CAGTTGTCGGATTGTTTACATTCACAAAATATCCTTCTCCGGCTCTAATATCAAAATCGTTGACTGTCCATCCGGGTATGTAAGACACATACCTTTGCTTTATGCTGTCCCATTTGACTATCTCCGTGCAGTTTACTCCAATCTTCGTTGCCAGTGTGGATGCGTTTGTAACTGAAGAGTCATTGATCGGGAGCGAGAGCAGGTTGTAGCCCGTGACTAAATCCACTGTAATGTATGGTGGTACACCTTTTGCTAACCAGTTGAACACATTTTCGCCAAATTGCAGATTGTCCTCCTCGTGTATGTACTCATTACAAAGCCAATTACAATCACCTATGAATACGGCACCCTCATACGTGGCAACAATTGACTCATTATTATACCATGCTACTGCTGTTGAAGGTGCACGAACATCCATTGTAGCCCCCGTATGAAGGATTATTGAATTTATTCCATCAACTATTTCATGTGTTCCAAAATTTGTTATGTTGACACTGCCATTGGTATCAGACTGTCCAAAAGTCACACCAAATCTATTAGCCAGCGAATTTATGTTCCTGTTCGGGCAATCGGTATTCTCGCCGAACATAAGTAAGCTTCCGCCGCCGTATGTGACGTAATCAGTAATTGCTGTTATCTCCGCACTGGAATGTGAAGAATTCCAATTAGAAGTGAGCGTGCCTACCACCAGAATGTCGTAGTTTGACAGTATCTCAGCAGTAATTGGTCCCGTTGTAAACTCATCGAGCTGAAAACCGCTAATTTCCAGGTTTTCTCGAATCGTTAAAAACCGCTCGTTTAGCTTATATGAAGAGTGAGCGCCATGACTCTCATCCCAAAGAACCTTTACAGCTTCAGATTCTTCTGAATATGTTTCTGTTACACCGGCATTCGCTATCCCGCTTATAGCAAGCATAAATATAAACACGATGCAAATTACAAATACGATTTTTTTTCGCGGCTTTTCGTTTTTCACTTTTTCCTTTTTCACCTCCTATCTCATTTACCAATAGCATACAGGTAGTGATCCAGAGACCCCACATAAATGGTGCCGTCGTCACCGATAGCCGGTGAGGAATCCACGCCGTCTCCGGTATGGAATCGCCATTTTTGTGTGCCATCTTCTGGGTTAATTGCATACAGGTAAGTATCATAAGATCCCACATAAATTGTGCCGTCGGCACCGATAGCCGGTGAGGAATTCACGCCGTCTCCGGTTTGGAATCGCCATTTTTGTGTGCCATCTTCTGGGTTAATAGCATACAGGTAGTGATCCAGAGATCCCACATAAATTGTGCCGCCGGCACCGATAGCCGGTGAGGAGGCCACTTCGTTTCCGGTATGGAATCGCCATTTTTGTGTGCCATCCGGGTTAATAGCATACAGGTAGTGATCACAAGACCCCACATATATTGTGCCGTCGGCACCGATAGCCGGTGAGGTGGTCACCCAGTTTCCGGTTGGGAATCGCCATTTTTGTGTGCCATCTTCTGGGTTAATGGCATACAGGTAGTTATCCCAAGACCCCACATATATTGTGCCGTCGGCACCGATAGCCGGTGAGGTGTCGACATAGTCTCCGGTATGGAATCGCCATTTTTGTGTGCCATTTGGGTTAATAGCATACAGGTAGTGATCACAAGACCCCACATAAATTGTGCCGTCGGCACCGATAGCCGGTGAGGACCACACCACCCTGTCTCCGGTTGGGAATTTCCATTTTTGTGTGCCATTAAGGTTAATAGCATACAGGTAGTGATCATCAGACCCCACATAAATTGTGCCGTCGGCACCGATAGCCGGTGAGGAGACCACACAGCCTGCGGTTTGGAATCGCCATTTTTGTGTGCCATCAAGGTTAATAGCATACAGGTAGTGATCAAAAGACCCCACATAAATTGTGCCGCCCCAACCGATAGCCGGTGAGGAGTCCACGTCGCCTCCGGTTTGGAATCGCCATTTTTGTGTCGCTGTGTCTGACCCAGTATAAGGACTGCGTCCAGTGTGCATGGGATCGTGCCGGAACATGCCCCATACATAGCCAAACCTGACATGTTTGTAGGCTGATTTTCCTGCATCGTTCGTAGCTTCGACTATTTCCTCTCCTATCAGCATGTAGTCAGATGGTAAATTAAACGTGTAAATATTTGACCCATCGGTGGACATGTTCTGTCCCTTTGCGTCCGGCGTGGACTTGAATACGACATAGCTTACCTCGTAATAATCGGTCACGTATGCCTTAATAACTTTACCTTTCACGTCACCATAAACCCACTTGATTTGCGGGTATTCCAAGTCAGTGCAAGGAGGAGCCTTTGCCACTACCACCATTCCCGGCTTCATTGTCACATTTAAGACGTAGGAGCCGGGTTCAATCTGGTTAAACGTATCCGGGTCAAAACCGAAGCGCCAGTCCTTGACAGGGGTTCTGATAACAGTTCCGTCTGGTTTACGGATATTTATGTAGACCTCTCCGGTCTTAGGGTCGTTTTCACCACCAACAACCCATAAAACAGCGTCCCTTAGTGTAACTACCGGTCCGTAGCCTTCAGTAGAAGCAGCATAAACTAAGTAGTCGCTCATATTGCCATCTCCTTTGTCCACCATCAGGCAGGCACAAACGTGATCCATACTGTCCTCATAGGGAGCCCAGTCTTGTGTAAACTCCCATTCATTTTTGCCGGGGTCCCACTTTTTTACTAGTGCGTCCATCTGCGTGATGTCAAGCGTGATCTTAGCTCCGGTCTCAAAGGCGCGCAATTCATCTAAGGTGAGGTAAATGTAATTGCCATCTTTATCTTTTTCCACCGACCAGTCCGAAAGAGTTGGATAGAAGCTATTGGCTGACAGATAGCCGATCGTGTCATCAAAAGTAAAGGTATTGATAGTATTACCGCCCAGGATTATGCTCGCGGTAGGTACAACATCTGCTGTAGGAGCGGCACCGCGGTTATGAAATTTCAAGTTGAGTTTTATGCGTGCTGCCTGGGATGGATCGGTGGTTTCAGCCTGAGACCACTCCTGCTGATTAAAGCCCGAATTGTCTGTGGTCGTACTGTGGCTGGTGGTATGCGAATTACCATGGGAGTAGGTGCATGTAACCTGGACTTTATACCCAGACGTAGGGAAACCTACACCGGCTTCAACTGATGCACCTGCTGAAATGCCCCATTTACTGCTGGTTTCATCACTCTTAGTCGTTGATTCCGACCAAGCATCCTGTGTAGTTTTGCCTGTTGTGGTTGTGATAGGTCCCACAGGAGTTATCTCATAACTATTCATACGAGCATAAATATCCGGATATGCGGGAACAAGCGGATGGTTACCGGGTGGTAGTACTGCCGTATCCATATTGACTCCCGAAGCTTCCATGCCATCGCCATAGGGGTCCTGGTCGGTGCTGAATTGCGTGGGGTCAGTCAGAAAATAGGGGTCTTTCGGATCTTGAGGGACAGGCAGCACGGGATAACCAGTTTCGTTGAGTTCGAAGGCACGTACGTATGTACCGTAGAAAACTGCATCGTATCGGAAACCGTAATATTCAAAACAATTGCAAATGCTGTCTTCATCCCGATCTAAGGGTGTGTATATATTCCATATGGTAGCATTATCAACAATGGCTTGTGCATCATCAGAGCAAGGATTGATTCCAGTCCCCGGGTCAGCTTCGGTATAAGGAAGGGTATCAGAAGCGGAAACAGAAATAAGGAGGGGCGAAAACGCTGACAATACAAATAGGAGCATTATAAAAGTGCTTAGCCCTTTCCCTTTTCGCTCGCTCATGTTCACTTTTCCCTTTTAGTCGCCGCTTTTGAATTATCAATATTTTAGTATATTCTAACTAAGCATAAAAGGTTTTCGGGTCGGTTTCGTGTCGAGCGTGAACAAAATCCAGTTCCGCGTTCTGCTACCCCGTAAGTCCGTGATGCCGATTTCGCAGCGAAAGAAGCCGAGCCACAATTGATTTTTCAAGAATAAAGAACGAGATACTCTTTAGCTTTGATCTTCCTGATGTGTAATCCCGAAATGTTTGGATGGTGAGAAGGATGAAAAGTAGCAGGAGGATGCGGAGTAGTAAAGGTCTTTATATAGTCAAAAATAATGGGACTATACAGTGCTCGTTTCGTGTCGAAACCGCGGATGTGCTTAATAAAACCGGAATCAAGAGATACACACAAGAAGACCACAGAGGGGTTATTACTGATAGACCCATCGCTAGAAGAGCGACTATCGGAGTAACCATGCCCCGCTTTGTTCCAGAAGCAATGCGTTTTGGGTCCATGCTGCGATCAACCAACCGATAACCTTTTGTGGCATACACCCAGTTCAAGCTATTTAAAATCCCTAATATAAACAAATTGAAATCAAAAAACAGTTTCGCTATCGTTTCATCTGGAAAATCGCCACTTAAAGAAGTAGTAAAAGGAACCAGGGCTACGAACATGAGACAAAAAATGTTTATCCAGAGAAGGGTGCGATTGGTTCGTGTGATAAAATGAAATTGATCGTGATGTATTATCCAGAAGACCGCCAGAAGGATAAAACTGAGTGCGTAATTAAAGAATTTATGCGCTTGTTCAAACAGCGCGTCATGCAACTGTACTGCCTGGTACGTCCCTACTTCCGGTAGCGCAAGGTTCAAAACTAGCAACGTCATTGCGATGGCGTAGATGCCATCTGTTAACGCCTCGATGCGATGGGTTGGCATTCCGGATTCCGAAGCATTGGAGTCGTTCATTAATATTTTAATAACCCATCTTCCATAAAATTGATAGCGCTATCAGCACCACGGGAAACAACAGATCGGTATACAAGACACTACCTGCGTTGTGGATAGATGTGTTCTTAGTTCTAACAATATCTAACACGTGACCGATACCCATAAGGAAGTACATAAAAGAAGCCCCAATCGCGGTTGCCGTCCAGAAATCACCACCGATCCAGATACAGAGTACGCCCAAAATACCAAAAGCACCATCCGCCACGGCGACTTCTTTTTGGAATGGACTACCAGGTGCCCAAGCCTTATACCTTCAGCAATTTTGTCTGCCGTAGGCCGGTACCAGTGAAGGACACAGGCGCTAATACCCTGGCAATCAACACACCAGAATAAAAAACTAGCCAAAAACGCTTCTACTGCTTTTACGTCATAAACAAGTACGTTTACAGTTGCATAAATTATCGCTACAAGAACGAAAACAACAGAGAAAATCTCCGCCATCTTTTTCAATAACGCTTTAAACATTTGATTGCCCGTCGATTGTTTAACTCTGCTCACCGACGATCTTAAAGCAGTTTCTTACGGCGGGATTTGTAGGAGGCATCCGGACAAGTCCAGAACCTGGATTGTTTTTTAAAACCCATATCTCGATTCTAAGTACTTCAAGCTGCGGAAACGCAGACAAAAGGCACTAAAACTGGTTGAATGGTGTAAAGCGAGAGGGTATAATCTAAAGGCTAGTTTATGCACATAAATGCTGAACTCAAAAGACCAAAATGCTGCCCAATTGTTATTTTGGTAAAGCTTTTCTTCCCAATATTTTGGCTGGGAGGGTTGATAAGGGGGGTCTGGCCCCTTACTAATTGTTCTTTTGGTAAAGCTTTTCTTCCCAATATTTTGGCCGGGAGGGTTGATAAGGGGGGTCTGGCCCCTTATTTTTACATGAAATCGCTCAGCGATTTCTGTTTATCCTCAACGGGGAAAAACAAATCCACATCCGTCTTTAACAACTCCAGCCTCTGTCGTGTGTAATCCGTTACGAGATACTCATCCGCTATGCGTAACGATACATCAAGATATTTCTTAATACTTGCGGCATGCACAGTGGGAAGTAACTTACTGCTGCATCTGCTACATTTACCACCCAACGGAATCCTACGGTATTTCGCATTGCATTTGCTACACCGCACTTTCTGTGAGCCAAACGCACGGAGATTACCTTTTATATCACGCAGGAAATGGTTTTTTATGACGGTTTCCGCCACATCACGCTCATCTACTGCTCTTATTATAGTTGCCAACCGTAGTTGCGCATTCATTTTGTCTTTCATTGTGTCCAAAGTTTTATATAGCGAGTTCAAAGGACCCGCGGCGATGTCCGTGGTCTCATTTGTGTACCGGAACCCATAAACATCCTTTGGCTCTTCTATCCGGGTAGATGCAGTCTCTATATCCACATCCTTTGGTGACACACCAGAAGTAGTGGCGTCGTAAAAACTCAGCGGATAGTCCTTCATAATTGATAGATTATGTGCCTCCTTGTCCACTTCTTTTGGATTGATAAACGGGATGAGTACCAGAGGTGCATCCATTCTGCCACCGATTGTATCCGGTAGAAAAGATAACGAGAAATTAAGCAGCGCGTCCAGCAAAAGAATGATTGAATCTTCGTCACCGTCACAATTCCTGCGTTTCGCGGCATGGAAAAACGGATGGGCATAACAAGCTGACACACGTGTAAACCCTATTATTCTGCCCAATATCCCGGCCGAAGTATGCGGTGCCAACCCAAGCACGAGCTGCCCTAAGAGGTCTTCTTTGCTCGATGCACGATAATAGCGTGACAAACCATAAAATCGCTCTAACAAATCATCCAAAAAATTCGTGACCTTTAACAAATACGAAGCGGTATTATCCGAGACAATGATGTCCTGCTGCTTGAGCTCTAACATTTGCGAATCCGTATTCAACTCCTCGCCATCTATATCTTGTGAATACCCCAACGCTTTCGCTCTTTCGACACTTATCCCTATCTCTTTCGGCTTAAAATGCGTTAACGGTAGATTCGTGAAATCGAATCTTATTGTACCGTCTTTGAAGATGTACACACCATGTTTAGCCCTTAAAATGCCCTTTGCTAAATGTTCAGGCACTTTCCGGCTCGGAATTAGACCTGTCACGCATTTCACGTCATGTTTACTTATATCATGGCCGTCACCCAATTTCTTTATCGTATCATGGTAAAATTGCCCCAAATCAATTGTCTTCCGGTTAACTCTGTTCCAGCCGGTATTCCTGTTTCGTACTTTTTTTCTCGTTGCATTCTGATCCAAAATGCGGACATTGAACGAGCCACACCGATCACAAGCAGAACAGCAGGATAGAAACTCGTGCCCACAATCTCGGCATCGCCGCATCCCTACTTCTACTTCTATTTCTTTAGCCCTCAAAGCGGCCTTCAACGATCTGCTTTTACCGCCTGCCGTGCCCAGAGGGAAGAGACCATGCAGTGCAGGCGTCATCATTCGCTCTCGCGATTTCTCGGGCCTGCCCATTCGCATACCAATCCGAGTCGGCGCTTTCTGTCTCGTTTTTAGCAGCACCGTATTGTCTTTATTCAGTGCATCGTTTAACCCTAAACATCTTAGTAGTGCATACGGCTCTTCCACCGCCAACTGTGGTACCTGCGTAGCGGTTCGGGACACACCTGAGGCGACAGTCAAAACGAGCAGGTTCTCTAAAATCGCTTTTACTCGTCCATCATCATCTTCCGGTATATATAGCGTCTCGTTATTGCTGCTTTTCTCGCATACGCGTTCTAAAGACCCATGGACGGATACATGTGCAGCCAGATAGTCCCGGTCCTCTTCTGTTATGTCCTCCCACAGGTAGGTATAAGCAGGATGCAATGGCAAGTCATACCTAGACGATATGTCAATTGCTTCTTTCTGTGTCGGGAATTGCAAAAGCCACCTCGCCGCTTCTTCCCCCGATTTTACTGCCATATCCTTCAACCACCATTCATGAGAGTATGCGCCGGGTACTAATCGGTGCCCAGTCTCTAAAAAATCACCATAATCAACAAGAACTTCTCCCAGATCTATAATCTCCACCACATTATCAATTATACTCTGTTCACAACCTGCCGTTTTAAATTTGATGATATTCCCGTTCTCCAATTTCACCGTTGGTCCTTCGATAGAATCAACAGGTACAACGCAATGTGCTTTACCCGGTAGTTCGGGCTTTATCTGCGTGCCCGCCGCGAGGAATCCAAGCAAAGACATCGTATCGGGATTCATGCCGACAGTAGAAAAGCCAGTGTTTCTTGCACGTCCATATCGAAGCCGAAAAGCACCTTTTTCCGAGGGATGTCCAAATACCGGTCGCCCTGCTATTAAATCATCTAAAAAGTTCTTCTTGCCTTTCTCTTTCTTTGTTTTTACTTGTTTCGCCAACCACTCCCAACCTTCAAGCCCGAGCTTATCCACATGCCGCTTTATTTTGGGGGCTTTCATGGCTAGCCCTTCTGTAAGCACAAGTACCATACCGCCCCTTATCCTGTTCGTTGCAACACGTTCAAGGTCTTTATAGCCTTCTACTTCTCGTTCCTCTGTCGGGTCACCATCAATGCATATTGGGCAGTTCTTTACTATTTCCTTTATCTCATCGTCCGAAGGCGTGTATTGTAACCCTGCTATCCGTGCATACGCCGAAACTTCAAGTGCGTACCGCCATAGCTCCTCTTCTCGTGGTGAATACGCAGCAAAGCCCATCCGCCGCCTTATATAATCCGCAGCTAATATGGACAGTGCCTGTGCCGTCCCGCCTGCGCTTCTTATCGGCCCTGAATAAAATACCTTGATATACTCGCTCGAATCATCGTTTATGCCTACTTCAACACGTGAAATCCCATCTAAAGGTGCGGCAACTACGCCTTCCGTGAGAATCGCCACGGCGGTCCGGACTGCGTGCTCTATGATCTCAACACGTTTAAACTTCCCGAATTTGTCTTCTGCGAAGTCGTGACCTATTTTTAATGCTAATTCCTCTCTACCGTTACCTTCTTGTTCTAATTCGCGTATTCGCGCGCCCACGCCTTTTATGCCTAGGAGTGCCTCGACACGCTCTGCAAGGTCCTTAGTTATGTGTATTTCTGGCTGAATCGCAGGGTCAAGACCTTTTCCTCGCGCTTCCTTTGCTATACTCAACTCACTCGCTAAATGCGCTTTTAACGTTTCATGATATAGCGAAGTCGCGGTTGTCATTGTCTATAAGAGTTAAGGTTATGATAAGTAAAAGGAATTGCTATGTCTCAAAATGTTATAAGGGAATGATACCATGTTATATACTTCAAGCACAAATATTAAAACACGCGGAAAGAGGTGAGTGAATAGGGGATGCAGAGTAGAATGAAGCCCATAACGGCGGTGATTGTATTGATTGTATCTATGAGCTTCGCTCTTAGTACTGTGTACGCATCGCCGATGGAAACAGGTGAGAATGCGTCTACTGTGTGGGGATGCCGCGATTGTGTTGATACCTGCACACCGGTAGCCGTAAAAAGCGATGGCAGTCCGCTAAAAATGGGTTATACCGGTGCAGCCAACGTAGTCGCTATCTCTTACGATGTACCGATTAACAATAACCGTTACAACTATTCGGAAGGAATCATCCGGTCAAATGCGTTTGTGGATACCGAGGCACGTACGGTTTCAAATACTAGCGTACATTCAAACGCAGAAGATAAAAGCGGGGTTCGAGTTATAGTAATGTTCAAGGATAAAACGGACACCGCACTGATAAAAAAATACCAGGGCGAGATAAAACGTAGTTACAAGATAATCCCAGCGGTTGCTGCAGTATTGCCCGAAAAGGGCAGGGTTTATGCTTTGGTGCGTGATAACCCCGGCATTGAGTACATAGAGCCGGATTACGAGGTACAGGCAATGGAGGATTTGCCGTGGGGTGTTAATAGTATAGATGCAGAGTTCGTCTGGAATGGCGCAGAAGGCCGTTGTGAGGTAGTACAGGGTAAAAATACAGGTTCCGGTATTGACATTTCTGTTATAGACACCGGAATAGACTACAACCATCCCGAGTTAGCGGATAATTACAATGGTGGGTATGATTTTGTAAACAATGACGCAGACCCGAAGGATGATAATGGTCACGGGACGCATTGCGCGGGCATAATCGCAGCCGGTGCTAATGGCGAAGGGATTGTAGGCGTAGCGCCGGAAGCAAATTTGTATGGGGTTAAGGCGCTGGATAGTGGAGGGAATGGTTATATAAGTGATGTTATTTCCGGTATTGAATGGTCAGTGAAGAACAACATGGACATCATCTCAATGAGTATTGGCTCAACTCAGGACTCAACAGCTTTTCGTGATGCGTGTGATAAAGCATACAATGCGGGACTGTTGTTAGTGGCATCCACGGGGAATACTGGGAACGCAGCAGGCACAGGAGATACTGTGACTTACCCGGGTAAATATGACTCTGTAATTGCAGTTGCGGCAACGGATAGTGCTAATGACAGGGCAAGTTTCTCGGGTACTGGTTCGGAGGTTGAGCTTGCAGCACCGGGTGTGAGTATATATTCTACCTATCTGGACAGCGGTTATGCCGCGAAAAGTGGCACGTCTATGGCTTGTCCTCATGTAGCGGGCACCGCAGCTTTGGTTTGGGCTGCGTATTCTAATTATAGCAACGTTCAGGTACGAGAGCGATTACAAGAGACCGCAGAAGACCTCGGTCTAACCGGAAAAGACGATAAGTTTGGTTATGGCATGATAAATGCGAAAAAAGCAGCATACGGTGCCACACCAGATACTACACCTCCAGCAAGTATTGATGATTTAACAGTATCCTCACGAGGTGAAAACGGGATAAAGTGGATATGGTCAAACCCACCCGATGTCCGCTACACTATGGTATTTCTGAACGGAATCTGGATGACCAATACCACTAATACGCAGTATTATGGATGGGGTCTAAAGTCCAACACGTCTTATGTGATTGGTACACATACGGTTGACGATGCAGGGAACGTAAATACGACATGGGTAAATCATACTGCGAAGACAGAAGAAGGTGCGACTATTGTACCGCAAAGTAGTACAGCTTCTTATTCTACACCGCATTACTATAGCGGGAGGACCAGTTACATAAAACCAAAGACCGCCCCGGTAAGTAATAACAGCACCTACGGGCGGGTGAGTCCCGTACAGGCGGAACCGGTGAATAGGTATTCTACCAAAGCAATATACAACGGGGCAGCAAGTAATAATATTTACTCATTCCAAGAACAGGGGAAATCTGTGAAGGGATATTATACTAAAACAATATACAACGGGACAGCAAGTAATAACCGCGCTTCATTCGTTGATTCTAGATCGGATACCGGCAAAGAACGGCAAACGGTAATATATACAGACTACAAGTATCCACGGGTCTACTACCTTAAAAGTACGAACGCAACTGCAGGTAGTGGTACACGTGTTGTCTATAAGGTATAATTCCTTTTCGCTTCGTTTATGCGCTTTCAAAAAGCCTAACAAAAATACAAGCATCAAATGTTACATTTGGCGTGATTGTTCCGTTGTGTGCGCCGGCAGGGAATGCTTGTTTATAGCCCTTGTCCCGTATCGAACCACTTAACCAACGGTAACATTCCCTGTATTCACTGTAATTGCTACTGAATGCCCCGTTATGTCACCAACGATAACGCTTGAAAGGTCCAATGTCGAAGTTCCCGCACCAGGTTTCGCAGTCATTTGTATCGTCACGAATACACCAGGTGAACCCACCGCTTGGCCTGGTGTTGTGATTGCACCTACTACGCCTGTTAACGTTCCTGCTGCGTTATCTAGCGTCCCTGAACCGAAATAAGAATCTGCACCGCTTTGTTTCAATAGAGTCCCTTCGGTTACGCTGATCACGTTTACAATAGAAGGATCAAAACCAAAATCAAATTGAGCACCGGCAATAGGTACGTTTGGGTCTACGGTTACATCTACGGTAAATGGACCGGGTGAAACTGTTTGAGCTGAAGGAGAAATACTAACTGAAGTCGCCCCGGGAATTGGTGTTGGCGTTGGCGTTGGTGTTGGTGTTGGTGTTGGTGTTGGTGTTGGTGTTGGTGTTGGTGTTGGTGTTGGTGTTGGTGTCGGTGTTGGTGTTGGTGTCGGCCCCCCAACGGTAACGTCCCCTGTATTTACTGTAATTGCTACTGAATGCCCCGTCATATCACCAACGATAACGCTTGAAAGATCCAATGTCGAAGTTCCCGCACCAGGTTTCGCAGTCATTTGTATCGTCACGAATACACCAGGTGTACCCACCGCTTGGCCGGGTGTTGTGATTGCACCAACTACGCCTGTTAACGTTCCTGCTGTGTTATCTATCGTCCCCGAGCTGAAATAAGAATCTGCACCGCTTTGTTTCAATAGAGTTCCTTCGGTTACACCGTCCACACTTACAATAGAAGGATCAAAGCTCAAATCTAGTTGAAGACCCGCAATTGATACTTCTGGATCTACGGTTACATCTACGGTAAATGGACCGGGTGAAACTGTTTGTGCGGAAGGAGAAATACTAACTGAAGTCGCCCCGGGAACTGGTGTTGGTGTTGGTGTTGGTGTTGGTGTTGGTGTTGGTGTTGGTGTTGGTGTTGGTGTTGG
>JAPVWK010000013.1 GCA_028572065.1 Candidatus Methanophagales archaeon
ATCTCAAAAGAGTACACTTATTGAAGATCAGGGAGAAAACACAATTCGCTGAAATACCCAAAAAATCAAGAAACATTATAGAAAAATTGGGATATGTACTACCTGAAGAACCTATTACGAAAAAAGGTTAAAGTTACAGTTACAATATCTTCGGTGATGGATGTTTCATCCATACCACCTATTTCTTTTAAATGATCCAATCGGATAATGACATTTGTGCCGCACATAAAAACACTATTGTTAGCAGTTAATCCTCTACACACATGCTTATGGAAAATATGCTGTTGAAACGAGTAGGCGAGTGCTAATCTGTCTTTCGTTTCACTCGTAAAATATTGTGGAGTTTGTATAAATGTTACTGAAGTGTCTTCCTCTAAAAGTGGAACTACTTCATTAAGAATAGCGGGTTTGGGGTGATGGTCAACATCCAATACCAAGAGATATTTCACGCTTTTTTTAAGAGTTTTAATTGCATCATTTATTGCACCTGCTTTATACCCTCTTCGATTTTTGCGATAAATATAATTAATATTAAACCTTTTAGCCAATTCTACTAAGGCTTTATGTATTTCAGCATCAGTAGAATCATCTAACAAAAAAATCTCAAAATTGCTGTAATTTATCAATATGGTTTCAGCAATAATGTCCTCCACTATTTCAGGCTCCTCGTTGAAAACAGGAATAAAAACGGCAACTTTTGGTTGCATTTTTTCATCAATTGGCGGATCATCATTAATTTGTGATTTGTAGATTAAAATGGACTTTAACAAGTGATCTATATAACCAACACAATGCACACTCCAGAATGAGATAGATACTAACAGCATAACAGAAAATATCTTATCAACAATTGAAAAATCGCTATCATGAAAAACAAATAAAAAACGAGTTATTAAATAAAAGCAAATACCGAAAAATAAGACTAAGGGGACTAATGAAATTAAATAAATTAGAAAGTGTGAATATTTTTTGAAGAGGGAATAGAGATACGATAAAATATAATCATATTGGCATGATAATTTCCTCATTTATTTAACCTCTGATTCTTTCATGTGGTTAAAGTCACTATACCCCGTATTAAGTACAAGGCCTGTACATAAGCACGACCGCCGATGACTTAACAACACGTTTATCACAGGTATGGCACAGGTGTATAAAAACTATATGATTTTTTAGTTTTGATACTTTCCACCAAAAAGTTTGTTCTAAAGCGATAGAACTAAAAAAGGTATAGGATACAATATAAAATTCAATTCTTTCAACTGAGATAATATTCCTATCACAGCTAATGAGGCAGCTACTGAAATGTGTAATGCAGAAGATTTGATCTCTTCCCTAAGCGCATTAAACTCAGCTAAAATATCTGCATCATCTCTCATATTTTTGGTTAGTTTTCCTTTATCCATAAATTATCACCATATAACTGGAATTGCAGATAACGCCCCGAGCGTATCCGAAGTTTCTCAAAGGGGATTTTGAATGGAATGCCGAAGGCACGGAGCAAGATACACAACGTTTTACAGACATGAAATATACCTCCCCCTGTTCGCCATATAGGTGCATATTAAAGAGCACATCACTATTTTTTTTATATGCTACGGTAACACGTCATCAAAGATATTGATTGCAATTGAAATATGTATAGTAAGAGTAAAATTTAAATACCATTAAATATGAGGAATAAAAAATAAGGTTAGTTACCTGGTTATAAGAAATGAATAAAAAGAGAAAAAGAAACCCCTCCGGTGGCCGCCGAAGGGATATGTCGTCAATGAATGATCAACATATTGAAGATTTGGATACAGCCTTAAAAATGTTTCGAGAGTTTCCAATTTTTCAATTAAAAGAGTTATTATTTTTACCTACTGTAATATGCCTATTCGCAAAATATTTCGAGATGAATACAATTCACTTAAACATCATTATTTCTCCTTTTCTTATTTTATTATTTTTACAACTCACGACCCACATTTTAATCGAGTACAAAAAATTTAAACTACTTTTTAAAACTATCATTTTCCCCTAAAACGTTAACAACCGCAATTTCTCAACGTTCCTAAAATTTAGGGTTACCTTACAGTGACATCTCAACAAATCATTTTCAGATAACGACACATTTCAATCAATCGAGAAGAGGGGCTATTTTTTACGACCACGATTTAAGCCCCTCCACAATTACTGATAATTACGCTATCGCAGACCTATTTTTAGGATTACAAAACTTAAGAGTTTGATTAATATACTGGTCCTTCTGCTAAACTAGATTTAATTACTTCTTTCTTTAAATTATATTTTTTGATGATGGAGTTAACTAGATCGTTAAACCATTTTGGAGCTGTAGGTGAAACAAATATTTTTTCAATTAGTGTGTTTAAGTTAACTCTGATATATGCTCCATCATTAAATGGTTCCTGCGTATAATCTATTTTATTGTCTTTAGTAGGAAACTTATGAATAATTGCTCGTAATTCACGCTCATGTTCAAAACTTTTTCTTTTTAACAAAAATGATCTGAATAAATAGCTCTCAGGTGTGTTAGCCTTGGTCTCAAAACTAACGAATTTTATTTTTGTCCGCTCGGTCTCATAGTTGATGTAGTTTACGGTTCCAATATACACAGTGGGCTCCGTGTGATTTAAAAAGCTTTCTTTCAATCGCTTGAATGTTGACTGGATAGCAACTCCTACATTAGATTTTAGATATAAATTCCACATAGCAGCGGATTCAAAGTCATTCATATGCCAGGAGTTTATAATTATAAATTGCTTAAACTCTTTGAGATTCGACGTAAGGAATCTTTGTATTTTGTTGTAAGAATCTTCTGAAACTTCTTGGTTTATATCTTGGTTTATAATATGATGGTAATTGTTAATTTTTGGGTATATGCCTTCGAATGGATCGGTTAATCTGTCGGCTCTAGCGAAAAAAAAGCGCTTTTTTGTCTAGCAGTGATACAAACTTTGTAAAATCCATATACCGCCATATTTTTATATCTTCGTCACTAGGTTTTTCGAATCCAAAATGTTCTTTATACATGTTTACACTTCAAGCAAATTTCGCCTAATGTTTGTATATCTGACGTTGGTTCATATATACCTTTCCTCATTTTCATCTGTAAGTCATCCAACGGACTTTTAATCTTATATCATAAAATAACTCTTGCGATATATAATATAAACAATCTCGCGATATACTTTATATAAACATATCAATAATATTTTTAATAGTGATAATTCATGAAAGCGGCGGTATATGTGCGTATAAGTCCAACTTTTAAGGACAAAGAAGAGACCATCACAGGGCTAGCAAAGAGCGTAGAAAGCGCGTTAGAGATTTGCAGACGCAAAGCGCGAGGAGAAGGCGATGAAATTGTAAAGGAGTATATAGACCAATACGTAAGCGGAAAGAGTCAAGAGCATATGAAATCATTCACAGCAATGATTCAAGACGCTAAAAGGAACCATTTTCAGCGTATTTACTGCCGCCGGGTTGACCGATTCGGCAGGAATCTTGATGAGATGATCAAGACCGAAATAGAGCTGCACAGTGTAGGCGTATCACTCTATTTTGTAGAGGAGAATATAGACACCAGCTCCGAGATAGGCCGGCTAGTAATGAATATCCTTTCGCATGTTGCCGAATGGAAAAGGCGGGAGATCTTGGAGAACACGCAGCGAGGGCGCGAAGAGCTAAAGCGGCAAATAGCAGCAGGCACAACGGATAAACGCTTTGGACGAACGGCAAAGAAGATTAACATAAGAAGCGTGATAGATATGAAAAACAAGGGCATGACCTGGGCGAATATTTCAGACTATGTAAACGTGTCAGTGCCTACGATTCAACGCAAGCTGAAAGATGCAGGTTACAAATTTGATAGGGGGCGAGTAATAAAGGCGTAAGAATGAAAGAGAAGCTAATCAGCATAAGGACACAAAGACGAAATATGTAAACAAGCCCACGGAGCTAAGGGATTATAAAAATTACTGGATAAAGCGGTTAATCGAGGGTGAACCCACCCACTTCCGGAAACATAATCAACATGGGGTATGGTCGCCCGTCTTTAGGATTGTAAAAATAGAGATTGTGGCTAGCCCTGAGAAGTATCTTAAGGAAGGAGTATTACACACGGAGAAAGCCAAGGCCCGGATTCGAACCGGGGTATAGCTGATCTGCAGTCAGCCGCGTGTGCCTCTCCGCCACCTTGGCGCTAAAACAAAGAAGAGTTCTTTAGATTAAAACCTTACCGATACGATTAGAAAAGAAGTTATGTTTTATATTTACCATCGTTCACGGCGAGATGCCTTTAACGCTCAATGTGTACTTCAAGAGCGACACTAGGATAAACACGATTTTGAATAAAAAAAGGTTAGCACTTTGCAACTCCGATTTCATCTGAGTCCGGAAAGGTTTTTTAGACTGGTGCAGACGTTAGTAGCCGCGGGCTGAAAATCTCGGCTTTCGCCTCGATTCTTACACCCCGACTCTATCAAACCGTTCTTCTAACGGTGTCTTAAAGGGGTCTCTTTTTGGGGATGGCTTCGAGCTTAGATGCTTTCAGCTCTTATCCATCAGCGCGTAGCTGCCCGGCAATGCCCTGTCGGACAACCGGTACACCAGAGGCGCCGCTACTCTGTTCCTCTCGTACTAAAAGCAGCTTCCCCTCAGACCCCAACACCCCCAATAGATAGCAACCGACCTGTCTCACGACGGTCTAAACCCAGCTCATGATCTCCTTTAATAGACGAACAGTCTTACCCTTGGCTGCTGCTGCACAGCCAGGATGGAGAGAGCCGACATCGAAGTAGCAATCCTCCAGGTCGATATGGACTCTCGCTGGAGACAACTCCGTTATCCCCGGGGTAGCTTTTCTGACGTCTTTAGGCATTACCAATGTGCCTTAAAGGTTCGTTAGACCCGACTTTCGTCTTGTGACATCCTATTATGCGAAGTCACATCAAGCCGACTTTTGCTCTTACACTCTACGGTGGATTTCTGACCCACCTGAGTCAACCTTTGGGCGCCCTCGATATCTTTTCAAGGGCATGGCGCCCCACCTAAACAGCCCACCAACCGGTGTCCTCTTACGAGTTAGAGACACAACTTCGAAAAGGTAGTGTTCCATGATCGGCTCCATGTTTCCTGGCGAAAACATTTCGACGCCTCCTACCTACACTATACATCCGGAGTCGTGGCTCAACGGCAGGCTGCTGTAAAGCTCCACGGGGTCTTCGCTTCCCCCTGGGGGTCCCCGGTCTTTTCACCGGGATGATGAGTTCACCGGTTTCCAGCTAGGGACAGTAGAAGGCTCATTCCTTCTTTCGTGCAAGCCGCCAATTAAGCGGCTAGGTACTACGCTACCTTAAGAGGGTCAGAGTTACCCCCGCCGTTTATAGGTCCTTCGTCCCATTGTACTGGGCTTTCAGATACCTACACTGGGCAGGAGTCAGTGACCGTACTAATCCTTACGGACTTGCGGTCACCTGTGTTGTTATT
The DNA here is from genome assembly GCA_028572065.1 of Candidatus Methanophagales archaeon. Classification (GTDB taxonomy): domain Archaea; phylum Halobacteriota; class Syntropharchaeia; order Alkanophagales; family Methanospirareceae; genus QENJ01. The sequence continues at coordinate 5,494 of JAPVWK010000013.1, forward strand.
AGACAGTTAGCCTTCCCTTGTCACTGCGACCTGCCCCTTCCAGGGCAGGCACCCCTTCTCCCGAAGTTACGGGGCTAATTTGCCGAATTCCCTTAGCTGGATTTCCCCGACACGCCTAAGCCTACTCAGCTAGGGGCACCTGTGTCGGTTCTCGGTACGGACATCCAGTCACCCTTTTCACGGGCTCCTGGGCTCAACTGACTTCCGCTATCACACATTCCCCTACTTCTCGCTATTACAGCTCTCCATAGGTTTCGGTGTTTCGACGGCGCGACGGCACCGCTCAATCTACCCGGAAGCGTCAGGTGTACTCTAGGTACATAGACTGGATGGCGCAGGAATATTAACCTGCTTCCCTTTTGACGTGCTCCAATTAGGACACATCTTAGGACCGGCTAACCCTTGGTTGACGAACATTGCCAAGGAAACCTAGCCCCTTCGGCGATCGGGATTCTCACCCGATTATGCTGTTACTATCGCCAGGATTCTCGTTTCTGCCCGGTCCACACCCTCTCACGAGGATACTTCCACCCAGACAGAACGCCCCTCTACTGGATCTCTTTTCAGAGCCCTGAGGTATCGGTGGTTGGCTTGAGCCCCGTCCATTTTCGATGCCATAAACCTCGACTGGTGAGCTGTTACGCACTCCTTAGAGGGTAGCTGCTTCTAAGCTAACCTTCCAGCTGTTTGGGGTTCATGACACTCTTTAGTATTAACACTTAGCCAACACTTGGGGACCTTAACCTCAGTCTGGGTTCGATCCCTCACGGACTAGGAGCTTACCCCCTAGCCCGGACTCCGATCTTCTACGATGATAGCGCCTTCGGAGTTTGACAGAAGGGCGAGGTCTTTCGACCCCGGGTCCTTCAATCAGTAGCTCTACAACGCTATCCACCTCTGATCGGGTCATACTGCGGTATGTTTCGAGGGGAACCAGCTATTGCCGGGTTTGATTGGCCTTTTACCACTAAACGCAGGTCATCCGAGAGATTTGCAAGTCATCACCGGTTCGGCCCTCCATTCCCCTTTCGGGAAACTTCAGCCTGCCCACGCTTAGATCACCCGGCTTCGGGTCATATCCCAATGACTCCACGCAGTTCATACGTCGTTCCTTTTCTTACGAATGCGAACTTTTTGGTTACCCTTCGGCTCCCCTTATACAGGTTAGCCTCGCCATTGACATATACTCCCTGGCCCGTTCTCCAGAACGTACGATACGACTCTGTTCCGGAATCCTCGTACACATCCCTCACGAGATTTTCCTTCGGACTCTTTCATCACTTTCAAGCCGTATCACTCCATCGCCATTTTGTTTCAGGCTCTTTTCACCTCCTTACTTGGGGTACTTTTCATCTTTCCCTCACGGTACTACTACGCTATCGGTCTCAAGACGTGTTTAGTTTTGGAGGTTAGTAGCCCCCAATTTCCCGCAGGAAATCCAACCTACGGTACTCAAGAAAAGAGTCGAACCCGCTATCTTACGCCTACGAGACTATCACTCTCTATGGTGCCTCGTTCCAGAGGACTTCGGCTTCAATAGTGTGGGTTCTTGTGACCCTTACTTATAACACTACATCTCCCCACTCTTTCGAATAGGGATTCAGTTTGAACTATGCCGCTTTCACTCGCCGTTACTCACGGTATCTCAATTGATTTCTCTTCCTGCTCCTACTAAGATGTTTCAATTCAGAGCGTTCCCAATCCTTACGGATCGATCCGAAACGGATCAAGAATTCTCATTAGGGCACCCTCGGTTCTAAGGCTCCTTGTGCCTACCCGAGGCTTTTCGCAACTTGGCACGCCCCTCTTCAGCGCTTGAGCCGAGTCATCCACAAAATGGCATAAATCATCAGCATTTACCTGACCGAACTCATTGGATGTCAGAGTTACAAAGTGCTTATGACAACTTCATCTGGCAGCACACGCAGCCATCGGTACTTCCCTAAACAACCACCAGCGTTGCCAGGTGCATCTACAGTACAATATGGACTCGCTGGGATTTGAACCCAGGGCCTTCTCCTCGCAAAGGAGACGATCTTCCACTGATCTACGAGCCCCGAAAAGATCCCAGCTAATACATATGCTATTACATAATGGTAAACTTTACCTAACCCAACAATCTATCAGCACTGATTGGTTTGAAATATATATTTAGGAGGTGATCCAGCCGCAGATTCCTCTACGGCTACCTTGTTACGACTTAGCCCCCCTTGCGAGACTTAGGTTCGAACATGCCAATAAACATGGCCTCACCTAAACCCCACTCGGCTGGCTTGACGGGCGGTGTGTGCAAGGAGCAGGGACATATTCACCGCCCCATTTTGAGGGGCGATTACTACGGATTCCGGGTTCACGAGGGCGAGTTGCAGCCCTCGATCCCAACTGAGGATAGTTTTAGGGGATTGCCTTCCCCTTTCGGGGTTGATACCCATTGTACCACCCATTGTAGCACGCGTGTAGCCCGGAAGATTCGGGGCGTACTGACCTACCGTGGCCCGCTCCTTCCTCCACCTTAGCGGTGGCGGTCCTCACAGAGTGCCCATCCTCTCGAAAGAGATGCTGGCAACTGTGAGCGCGGGTCTCGCCCGTTGCCTGACTTAACAGGATGTTTCACAACACGAACTGCCGACGGCCATGCGCCACCTCTCAGCTAATTTGGTAAGGTCTTCAGCCTGACCTTCATCTCGCTGTCCCCTCCGGTGAGTTTTCCGGCGTTGAATCCAATTGAACCGCAGGCTCCACCCGTTGTGGTGCTCCCCCGCCAATTCCTTTAAGTTTAAGCCTTGCGACCGTACTCCCCAGATGGCGAGCTTAACGGCTTCCCTTCGGCACTGGCACCACTCGCAGTAATGCCAACACCTAGCCCGCATCGTTTACAGCTAGGACTACCCGGGTATCTAATCCGGTTCGCGCCCCTAGCCTTCGTCCCTCACCGTCGGAGCTGGTCTGGTCAGACGCCTTCGCTACCGGTGGTCCCCCAAGGATTAATGGATTTCACCCCTACCCCTGGAGTACCTCTGACCTCTCCCAGTCCCAAGCCAAGCAGTATTCCCTGAAAGCTTAACCGTTAAGCGGCTAAATTTACCAAGGAACTTACCAAGCCGGCTACGAACGCTTTAGACCCAATAAACGTGGCTACCACTTGGGCTGCCGGTGTTACCGCGGCGGCTGGCACCGGTCTTGCCCAGCCCTTACTTCTATTGCTTTTTAGACACTAGAACAGCCCCCTTAGGGGGCACTCAGAGTTCCCTTATCGTGCTTTCGCACATTGTAAAGTTTTCGCGCCTGATGCGTCCCGTAGGACCTGGGTTCTTTTCTCAGAACCCATCTCCGGGCTATTGCTCTCACAACCCGTACCGATCGTAGGCTTGTTGGTCCATTACATCAACAACAACCTAATCAGCCGCAGACCTATCCTTGGGCACCGTAGTTTTCGAGCATCATGCATTCCAGCGATCGATGCTCTATCCGGTATTAGCCCCAGTTTCCCAGGGGTTATCCCAGACCCAAGGGCAAGTTATCCACGTGTTACTGAGCCGTCCGCCGGGTTACCTCATCCTCCGAAGAAGAAGAGGTACCCTCGACTAACATGGCTTAATCGAACTCTGATGGCAGTAGCCTCTGGCAGGATCAACCAGTATTTAGAAAAATGACGGTTCATTTACCACACACACCTTAATCCAGAAACCAATCAGATTTACTGGATTATTGGGTTAGGTATTCATTGTCGGACACGAACTATTACCATTACTCGTGTCCCCATATATCATATCTTCATAGCGCAGCGAAGATCAGCTTCTCATCCTTTGAGTTTCCCACCAATCGGCACCGTCACTATGCTATAATAAACATAAGATGCCTATGCTATAAAAACGTTTTAGTTTTTTTGTATATCTTCGTACGTACTTTTTCTTCCAACTCAGACTCAGTCATACTTCGCTCTGCCACTCCTTGCGCCATTGCCGTCCTACCTACGGCAACTGCTTCATACACATACATATCCGTATCTGCCATACTCGGAATTATATAATCCTCACTTATGCCCTTTTCCTCTGCATAACGCGCTATTGCATTCGCTGCTTCTATACACATATCATCTGTTATAGTCGTAGCATGGACGTCTAAAGCCCCCCGGAACACAGCGGGAAACCCTAACGAATTGTTCGTCTGATTTTTGAAGTCCGATCTCCCGGTAGCCACTATTCGTGCGCCGCCTTCTTCTGCGTCCTTAGGCCATATCTCCGGCACGGGATTCGCGCACGCAAATACTATCGCATCATCCGCCATACCCGCTACCCATTCCTTCTTTATTACTCCAGGACCAGGCGTTGAAAGCGCAATGCAAACGTCTGTATCTCGCATTGCCTCTTTTATTCCACCGCTTCTACCCTCTTTGTTCGTCTTCTCACACATTTCCCACTTGGTTTTGTCCCCTTTCACGTCTTCTCGTGTTGGATTCAATATCCCTTTGCTATCCACCATCACCATGTTTCCGTATTTCGCACCGGCAATGCTCGTGTATCTCGCAACGTTTATGTTCGCCGCACCCGCACCTATCAGCGATACCGTTACCTCGCTCAATTTCTTACCCACTACTTTTAAGGCATTTATCAGCCCCGCAAGTATCACTAACGCGGTACCCTGCTGGTCATCATGCCAGACCGGCACATCCAGCTCGTTCCTCAATCGCTCCAGTATATAATAGCACTTCGGGCTCTCTATGTCCTCCAGATTCACACCACCAAAAGTAGGTGCCACCAATTTTACCGTATTTATTATCTCTTCGGCATCCTTTGTCGCCAAACACAGAGGGAACGCATCCACACCACCCAGATATTTGAACAGTATCGCTTTTCCTTCCATCACGGGAAGCGCTGCTTCGGCTCCTATATCGCCTAAACCCAAAACCCTCGTACCATCAGATACTATCACCACAAAATTGCCCTTGTTTGTGTAGTCGAACACTCGTTCTCTGTTTTTTGCAATCTCTAAGCTCGGCTTTGCCACACCCGGTGTGTACCAGATCGCGAAATCGTCATAGCTTTGTATCGGTACCTTTAGCCCTATCTCTATTTTGCCCTTATAGTAAGAATGATATTTCAAGGCGAGTTCTTCCTGCTCTGGCTTATTTACTGTCTTCATTTTTTCCTCTTTCATTTCCTTCTTCTAAAAGAAAGTGTTTTGTAAAAAGTGTTTGATGAAAAAGAAGCTATCCACACCTTTAGAAGAAGGGGAAATAAAGGGATTGAAGTTAGGAGATATTGTGTATCCTACTGGAGAAGTATATACCGCAAGAGACAAAACGCATAGAAGAATCATAGAATATGAGTTTTAGCCCATCCAAAAATAGGAAAAAGGTTGTTGTGATGGAAAGCAAGGGCTTAGATGATTATCTTCTCTCTAATAGCTCACTTACTGTTTGATAATTTATTGGTGTTTCTCTATAAAATACGCCAAATCCTGTTTTTTTATGTGTTTCGGAAAGATCCATTTTTATGATCTTATTTACATCATAAGTTGATTTAACCAAAAATCCACCTCTTAGATCGACCCAATTCTCACCTGAAGTTTCGCCTGTCGTTGCTGTAAAAACTGTTCCATTCGCAGTTTCTATCGCCTCATTTAAAGTGAAATTTGCATCACACTTTATACCAACACAATCAAACTTACCGGCTTTGACCGAGACTGTTTTTGAACCTGTACATGTCATTTTTTTGTGCATGAGACTTCATACCTTCCCGGGATTCCCTCTGAAGTGAAGTTTTCTTCTTTATCAAAGGAAGCTGACCACGATTCATCTTTTTGAATTCCGTTTTCTGGATAAAATAGCGTATTCGGGAACTCCAATTGTATTCCAGGTATTATTTGACCACCAAAATCAGACTTTACTGTTTTCCCCTGAGTAGTTAATGTCATATTGTATGATTTCTTCTTGTTTCCATCCACTGTACTTGTTGATGTTACATTCATGCTGATATTATCTTCGCTAATATCGGAAACCACTGTTTCAATATGTATTGGTGCTCTTATTGTATTCTTTGGTAGTTCAGTAGAATATAAAATCTCATAGATGAAGTAATCACCTTTGTTAAAATTATATTTCAAATCATAATTTGTTGGTTTTTCTTCTAAGATACATATACAACCAAGCCCAAATAAGGAGATTATACCAATCAAAGATAGTATACCAAATATCAAAATCACTTTGGTTTTCCAGTTCATAGCAATAACTCATCACTTCCTTTTTATTTCTTGTTTACTTCTCTTAATGAAAATAGAAATTACTAAAATAATAGATATGCAAACAAGGAAAACTACTAATATTTTAATGTAAGACCATCCCCAGAGAAAAGCCGCTAATAAAATTGCAATAATAAAAGCAGTCGAACTAGCCATCTTCAGAGCAACTATCTCTTTCTTAAGCCCTGAAAGATAGAATAGAAGTGCTCCAAACATAATTGCTATAACTGGAAGGTGCTCAAACGACTCTTCGATACTGATCATCAAACCCGCCACTATAAGGATTAAAGAACTAAAAAATAAAATAAGGGGAAAAAATTTAAATTTTTTGTTTTTCTCATTCATTTTTTTCTTATCTATTTGACTCACCGGCTACCAGTCACATACCTCACAGCAGTAGGGGGTTCCTAATACGTCACAGCAACAGCAAGAACATGTATGAACTGCTGCTGGGCATGCTCCCATTAGACATAACACACACGTGAGACCGACTGTTACGATACAAGAACCAATACAAGCTCCACAAGTCATATAAGCAGTTGCACAGTATACACAATTCCATCCTGTACCCTGAACCACTACACTACCGCCTGTTTCTGGATTGTATGCGTATATTATCCCTGTATCTTCCTTTGAGCTATCGCTCGATTCATACTCTATCGCCACAGCTTGGATTTCAACTATCGAGCCATCTTCTGCTTTCACTGGTACAATATATTCTTTAAGGTTTTTCTGTGCATACCCTTCATTTCCCAGTTGCTTCTGTAATTTCTTAACTCCTTCGTTTTCCAGAGCCATATTTGCTACTCTACTCTTTTCTGTACCTTGTAGTTCTTTAGCATCTCCTGCAAGGACATCTGCCGCCACATTAACGCCCTTTTCATTCCCGCTTTCGCAGGGGCATGATGCCACCGCAGGCGCTACTGCTGCCATGACCAACAGCATTGCAACCAATATGCTTATCACTTTTTTTCATTTTTCTTCTTTTTCACCTCCTAAATTTTTAACCCTTCTTCTTTTCCCTTTCATTTCCCCCCTCACTTCCCTCTTTAGCGCCCCTCCTCGGCGCCTTCCTACTTCCCCCTTTCGCCCCTTCATGGGATCGCACCACGCAAGGGACATATTTTTCATGTCCTCGCTTTTCCCTTCCATTTTCTCACACCTTTCGTTTTATTTTAGATCAAAAGTAATATAAAAAAATCATTTAGGTCTATTTATAATTAACTGATAGCAATATTACCAAAAATAAGCAATATTTCTATCATTACATCCGGCAATTCCAACTATCTTTGTTCGTCCTCTCGCACATCTCCTACTTGGTTTTATCCCCTGCTGCAGAAGGCTCTTATCCCTCCTTCTTTTTGCATCTTTCATCTCATAACCTCTGTAATATTCGCCTTGAATCGTTTCTACATGATAAAATTTGGTGATAAAATATCTGTGAACAAGCGCGATACAACAATGAGCAAAGCCTTCTTCATAGAAAAAATAGAAGGTATTTTAGGATAGGCAGCAGCAATCTCAATCACTAATATTTGGATAACAGATTTTTTCACAATAATTTTAGACGTCCTACGCTCAATCCTTTCTCCTTCTCCACGACTTCACCCACGATTACACCGCCGGTAATCCGAGCTGCTGCAGCCCCCTCACCCGCAGGGATAACCGCAGCGAAGCCCATACCCATGTTGAACGTCTTATACATCTCTATATTGGATATGTTCCCCGTCTCTTGAAGGAACTTAAATACCGGGTTTGGCTCCAGCGGTTTATAAATATCAAAGCCGAGGTCCGTGATTCTTAGCAGTTTTAAGTACCCACTGCCTGTGATATGCGCCAGACCGTGCACTTCACAGCTATTCAAGAGCTTTAACACTTCGGTATATATCCGCGTTGGCGTGAGTAACTCCTCACCTATGCTTCGCTCTGAGTTGAAAGGCGCGTTATAATCCAACCCCGCATCTTCTATCACCTTTCGCGCGAGTGTTAACCCGTTGCTGTGTATTCCCGCACTCTTAAGCCCCAGAACCAGGTCGCCTACTTCTATGTGTTCGCCCGTCATCAGCCGATCTTTTCGCACGTATCCCACACAAGTACCAGAAAGGTCTAAATCGTTTACCACTTCTGGTAGTATCGCGGTTTCACCACCGACAATAGAAATATTAGAGATTCTCGCACCTTCTTCCAGGCCTTTTCCTACTTCCGCGGCAATCCGTTCATCCGGAGTCTCCATCGCGATATAGTCAACAAAAGATAGAGGCGTTGCACCTACACAGTAAACATCGTTTACGTTCATTGCAATGCAGTCTATACCAATGGTATCCCATTTGTTCAACCGTGCGGCGATCAGCACTTTTGAGCCGACACCATCCGTGGAGATAGCGAGTAGATGCTGTGTATCAAACGGTAGTTCTATGAGCCCTGAGAAGCTTTTTCGTATTTCGCCCCGGGTTAGCTCCGCGGATAACGCTTTTACAACGTTTTTCTCTTTCGTTATGTCCACTCCGGCCTTAGCGTATGTCCATTGCATGGTAGAAAAGAGTAGTTAGGGTGTGTTAAAGCTTATTGAATCTTAGTTGAGTGAAGCCGAGAAATGTAGCAGAATATGCACGCCAGATTACAGTGTTACTAAGGCACTTCGCAAGATCGCACACCCGCCTTTATACGCGCGATTCGTTCCATCGCCGCACCAACCGCACCTTCTCTGTCACCTTCAACACCAATAGCCGTAGCTATCGGCTCGCCCACTTTTATCGCTCTACCCTTCTCAGGAATATCCACAATCCCAGCCCCACCAAAATTAGCCTTCACCACCCCGTTTTGGTTCGCAAATGCAATAACCTTCGCCGCATACCGTTTCGCCACTACTTTCTCTGGTAGCACCCCGCCTCTAACAGCATTCACACTCGCAGCTACAATATTCAACCCCGTGGAACGCTCCACAGAATCCAGACTACCCTGAATACGGGGGTTCACTTCTATCACAACCGGGCCTTCTCCACTAATAACAAAATCCACGCCATTGCTGCCTATCAAGCCAAATTCAACCGCTAACAATTCCGCTAGTTCACATGCACGTGCGGAATATTTTGTTCTGAACGGTGTGATGTTACCGCAATACACAAATGGACCGGGGGCGTAAAGCGAGTTCCAGCCTATCATCTGTTCGTTTACTGCAACCGCAATCGTAGCTGTTCTTGTTGATAACGTAGATACCGAAGCATGCTCGCCCTTTACGTATTCCTGAAACAAGAACTCCGGTAGTTGTTGCGCGTACCGTACCAATTCCGTTTCGTTGCTACACAAGAAGTTAGCAATTCCTCCACCGCCGTGTGCTGGTTTCGCTACCACAGGATAGTGTGACGAGTTCGCTAAATCTGATTCTAATACTTCACGCCCGGTATGTGTAACAGGATGAGGAATACCAAATTCATCTAATCGTGCCGCCAGCCACGCTTTATTCGATACTTCCTTCGTCTTCGCCGGTTGATTACCCAAAATCTTGCGTTTCGTTTCGTTATTCAAGAATCCGAATTCCGCATTCTCTAAGCCCGAGCCGATAAAGATACCGTCCATAGTAGTAATCACCGCTTCGAGACGTCTGACATCAGCGTGAAGCTGAAGCGGATCTAACGGGAAATAGCGGCATGCGCATCGCCGCGTGTCCAGATCGCCAAAAGCGTCAGCCGCATACATTTCATAGCCCGCGCGGCAGCCCGAGCAAACGATATGCCGGACGGAATAGCCTATTGCCAGTATCTTTTTTACCGTATCTGTGTGTGTCATCCGGGTCAATTACCTTTTTTACATATACACTGCTTCTTAAGCGCGTGAAAAAGAAAAAGATTTAAACTCGCAAACTCAACTTAAAGTTGCCATGTTCGTTGACACGTATCCGTTGCTAACCAATCTTACGGTACTGATAGTAGCACTCTTACTCGTATTTATTGCGTACGTAAGGCGGAAAATAAACACTGCAGCATTCTTCGGAACACTGATGCTCGGTGCAGGCATTGTGTTAACACTCGGCCGGGAATATAGTTATGCCGGATTATTTGCACTAATAACCTTCTTCTTCTTTGGGAACTTAGTCACGAAATATAAATACGAAACGAAAGCTCTGCTCGGCGTTGCCGAAGGTAATAAAGGCAGACGCGACTTAAAAAACGTGTTTGGGAACGGCTTGTCGCCTTTGATATTCGCGATATTATATGCTAACTATCACAATACTATTTTCTTGCTCGGGTTCTCCGGTGCTGTTGCAACCGCATGTTCCGATACATTTTCAACGGAAATCGGTCAGGCACGAGGGAAACCGCGGTTAATCACCACCCTGAAAAAGGTTCCGGTGGGCACAAACGGTGGCGTTAGTTTTAATGGTCTTGTAGCTGCAATGCTTGGTTCCGGTTTAGTCTCTATCGCTTGTCTCACATTCAGGTTAGCCATAGAACCGCAGCTATTCCTTTTGATATGCACCTTAGCCGGGTTTTTGGGTTGTGTCGCCGACAGTATCTTCGGCGCAACTGTTGAAGACAGAAAGCCACTGAACTTAAATAAACACCATGTGAATATCTTAGCCACGTTATTCGGCGGTGTTTTTGCTATTGCTCTGGGTTATGTGCTCATTAGTTACCTGCAGATTACACATATTGACCAGATTACCCAGATTTTAGCAAAATACGCACTTGATGTTCTTGATCGCGGAGGTTTTGGTTGGTAGGGCAGCCTCTTCAGGTGCAATAAAGCATAATATCCAACTAAAATAACTATTGACGCTGATTAACGCAGAAGAACTTAAATCCGTATGAATCCGTGTGAATCTGCGTCTTAGATAGGTAGAAGTTATACTTTATAGACAACAAGAATAAACTCGCGGATTGTCCCCCCTACAATAGTGTATTTTATACGAATATCAAGTGAGTATTAGACTAAACGTATTTTACCTCGTACAAGCAGTCTGAGATCCTTCAAGCGCGATGCTTATAGGAGGTATGTGTTAATCTGTGCCAATAATTTGTCTGTGTGCGTTAACACTTTATTTTTTATGCCCTTACGCAAATAAGATAACCATGTCAATCCTGATAAAGAACGTGCTGCTGGAAGGCAAAGAGCAGAATATCTACATTACAGGCAATACGATAGAATCAATTAGCGATGCCGGTAGTAGAGAAAAACCGGAAACGGAATTTGTGATAGAAGGCAAAGGTATGGCCGCAATTCCCGGGCTATTCAATGCGCACACACACGCGGCAATGACTTTATTACGTGGCTATGCTGACGACATGCCGCTTCAGGAATGGCTGGAGACGAAGATATGGCCGGTAGAGGCGAAACTAACGGAGCAGGGCGTTTACTGGGGTACGAAACTTGCGTGTCTAGAGATGATAAAGTCCGGCACAACTTTCTTTAACGACATGTACTGGCACTGGGGCGGCAGTGTAAAAGCCGTCGCCGAAACAGGGATAAGGGCGATGTTATCCGCGGTATTTATTGATGGATTCGACACGGCGAAGTCAAAGGAGCAGATAAAGCGGAATAAAGCTCTGTACGAAGCGAGTAAAAAAGTACCGCAAAGGATTATTTTTGCGCTTGGACCGCATGCACTCTACACGGTTTCTGAAGAAAGCCTCTGCTGGACACGCGATTTCGCGGACAAGCACGACCTGCTGGTTCATATTCACTTATCCGAGACCACGGAAGAAGTAGAGGGCTGCATAAACCGGTATGGTATGCGGCCGGTGGAATTCCTTGATAGTATTGAGTTCTTGAATTCGAGGACGATTGCATGTCATTGTGTGCACATGAACAGAAAAGAGCTAGGGGTGTTGAAGAAGCACGATGTGAAGATAGTGCATAATCCTGTGTCGAATATGAAATTAGCCGCGGGCAGGCTGCCATACGAGGAGCTGAAAGAACTGGGCTTGTACTCTAATATCGCACTGGGAACCGATGGCTGCGCTTCTAACAACAACCTCGATATGTTTGAGGAGATGAAGATAGCGTCATTGCTGCATAAAGCGTTTTCCGGCGACCCGACAAGCATGCCGGCAAAAGAAGCTTTTGAACTTGCAACAGTAAACGCAGCAAAGATGTTTCGGTTGAATTCGGGCGTAATCGCGGCAGGAAAACTTGCGGATGTTGTATTACTGGACTTGAAGAAAGCGGAGCTTGTGCCGAATCATAATTTGATCTCGAATATTGTTTATTCTGCGAATGGTAGTTGTGTTGATACCGTGATTTGTGATGGCAAAATTTTAATGGCGGGTCGGAAGGTAGAGGGCGAAGAAGAGATTAAGGCGAAGGCGCAAGAGGTTGCTTATAGAATTGTGAAGTAACAGGAAATAACCGCGACTAAAGTATCGGAACACCTGCTAAGGCGGTATTCAAAAAGTTTTCACCTGCTGTTCACAGCCAATGTGCTTTTGAACAAAAAACTACCGGCTTCAAATATTAGTGGCATACCCACAGGGCTCTGATTCTATGTAAACATCTGCATTTCCAAGTTCGTGACATCTTGTACATATCGCTTGGGCATCACTGGGATGCACCGCGGCCTCATGACAACCCATACATATATCGCCCTGAAAAGTTCTTGCGTAATCTGAAGTGACATCATCCACAAAATTCGTTCCACTATGCCCAGTATTAAGTTGCTCAGGATTATCAATCACCACCTTTGTTTTTCCATTACCATGACATGTTTGACACCACAACGCTTCCGCACAGTGAACCTGTGTGGAATAGGTATCCGATGTTACATCACCTAAATCGTAAGTAGTTTTATCAGCAAGATTTTCATTTGCATATTTATTTACATTGTGGCATTCATAGCAGTAGCTGCTGTTCACTCCCGTAGCTCTGTCTGCTTTTGGTATATAGTGGTACCGATCGTGATAATTAGGCCCACCAAAAGGCCATGGATTATTCGTGTTCCAATCGGTATCACCCGTACCACTGGTGTGAATTTCTATTGGCGAATGTGTCAAATAATCCTCATTTACCTTAGGAGTACCAGTTACAAGCGCGTCATAAATGTTTTCATGGCATTTCGTACAGTCTATTTTATCCAAACTGAGAAATACATGCTTCGCCCCCGATTTGTTCCAGTTGGCTGTATAATCTCTCGTCCCACTGTCACCGAAACTTGTGAAACTCCAACCTGATAGGTTGTAACTTATACCCTCGAAATACGTGTAATCGAGTTCGCAGGAGTAGTTCGTATGGCATACCAGACATGCTTCGTTCTCGCCCACACTCATGCTGGATTCGTTTGCCTTCATAACAAGCGCCCTGTGCGCAGAATACTCGCAGCCGTAGTTATCATCGCAGAATGCACGCGCGGGTTTCGCATATTCACCAGCAACCGTAGCGCCGTCACTGTCGTGACAGTCTAAACAACGAGGCGTGTATGCTGCATGAGCCTCTTCACCTGACGTCGCAGGACTACCACCTTCTGCGAAACTGATGCCCGTACCCTCAAAGCGATGGCAATCCTCACAACTAAAGTTACCATGCCAGACGGAACTATCCAACTCAGCCTGAATACGGCTGTGGCATGCCACGCAATCAATATCATTTGAAGGATTATCAATGTTTATGAACTTGTGCTGTTCCGGTAAAAGCGAGAACACATTCGTACTTGTCAATATAAGAACAAGAGATACAAGTCCTATCAGGATTATAGCAAAGGTTATTGGTCTCATTCCTTCACCTCCGTATAAGGAATGTAATTAGTTGGCGTGATTTCCGTCACTGCCCAATACGAATACGAGTCATTATAAACGTTATTCACAGTAATCTTTGCCTTTGTCGAGACATTGAACGATATGTTAGCCTTTATTGTTGTATGGCATGCGATACAAGCTTCGTTTGCGCCTGCCATAAGTGAATCGTCTGCAATCATCGCTTCGAGTACAAAACTACGGTGAGCGGCTTTTGTGCCGGTATCACATAAATCAGGTGTGAGCCCGAATCCTCCTGCGGCTGCCGCTAAAATCGCAGGCACCGGATTGTGGCATTGGAGGCAGGAAGAACTATTCAAATAATAATGTGTGAAGTTAGTCTCAGGCATCCGTCTTCCATTATGGCAGAGCATACACTCCTCGGTGGATGCACTGTGTGCGCCCTGACCCGGTTCTGCCTGGCCTGCCTCCGATGCGGCGTATCCTACCATTTTACTCGTGCGGTGACAGCATTCACAGTCTATACTCGTGTGCACACCACCGGCAATTAGCTCATCCCCGATGTCCTCGTGACACTTAAGACAGGGCACATTACTGCCGCTACCCGAAAGGTCGTACCAGCTATGCTGCCCGCTGAATAACGTTACTGTATGTGTCATAGCCACAGCAATAGCAGACAGTACGGCAATTATCAAAAACATCTGTTTCAGATTTATCATCCCGCTTATCTTTTCGCCCCCGGACAGTCACAAATATTGCCGCTTCTAAATACGAGTACATAATCGTGGCCTGTTACTATACGAATACGAGGGGTTTTATCTGTTATAAACCTTTCTACTGATGCAAAAAAATTAGCATATCTTGATCTTGTGACCTGCTAAACACATAATAATCAGCCCGACCACAACCTGATCGCGGGTATCCGGTCATGATAAACGTTACCATTAACTCCTTTGAACTCTGTGCAATTGATGAACGAGCCGTCCAAAGTCGTATGCTCTTGTTTATGAATAATTTGTGGATAAGAACCCGTGCGAATAGTATAACTGTAAGTTTTGTTTGCGACAAGCACGAAAGGTTCATTAAAAGTTACGTTCTGCCAGCCCTTTGAGTAACCGTCCCATGTTGCGGTTACATCCCATGTTTCGTTCTCGATACGTACATATTCAGTATGTCCACCTGTGCCTTCGCAGGGATACGTATAAAGATGGGACACATTTATCGTTTGTTTTGGCGTTATTACGCCTTTATGCTCGCCTGCGATACTCGGATATGCCCCCGGGCCCGTATCAATGGGTAGTAGTGCAGATGTAAATACCACAGTTGAATTGTCGCCCGCTTCCAGCGTCGCCTCGACTGTCGAGCCAGTCACAGTCGAATGAAGTAGAGTCCAGGAACCGTCAAAAGAGACTTTATAAACGGCAGTGATATTCGCAGCATCCACGACATCATTAAATCGAAGCGCAAACTCGCCACTGCCTAAACTGGCGATCATATACGCGGAGTATATCTCCTCAACCACTTCCGGCATCGAAACGGTGTTAACCTCCGTAGTCTGTATTCGTTCCACTTTAACACGCTCTATCTCCGGATAGAGTCCCGCAAGCGTTACATTAGCCACGTCGAGTGATTGAAGCGTAGGTTCCGGTGGCTTCTCGACCGTAATCGTAACGTTTGCAGCCGCTGTGGTATCTACTTCTGTCGTTGCATCCTGCATTTCATCCTCGGTTATTCTTCTTGCAAATACACTGCAGGAAAAGACACCTTCCTCCTCTGACTCGCCTGTGACGATAAGCCCGTATACCCCAGTTCCTGTCCCTTTGAGCAGTACGCGGTACTCGCCATCCGCAAGCTTTGGCAGGCTAACTGCCTCCACATCGCCCAATTTACATATTGCACCAGGTATCTCGTTCTCCATCTCTCCCGTGCTATAATTCATTCCGACATGTCGCCCCACAGGGTCGTAGATATGCATGTCGGCATGGGAGTGCAATTCGTAGGTGAGTGTTACTGCAGGTGGATCAAACATGAACTCAAACAGGCTGTTTGCAGTAAGATTCCCGCTGCCATCGCTTCTCGTGAGCTTTAAATAACGTGCTGTCGTTGGTGTTATGTCCATCTCGTTCCATCCAGAATTAGGTGTCGCCCAGTTAGCAAGCACCTGTGTACCCCAGTTGGAGTAACTGCAACATGTACCACTGGTGTCATTTCCCATAAAGGCGTTCCAGGTGTAGCTGTTGCCACTTGTGTACATCTTGATCATGGGCACTGTGTAGTTCGCACCAAGGTCAAAGACTACATATTGTTCTGTTCCTGTATCGAGTGTGTTGCCCGTAGTAGTGCTGCTATCTATCAGAGCAACCGCAGTGCTGAGATTTTCGCATTGAATCGCGGTTGGCGTGAGCCAGGCAGGCTCGAACATCACGGCATCGGCAATGACATATGTTGTGCCGCCAGATGGGTAGGCCTCAGTACAGTTGTTGTCCAGTTCCACGTAGCCAGATGTTCCCGCATCAAACTCAAAGGTTCCCAGCAGATTCCATTTGCCACTATCCGTAGACTGATTCATGTGGACTCCTTTCGGTGTGCCTGTATTGTCATGGATGGTATAAGTCACATTCCTAGACCGGTACTGGTCGGAATTTGCCACCCACCAGGCATAGACATGGTAGGTGTCAGCCGAAGGCAGGTCTGGAGTCCATGTGGCTGTGCCGTTCAAAGCCGGGTGTCCACTGTCGCCGACCTCCCCCTCTCGCGTCATGTACCGGAAGGCATTTCCATATTGATCGGTGTGTCCCCACCAATATGCCCACTGCTCATCGGGCTGACCATAAGGCGGAGTGCCTGAGGGAGATTGATCAGGATAGCCAGCAGGCACAGCACAATCAGGAGTGAAAGCAGCCTCAGGATCGTCCATAATTATCATACCCTCGTTTAGAACATTCAATTCGATCTCGCCTGTGCTATTCGCGAGAACACCATCGATAGCAGTAACCAGAAGGCGCTTTGTGCCAAAATCCGTAGTATCCGGTACTGTTGTCTCGAAGCTGAAGATATTGTCGTTTGCTGTGACATCGCCATGAATTCCATTGTCGTACATGGGTTGTGTAGCGCTACCGCCTATGGATGAGAGATTGACGGTGACACTGGAAACGTTATGATCGTGATCTAGCACAAAGGAAGTGAGAAGTACCTGGCTCACTCCATCCGGAGCAACGGTCTTTGGATCTACCTTGGCATCTATTACCTTGGGGCCAAGCTTTGGACTTCTTTCATATGAGATTCCACCATGGCATGCAGCACACACACCGTTTTGAGCGACACCCGGTCCTGCCATGTCCATCCGGCCCCCCACACTCTGTTGTAATGTTGCATTACGATCCATGATAGACATTTCTTGTTTCTCATGGTACTGAGCATCAGCCCCATATACTGAGGGATTCGAATAGTTAAGCCACGGCACCGGCGAATAAGTTACTGAAGTATTATCGTTATCAACAATAATCTCTGGATTCCCGACACCATCGCTGTCGAAGCCGATGGCATCTGCAATCACATAGCCATCAGCGCCCTCATTGGAAAGCACGACGGAGGAATTCCCTGACACAAAGGCATACGTTCCGGCTCCGAGCTGATTCCACTGACTTCCATTTATCTGCTGGTTTACCCTAACGGTTTCAGAGCCGCTACTATGGTTAATGGTATATGGAGCATTGGTGGCTCTGTTTGGATGGGCATGCCACCAGGCATAGACGAAATATGTCCCCTCAGGTGCCGGCCACGTAGCTGTGGCCACAGGACCAGTTGCCGGCACCAAGTAGCCAAAATCCAAGGCCGGAACCTTGTCTGTGGTACCATAGGTGCTGATGAGCTCTCCATGCCTGACCATTCTCCTGGCGGGTGAACCATGCACATTGTGGCAGGCAATACAGCTCTCAGTCGAGTCGGTCACCCCGTCCCAGTCAGAATCAAAGTGTCGGCTCCAGCAGTCTATGTGGTAATAGTGGCCATTGCCGTAATCGGTAGGCCAGATGGGATTAGTACCCCAGAAGTTAGTATGACTCACATCCCATTTATCTTCTCCCAGGACCTCGTTGCCGTTGTGACAATCAAGGCAAAGAGCCGTGGAGGGCATACTATTTGTCCCTTGCAGCCGGTAGCTATCCGAATATGGATTGATCGCCTCCCCTGTGGATTCATTCGCATCATAGGTCCTGTGCTCATGATCAATGTGGTTTTTGCTGGCTTCATGACAGGAGAGACAATTGATCTTGTGGCCGGTAGCATAGAAACCGTAAGTTGTATTGTCACCGACCACATTGGGTGCATAGGTAGCCACCAGTGCCGACGTATTGCCGTATTCAAACTTTACCGCGTCTGCATCCACAATTTGACCGCCACTGGCGTTGTTGGTCAGCATCACGTTCCAGGATGTTCCGGCAGCAAATGTGTATGTTCCCAAATAATTCCACTTCCCACCGTTTTCTTGCTGATTCACATAGATGGTTTCTGAACCGCCGTCGTAGTTGATTGTATACGGAGCATTGGTAACTCTGTTGGAGTGCTCTACCCACCAGACATATACTGAATATTCCCCGGCAACAGGAATGTCCGGTGTCCATGTAACCGTGCGGCTACCATTGCCTGCCCTCGTGTACCGCTGACCATTGCCGTATTCCTGCGCAGCTCCCCACCAGTATGCCCACTCAGTGGTATCGTCACCGTATGGTGGATCAAATGTCGGTTGGCCTTCGGGGTAGCCAGTAGGAGGAGCCAGATACGGGACAAAGGTAGCATCCGGGTCATCCATAATAATCTCATAAAGTGACTGCTTGCTGTAGGCCGGTTCTTCGTCATGACATGTCGCACACCATTTCTCGTTGTCTGGCTTTAAAACACTGCCGTTATAGATGGCGTCCACCCAGTTTGTCTTTGCCATTTGAACACCATCAAAGGTACCATTCGGGCTGTGACAAGCATCACAGGCGATTGTTGTTGCCAGATTTGTTGATGTACCGTCTATGAAGTCCACATGCTTATCGTTGTGTGTTTCGGTGCTGAAGTAGTGACAGTCCAGACAGGAAGTGAATTGGGGGCCTTTGGCCTCAGTAAAATGTGTGAGGTGGCTCTGATTAGGTGGTGGATAACCGTGGCAGCCACCGCAGCCAATAGCATTGTGTGCATGGCAGTCAGTACAGGGTGTGGAATCCACGTTACTGTGTTCGATTACTCCGGATGGCGTCTGGATAATAATATCAGTTGAACCGTATGCTTTATTCACATCCTTAAATTTAACCGAGGTCCCGGCATCGCTGTACGCATGGCAATTCGTACAGATCGCTCTGCCAGTACCGGTTCCGGAACGTGTGTTCGTACTTGCTTTGAGGTTTGATACCTCTTTGCCGCCGAGCGGGAACCATGAGTTTCCTTTGATGAACACTTCGTTTGTAGGTACAGCACCGTGTGGCTCGTGACAATCAGTACAGGGCAGCTTATCGCCACTTGAAATTCCTGTAAGCCCTGATGCGTCACTCTTTATGTAATGACCACCCGTTGGGCTACCGTCGGTTGGCGGCACAGTATTTGGCGGTGTTGTCTCATAATATCCAGACTCATTGTCCAAGGGTGAGCTATCATACTCGTAAAGATTACCGCTCATATTGGCATCGAAAGCCACGTCCTGCGGGATGTACCGCCCTTGCGCAGCGTCTATGAAAAAATGGTAATCCGGATCATTATCCACGGCTTCATGGTTATCATGGCAGTCGTAACAGTAGAGTGTGGGTGATCTGACATAATCAGGATTTTCGGTCTGATTGAAATAGTTCTCTCCTGCGGTGAGATTGCGAGCCCACATGTACGGGACACCCTCACGGATATTGTGACAAGCAGAACATTCGCCGTTTGGTGTGAGGTACAGGCTGAAGGTAAAATCGTGTTTTGAGTTTGTAATACCCGTCTCTGCGATCTGGATCTCGTGTGCCATCGCGTTAGATGTACCATCAAGATTAGAACAGGGGTTAACAGCATCCGCACCGTTGACTGAAATTGCAAACGGCACTGCTATTAGTATCAGCAGTACGATATGGACCAGCATCTTCACTCTTTCTTCTTCTGCTTCTTTTGACATTTTGTTTTACGTTTGCGCATCCCAAATAAAATAGAGGTGATACATACTTTATAACAGTTTCTGTTGTTGAAACTTTTTTCTTGTACTATGTAAATTTAATGTTACTGTTTGGTCCAGTCATTTGTGGCGTTCACCTATGATACTCAGACCAGACCAGCTATGCAGCCCGCTAAAAAGAACGCAAAAAAACGCAAAAATGAACAAAAGGGGATAATAAATGTTATTGCTGCAATAGCACTTAAAGCTTCTTCATGCGTGTTCGGATAAGAGATAGACAGTCCTACTATTTTTATATAGTTTAAAAGCGATTATTTTACCTAGTGAGCCAATATATGATACCAGATAATGAAATTAGTGTGGATCCTACGGTAAAGACCCTTGTCGAGAT
>JAPVWK010000014.1 GCA_028572065.1 Candidatus Methanophagales archaeon
GAGGTGTTATACTTATAAATATGTTTTGGGTAGGGTGTGGGATAGAAAGTTGTATATTCAGTTATTTTTTCGAAATTGTTATATTCATGTCTGTTCCTGTGCTGATTTTTGATTCGAAACTACCCCTGTTCGGAACTACTGTGGTTAATAAAAAATTTCAAATCATTTTAGTTTTTTTTCAATAGTTAGAAACTTTAGTTTGTATTGTCTAGCGTGATACACTTTATGCGTGACCATACCACAGAAAATGGATTTATAACTTATTTGATCTTAGAAATACGTGCTATAGGGGTAGTTTTAAGTGATTTGAGTGCTTACAATAGGTGCAGGAGAGAGAAAAAAAATGAAATGTAGAAAGTGTATCGTAACCATATCGTTGAGCGTAACAATCATGGCGTTGATTACAATGTCTGCGATGGCGATTGACACAGGTTTGCGAGAGATTGACAAAAACAAAGCAAGTAGCGATCTTAGCTTTAGTGCAACACAGGACTACACCAGTAACGCAGCATCTGCTAAGGTGCTTACCGGTACATCCATTCCTGAATATCCCACTGTTGTGATACCGCTACTCATGATACTTGGGCTATTCTTTTATTACCGGCGGAAACGGCAGATTGATGAATGAATACGGCATAAACAAATTTTAGCCCTTTTATTCACTTTTTTATGGCTAGAATCTGGAGGAATGAAAAATAGAACATGAAAAGACTAAGAGTTGGCGTAATAGGTGTAGGTGCTATGGGCAAGCACCATGTACGAATTTACAGTGAAATGCGTGGTGTGGAACTGGTGGGTGTTGCAGATAGTAATGAGAAAACAACGGAAGAAGTTGCAATTGAATACCATACGGAAGCGTTCACGGATTGCGAGAACTTACTGAAGCAGGATTTGGATGCTGTTAGTATCGCAGTCCCAACGAGCTTTCACAAAGACATTGCACTTAAAGCAGCAAACTACGGCGTGCATATGCTTATCGAGAAGCCAATAGCCGAATCGTTAGAGAGTGCGGATGCAATAACAAATGCGGCAAGACGTGAAAACATCAAACTGATGGTAGGGCATATCGAACGCTTTAATCCCGCTATTTTGAAACTAAAAGAGCTTATCTCGGCGGGTGAACTCGGTGAACTCCTTTCTATATCCTGCAGACGGGTAGGACCATTCGCTCCAAGGATAAGAGATGTCGGTATTATAGTGGACTTAGCGGTTCACGACATAGATGCGATTTCGTATCTTTATGGAAAACGAGCAATAAAAGTGTATTCAATTGCGGGTAACAGCTTTCATGTCGAGGAAGACTATGCGTCCATACTGTTAAAATATGATGATAAGAAATCAGGAAGCGTGGAGACAAATTGGCTTACGCCATATAAAATGAGAACCCTCATTGCCACGGGAACAGGCGGTGTTGCATCCGCCGACTATTTAGAGCAAAGCCTGGATGTATGGAATAGCGAGGGTCGCAGAAAAGTGGATATAGAAAAGGGCGAACCATTAAAAAAAGAAATTCGCCATTTTTTGCTGTCACTCCACAATGGCACAACGCCAGAACCGTCAGGTGAGGATGGCAAATATACACTATATGCCGCTATATCGGCAATAGAATCTTACAAGAACGGATTAAGCATCCCCTTGAATATGTGATACGTGTTCTTGAGTTACAAATACGTTCATAGCTTAACACTTGCTATACACTATATATTTACAATTCAACCCATGTGCGGTATGACGGAGAAAGGACTAACGCTTTCTGGGACTTTTGTATATGGCGATGATTTTGAAGAGAAGGACGGCTATATAGTAATAGAAAACGGGACGATAAAAGAAATAGGCGATGGAAACGTAGAAGCAGCGTTAAAAGGCATCATAATACCCTCTTTCGTCAATGCACATACGCATATCGGTGATTCAATAGCAAAAGAGCCGGATTTTATGCCGTTAGATAAGTTAGTGGGTCCCGGCGGGTTTAAGCACAAGGTATTAGACGAAACACCTTATGACATGTTGGTTTCAGCAATGAAGGATACAATCGAGGATATTTTCGTATCTGGCACACAGATGTTCGCGGATTTCCGAGAAGGTGGTGTTTCGGGTGCGATCGCGTTACACGAAGCGTTTAGTTCCGCGCGTGGTGAAGACAAGTTAAGTGTACGACTATTTGGTAGAACCCAGGAGGGGCCTGAAGAACTTAACACGCTTCTTCACTCGGTGGATGGAATAGGCGTAAGTAGTGTTGCGAACCATAAACAGGATGATCTGGCGTTCTTAGTGGAAGAGGCAAAGAAAAGCGGGAAAAAGTTTGCTATCCATGCAGGAGAAAGAAATGCGGATGACATAGAAGCGGCAATAGAACTTGAACCTGATTTTATCGTGCATCTCACAAAAGCAACGCCACATGACTTCCGGAAGATGCGTGATAAAAACATCGGGGCTGTTGTTTGCGTGCGGTCAAATTTAGTTACGGGCATGGGGCTGCCGCCTTTACGTCAGATGCTCGAATCCGGATTGACAGTAGGTGTCGGCACTGATAACGTAATGCTCAATTCACCTAACATGTTTTCTGAAATGGAATTCATCGCGAAGATTTTCCGGCTTGACGAGAAGGATGTGTTGAAACTGTGCACACGTAACTCGGCAACTGTGTTGACAGAAGAGGGAAACATTGGCACGATAGAAGTGGGTAAACCCGCGAATTTGGTGGTTATAAGAACAGACACGCCGAATATGAGCAATGTCATGAACCCGCTAAAAGGTGTGGTGAGAAGAGCTACACGAAATGACATAGCGGCGATAGTGTATAACGGGGCGATACAGTGTAGGTTTGTACCTTAACACCGCAAAGAGGGGGGGGGCATATGCTAAAAAAACTGGGAAAATGAAGCTGAATCGCCATTCAGATTTGTTACAAATGGGTTTTTTATGTGTCAACATATTTACACGGTCATCATCAAACCAAGCCTTAAAGCGTTCTCCCAACAGGCATTATATACAGCGGTTCCTCTTGCTCTTCGGCATTCACGAGTTCTTTTACTTTATCGTCACTAAACGCACCTATGACCACCGTTCCAAGCTCTAAGGACTCCGCCTGCAAATAGACATTTTGTGCGGCATGCCCTGCTTCCATGTGCACATATCTAAAGCCTCGTTCACCGTATTTCCCTGTCGTTCGCTCATAAACCGCAGTGAATACGAGGTCTACGGCTGCGTCTCTTACGTGTGCCTGGTTTTGTCCGACTGCCGCTTTTGAAAGCTCCATCTGTACATCTCCAGTCACCCGTTTTTCCAGTTCGTGCTCCACGGGTCTGTACTGGTAAACACCTTTGTCTAAGCCTTCTACGTCTCCTACAACCAGGTATAACTCAAGGGGATATAATGCACCGGCCGAAGGTGCTGTTCTTCCAGTCCCTGTAGTACCTTGAGCCGCCCAAAGTAACTGCGATACCTCCTCGATACTTAAATCTTCACCTGAATAAAACCGTACAGATCTTCTTTTCAATAACGCTTCTTCGACAGAGGTGTTACCCCTATAATCTGGCGCGGACAGCTTTATCCTTTCTCCAACTTCTATCTTCTGCATTTCCCGCTCTTCAATCCGTTCTGCGTGTTTCGGTTTATGTGGAGTAAGCAGTGTGAACGTTATTGCGATAGCCACTACTAATACGATAGCTATAACCGCGCCTGTTACTGTTTTCGTTGGCATTCGCATATATTTCAAAGAATACAAAAACGGACTGTTTACGTTATATCCTGAAAACGGGATAACAAAAAAGAAAAAAAGAAAAAAAGAGTTGTGGATTTAAGCACTCGGCTTATCCAACAACTTCGTCTTCTTCAGTATTTCACCGGTTCTGGCATGTGGCATACGAACCAGGCTGTCTGTCTGCTTCTCCATCTCGCGCGCTTCATAGGCAAAGTTTGCCGCCGCTCGCAGTAGTTCATGTGCCGCCGCCACCATTGGCACGTAGCCTGCAGGGTCTTTCATCATGAAGCAACCCTTAGAGTCCATCTCCGCTACTTTCTCCAGCATGTTATAAGCGGCAATGGCTTTCGCCTTGGCATATGGGTTCGAGAACTGCGCTCGTTCTACTGACTTCTCCGCCGATGCTATTATTTGTGGTAATTTCACTTCTTCACCCTTTTGTATCGCAGCTATAACAGTGTTAAATTCTTCTTGCATCAATCTCACTACGCCCGCTACGGACAGAACGGAGAGTACATCTGCATTGAATATACTCATCTCCACGGGGTCTAAGAACTCTCGTCTCGCGCCTATCATCGGGTCACCGGGTATGATGATGTAGCCAAACCCGCCTTCCTTTAGCTTATCTACTGCTTTCTTCGCAGGGCCGTCCGAGACAACAATGCACGGTATGCCCTTTTCCTTTGTCATTTCTCGTGCTTTCTTAGGTCCCGGCAAAGCGGCATTTGGACTGATGATTACAACCAAATCTGGGCCCCAATCCAGTAACTGAGACGTGCCCTCCGCATGGTCCGGCGTCATCTTCGCCCCCGTACCCATCACGCGCGCGTCTATATCCTCTCTATCTGCCCTCTCGTCCAGCAATAGGTCCACTATTCTAGAAGCCCCTATATTTCCCAATTTCACAAATCCTATCTTTACTACTTTCATCTATAATCACGCTTTTAGGTTACATACCAGAAGTATAAAAAACTATTTGTTTTGCTCAATCTATCTGATGAATGTGTGATAGATGTAACCAGAAGAAATCACAAAAGTGGAGAACTGCAGATTATGGACTCTATGGGAAAGGTAGTAGTTATATTCTCTTTGCTTGGTATTTGCATCTTATATGGCGTATCGTTATTGGTGGTGCCACCTTACGTGCCCCTGGACGAAGTTGCACAGCATGAATCTGCATACATACGTACAACCGGCATTATCTCCGACTTACGTGTCACGGAATCCGGAACCATGCGCATGAATCTACGAAAAAATCAAACAGAACTGCTGGTATTTGTTAAATCCACGGAGGCAGGTAAGAACGAATTAGACCTGCGCTATGGCGATGAAATAGAAATTGAAGGTCGAGTGAACATGTACCAGGGCGAGTATGAAATTATAGCCCCGATAACTGGTATAAAAAAGTTGACCCGCGAGTATGCCAATATCTCTTTCGTCTCACAAATAGCGATGTATCCTGAGCAGTATGTAGGAACGCGGATAAGTGTTGTGGGATACGCAGATGACATTTTCAAGCGCGTGTTTTATATTTGTGATGGAAACAGTATGAGAGTAGTTACAGGCGATATTCCAATCCACGAGCTGCAAAAGGGCGATAAAATAATAGCAGATGGCATATTAGTCTATAACCCAGATACTATGCGGTATGAGCTGAACCTTATCGCACTGAATCGCTGTAAGTAAATACAGCATACCCTGCTGCGTCCTATGAACCGGATAACGCCCTACTAGCTACGCCATGCTTTATTCACGAAACCTGCTTTTCTATCACAACAAAACTTTTCGTCTTGCTCAGTGGTCGGCATTCCATAATCTTCACCATATCGCCCACTTTTGCATCCATGCAAGGTGGATTATGTGCATGAATCTTTGACTGCCTCTTCTCATATCGTTCATATTTCTGTATCTTCTTCAGATAAGACCTCATAACAACAACCGTCTTCGGTGCCTTATCTGCTATCACCACTCCTTCTATTATCTGTCCACGTACCGATAACCTACCATGAAAAGGACAATTCACATCGTCACAATCCTTCTCTGGCTTTGTAACATCTATACCTATATCTTTCATCTTCTTCGCCCTCCCTTCTTTATCCTATCCTCAGGTCTCGAAACAAGCAGATTGCCGCGCACCCGTACTCGCACTCCTTCGTTCAACTCAAATATGAACGTATTCACGTCTTTTGGTATCCGCTTATCTTCATTCTGCTCTGCCTCTATAACAAATGTATTCCTCGTCTCATCCACTACGAGTCCACATAAACCTTTCATATTACTATTACTACTTTCTTCTACTTCTGTTTTCAAGCCTATCAGCTCATGCTTCAATAAATTCTTGGGTTCTATTCCATAACCCTGCAAAGTCATATCCGTCATTAGTTTCATAATTCACTTATTTTCCAGCGTATAGCCCATGTCACTTAACGCTTTCTTTACCTCGTCTTTATGGTTACCTTGCAACTCCACGCAGCCATCTTTTACCGTACCACCACATGCACATTTCGATTTCAATTCTTTAGACAGCTCCTTCAAGTCTACTTCTTTCTTATCAATCCCTTTTATCACAGTTGCAATTTTACCAAAACGCCGTCTCGCCGTTGTGACCCTCACAACCTGCTGCTCTTTCGCTATCTCTTTGCAAATACATAAATCACTAGGTAAACCGCATTTATCACATATTTGCATGCTTATCTCCCCGTATCTCCCTCCCTTTTTATCTCACTGTCAATCGTTTTTATCCGAGCTATTGTCCTTCTTATCTCACCTACTCTACCGGGATTCTCAGGAGCACCACCTGTGGCTATAACCCCTCGTTCTCGCATCAAATCGGACCACAAACTCTCCAACTCGCCCTTCCGTTCCTCTTCACTCATCTTTCTTATATCTTCAAGTCTAAATATGCTCATTCTTTCGTTTCCTTACCTTCTTTATTTTCCTTTTCTTCTACTTTTTGCTCTTTGATAACTTCTGCTTTATCCTCCTTATCTTCTACTTTTTCTTCTTTGTTTATAGTTACTAATTGAAAAGCATCTGGTCTCGCGGCATCCGATCTCACTATCCAGACCTGCACACCTATAATACCCGACTTTACCTTCGCTATCGCATATCCACGATCCACTACCTCTTCGGCCACCTCGCCACAATGCTTTATATAACCATCTACCATCTTCTCCATCCGACCTCGAGGCCCTTTGAGTTTACCAGTCATGATAATCTCGCAGCCCAACGCACCCCTATCCATTATCCGTTGTAGCATTGACCTGCCCGCCCGTCGGAAATGCCAGCCGCGCTCTATAAGCTTTGCAAGTCTATTTGCCATCAGCGTTGCACAAAGATCCGGCATATCTATGGGCTGTACATCTAATTGTGGGTTATCCATCTCTTGTCTCTTATTTATCTCTTCGGTTAACCTCTTTATCCTACGCCCATCTTTTCCGATTATCATCCCAGGCTTCTCAACGTTCACCGTTATCTGCGTGCCCATAGGTGTACGTTTTACTTCCATACCACCATAGCCTGCTCTCTCTAACTCTTTACAGAAAAACTCGTTCAATCTTACCTTCTTTATCCCTTCATCCACAAATAACTTCTCTATCACTTTCCTTACCTAACTCCCTTCTTCCCGTATTATTAGTTCGATAGTAACCGTATCCGTATTCTTTGGCGATGCACGACCAAAAGCCCTTGGGAATATCCCTCGTATCGTTCTACCCTGCTTCGTAGCCATATGCCATATTCTCATATCTTCTGCATCCAGCCCTTTATATTCGGCATTCTTTTTCGCACTCCTCACCAATTTCAATATCTCTGCACTTGTCTTTACCGGATATCTTCCGGCATACCACTTTGTTAGACCACGACGATGTGCAACTCTCTGCTTATGGCGCTTATATGGAACTACCGTTTTCTTTGCCACTACAGCCTCAAGATATCGCTCTGCATCCTCTACTTTCTTACCTTTTAGCGCTCGACACACCTCGAACGCATGCTTTGGCGAAATGTGCAGTTCATAGGCCATTGCCCTTGCAGTCACCTCAGGAACAACCGTTGTTCCCGCATCCACGCAAAAATTTACCTTTCCCATCTCTCTTCTCTTTATTTACTTATTTCAGTGGCACATACTTTGAAGACCTTGTAGCACCTACACCCGCGGCACCATGCGACACCCTGTTGCGTGTCAGTGCAAACTCACCCAGATAATGCCCTATCATTTCCGTTTTTATCTCTACGTATTCAAAGCCTTTTCCATTGTGTATTCCTACCGTCTTTCCTACCATGCTCGGCAGTACGATGGCATCTCGTAAATGTGTCTTAACCCCTTCTTTCGTAGTTATCCGCGCCATCAGCTTCTCCTCTCCTTCTCTCAGATTCCTCTTCAATTTCCGGCGTTGTCTCGCAGGTAATAATCCCGCAAGGTCTTCGATCTTCATCTTCTTTAGCTTCGCCAGTGTATAGCCTCTATATTTGAACTCCACTTCCTTCTTTTTCAGTGTAGTTTTAGATTTCCGCTTTACCATTCACGCTCACCTCTTTTATCTCCTATAACCTGTCCTCTTTGCAGCTATGTTTCCTACCTTTCTTCCGGGTGGTGCACCCCTAGCAGGCGTTTTTGACTTTCCTACATGCTGATGTCCACCACCACCAAATGGATGGTCAACGGCGTTCATTGCCACACCTCTTACTGTTGGATATTTTGTTGCATGTGACTTCATCTTATGATACCTCTTCCCGGCTTTCACAAATGGCTTCTCTGTTCGTCCTCCACCGGCAACTACTCCTATCGTTGCGAAACAATCCGATGATAACCATTTCTTCTTACCACTCGGCATTATCACAAGCGTCCTACCAGTTTCCACTTCATGTGACAACAACGATGCAAAATTGCCTGACGCCCTTGCAAACTTACCTCCATCTCCTGGACGCCCTTCTAAGTTACAAATCACTATTCCTTCCGGAATATTACTAAGTGGCAGTGTATTTCCCGTCTTTACCGCAGCCGATTTACCATAAACCATCTCATCCCCTTCTCCTACACCTTCCGGCACGACTACAAGCTGCTCGTCCGCGTGTGTCCATTTACCATTCCCGGTCTCCCGTTCTACTCTTATACGAGCTATTGGTGTACTCCTTGCGGGGTCATGCAAGATCTTCATGATTCTTGCCGTTACGAGTTCATCATTAGCTACTTTTATGTGTTCGAGATTACCCTTATAACGATGTGAGGGTGCCCTGAAGACTGATGACCCTTTTCCTCTCCGCTGTGCTATTATTCTCTTACCCATTTTTCCTATAATATTCCAAGTGATGTGCCTATTTCCCGTGCCTTACCTTCCTCTTTCAGATCTATTATTGCTTTCTTCTCGCCTTTAAATGTGATCATCGTCCTTATATTCTTTACCGGAGTCTCAAACACCATTTCCACGGCATCCTTTATCTCGTTTTTATTTGCACGTATATCCACGATGAATTGGAGTTTGCTCTCGTCATCTATCATTATAGTTGCCTTTTCCGTGGCTACAAGATGTTTTATTATTTGTCCTTTATCCATTTTTATCGCTCCAACATAGCAAGCTTTGATATTGACGATTCGGTCCAGATAGTCAACCTACCCGGATGCGTCCCCGGTGCAAGCAACTCGGCATTCAACGACTCTACGTAAGAGACCTCAACACCCGGTAAATTTTTCGCACCAACAATTATTTTTGCTGTTCCTCGGTCCGTAGATTCTGCTTCATCACCGGAAACGACAATTAAAACGCTCTTTCTTGCCTTATATTTCCGGCCACGCATTTTACCTTTTCCCGCTCGTATTTTACGTTTCTGTGCGCGGTGCAGATCTTCGCCGACCCCTATGGTCGCCAAAAAGCTCTCTACTTCTGTAGTTTTTCCTATGCTTGCGAACGTGTCCTCTACCACTATCGGTAACTCCACATCTTCGCTGAACTTATGTCCCCTGCTCTTCACGATGTCCGGGTTTATAGTAGCTGCGATAGCGGACCTTATCGCTTTCTGTCTCTCTTTTTCGTTTAGCTTCAACTTCAATATTTTATTATGCTTTGGTGGATGTGCTCTTCTTCCACCAACTGCTTGCGGTGCCCGTGCTGCTCTTCTACCGTCTTTTATACGCGGTATTCTTGAAACACCTCTACCAACACCCCAGCTCTCTGCCGAGGTCTTCCTACCCGCCAACAAATCGGGTCCTTTTGGTTGTAGCCGATGTGACTGCACCACCAGCACAGCTCGCTTTATCAAGTCCGGCCGATACTCTTCCGTAAATACAGAAGGCAGTGTTACTTCCTTTATACTGTTCTTTGATAAATCCAGCACCTTTGCTTTCTTCTTCACTTCGTTAATCATCTTGCTCTCGTTATCTTCTCTTTCTCCTCTCTTATTTCCCTTGTTGTGATGCTCTACTTATATATGTAATCTCAGGTGAGCCTAATTTAGGATAAGGTCTTATCGCATGAGAAATCCGTACTAACCGCTTCTTTGGCCCCGGAATACTCCCTTTTACCATAATATAGTCATTTCGCACAATACCATAATTCAAGAAGCCACCCTTTGGTGTAATCTCTTCGCCCTCCACGCCAATCTTCAATATTCGCTTGTTATATTCTGTTCGCTGTTGGTAACCCGTTTGTCCAAGCTGTGGTATTCGCCATCTTACACGTCGAGGCGTCCAGCCACCAATACATCCAACATGACGACCTCGCCCGGACCGCCGCGCTTTTGCGTTCTGTATCATGACACCCCACCGCTTCACAGGACCTTGAGTGCCTTTTCCTTTTGTCACTGCGGTAACATCCACGAAATCACCAGCTTTAAACGCATCTCCAACCCTTATATCCTTACCAAATACTTCGCGTGCGTATTCAAGGTCTTTTTCTAGCACACCGCTCATCTTTATCTCCATTATTCCAGGCTTCTTCTTCGGTATACCCGTCACAACCTGTGGCAATGTAGAGACAATCATATTGATGCTAAACGATTCATCCTCACTTTCGATTATACTCGCTATTTTGTCCAGATTGCCACCGTTCTCCGCCCACACCTCCGTTACCACTTTCTTACCGTAGCCCGTCACATTATAAAGGCGGAACCCTACAGCCTTCAGCGGTGGAGTCTCTATTATCGTGGTGGGTGCAGATATTTCCATTCCCTTCGTCGGACTATGCGGGTAGTTATCAGTCATCATGAAGTGACTCATTCCCGCTTTATAGCCTGCGAAGCTTTGGAATTCCTTACCTGCGACTTTATCTTCCCGTTTCAGCCGGCAAGTCTCACTTCTTACACGTTTCCGTGGGGAATAGGCAAGTGATCCTCTCCTTGGTCTATGTCTCTTGGTCATTTTCTTCTTATCCGATATTACTATAATAATATTATATAAAGTAACCCTCTAATATAAACACATAGATTTAAAATGCTGCTTTGACACATTCATCAGTTCTGCTCAACTTCGCTTTTGCGCATCCGCAGATAAGCGGCACGTATCGCAGCATTTTACCCGAGTTTGTCAGCACGCACTCATAATTCTCAAATGCGGGTGACACAACGAAGCAGGTATCGCAGATAACTTTTACGCCGTAGTTCTCTATCTTCTCTATTATATGTTGCATATGTGGTTGGCTCTTTATCTCTCGTGCGGTAAATATAAAGAACTCCTGCTTTATCTTCCGTCCGTTTGACTCTGCTTGCAACAGCTCGTATATTCGTTTAATTTCTTCAGAAGAGCAATGGGGGCAGCC
Organism: Candidatus Methanophagales archaeon; assembly: GCA_028572065.1. Classification (GTDB taxonomy): domain Archaea; phylum Halobacteriota; class Syntropharchaeia; order Alkanophagales; family Methanospirareceae; genus QENJ01. The sequence continues at coordinate 11,452 of JAPVWK010000014.1, forward strand.
TATCGCGATTACGTCCGGTTCGCAATCCTTGGCATATACTTCGTCCAAATCGGTCGTGCCTAGCTCCATCTTATCTTCTGGTTCAAACGCGTGCTCAGTTCGTGCAGCCACTGCTTCCGGGGTTATATTCTGTATATGATACAAGCCTATTGATCCCGTGGCACCAATAGCCGCGGATAAATGTTTCAGGTCGTCACGACTCGGAGAATTAGCAGACGAAAGCTCTATAATCGGTATCTTATCACCTACAAGGTCGCCAATAAGGAACCCGAGTGCGCTGTAGTCCGCATCTGTAAGGCTGCAATCCACACGGATTTTCAGTTCCGGGACTCTGTTTTCTGTCAGGTGCAGCCCATAACACGGTGTCTTGCCTATTAATGCCGCTGCAAGTGCAGACGGCGCACCTTCCATGTTCGTTCTCGCACCTATAACAGAATTAGCGAATAAAACCGCGGACGATTCCGCCCATGCGATATGCTCGCCCTTTTTGGGCGCTCCACCCGCCAGGAGATAGGGGGTGCAGGAGCATACAGGGGCGATGCCCAGGTGTTTATAAGCAGCGAAGACAGCGTTTTGCTTATTTGCGAACTCTTCTGAAATGTTCATCTCAGTCCACTTTTCTCTGTCCATGCCCATCGGATTCAAGGTGCTTTTCACTTCTACGGTGCCTTCAAGACGGTTTATGAATTCAAATGCGTCACCTATGGTCTTGTAGGATACACCGGACATGTGTGCACTTGCTATCGGGATCAATTCGGAAGCGTTGTTTATGTCGCCAATTGCTACCAGTATCTCCATCGCTTTCTTCTTCGTCCAGCCTTCTTCGCCTTCGTATATCCGCTCTTCTTCTTTTGTCAGGTGCATTTAGTGTTTGGTTTGTTTGCAATCAAAATAAACACATTATCAAACTGAGTTTACTTTATTCATTATGGCGAAGAGAAAAACTTATGATACACAATAATGGAAAGCTATTCTGCAAAGCCCTCACAGCAAACTATATATACCTCAACACATTTTTAAAAATAAGTTCATTCGCTAAGCTAAACGTGTGGTCGAAACTTCCGTCCGTGGACTGCATACTGACTGTGGAAGCACTCGCGGGAGATACTGCAGACAGGGGTATGAGCAATTGGCATAACCCAAAGTGAAGTAGTGCGAGGGGAAACGGCAAAAAGGGTAAAGGCGGCATTCGTGGAGCTGAAAAAGAAAGCGAATAAAGAATTTCTAGGGCAATATGAGGCGATAAAAGCGGATGATCGATAATAAAGAAGCGATTGGTATTTTGTTGTTTTTTGGTTTGGTGGGTGCAGGAGCGGCAATCTGCTGTCAGAAGGACGGTGGATGATGATAGCGGAGTGGATTTTACGAGAATATCGCGGAGCGTGGTGGCAGCATGACCTGCAATAGGATATTGATGCTAGTTCTTAGTATTGCCGCATTGTTTATTATTAGTGCAGAAGTAGTAGCTGCGGATGTGGTGAATGTGTCACTGGAAGGGCACTTCGGTGGCGCAGTTTATGCAGTAGCTGTACCGGGTGATTATGCGTATATTGGGCTGGGGCAGGATTTCGCTGTACTTGATATAACTAACCCGGCTGCACCATTGGAATTGAGTAAATTGAGGACTGCCGATTTTGTAAAGGATATCACCCTATCCGGTAACTATGCCTACGTAGCCAATGGTTCTGCCGGTCTTGAAATTGTGTACGTCAGCAACAAAACCGCACCGGCACTTGCCGGTAGTTACGACACCGCTGGATCTGCATATGGTGCTGCTGTAGCAGGTCTATGCCTACGTTGCCGATTGGACTAATGGTCTTGTCATCTTGCGAGCAGGTACAGACACCACCTCACCAACCGCATCATTCACATATTCTCCAGAGAAACCAGTTGTTAATCAAACGATCACATTCAATGCTTCGGATTCAACAGACCCATGTGGAACAATCGTAAAATACGATTGGGACTTCGGAGATGGAAATAGCGGAACCGGAGAAGTGATAACACACGCTTATTCTTCAGCCGGAGATTACACCTTAATTTTAACAGTAACAGACAATGATGAAGCAACGAATACAACTTCTGAAGTGGTAAAAGTTTATCTGGAAGTACTTTTCTTTGATACCGGTGCAGGCTCCTGTCCAAGCATAAGCGGCATACACGAAGGCACAATCACACTGAACAAAACCGTTAACCGTGCATAAAATGTACACGTACCCGTGTGCAGGTACCGGCGGACACACCGAATACGTCAGGTTCTCCGGAACTGGTTTAGACGTAAATAAAACGTGGAGCGGCTACAGCGGCGATTACCTCAACATCACCTTTGAGCCGTCAATTACATTGTATGCAAACATGACCTATAACTACGAGATTAGAACGGGCTCGTATCCGCAGATAATACACGCACAAAGTAACTCAACGGCAAATGGCACGATAAATTGCACGCAATTTACCGATGTGAACGGTCGCATTTACGACAATTGGATACCAGCGATATGGTTGGAATGACAAAAATCTTATGCCAAATAAACATTTGTGCGCAAGTTATTTAAATACTCAAACCAATATTGATAGTGGTGACATCGAAAATGGTAAAAGTATCTTTTGACTTAGAAGTGAATTTGCATAAAGAGATAAGAAAGAGCGCGATAGATAAAGGGATAACAATGAAGGCGTATATAGTAGAGCTAATCGAAAAGGGCAAAAGACTAGAAGAAGCGGAAGATACAGAATAGCACGAAGTATAATCGTATATGATAAACATTAATAGGCTAGCACTAACTAAAGGTACCTAAGCTACATAAAGAATTAATGGTACTTGGGTGGGTCAATGGGTGTGTTTATTATACTATGCCAGTGTACAAAAACATCAAAACTACCATAGCCCGCACGAGTCATATAATATGTGTTATATGCCATATTCATGGGAAACCCCGGAAACCGCTCTGTCAAACGCTTTTAACGGCTTTTCCAATGCACTAAGGATTATATGACTTATGGCTTGAGTGTTATATGACACGAGTCCGAGTGGATGTGTGTCTGCTTCAAGCGGTGTAAAAAATCTTGCAGATTGAAACCATCGCCACATTTGCGATTTTTGCGAATCTTTTAGTGGGTCACGATGTTTCCTATTAGGTTAGTCTTTTCCGTTCGTTATATCGCAGATATATGTGCGATTTTTTGGTGTGTAGCTTTTCCAGTCATTCTGCCCGCCAAGCGCAAAAAATGAAATACACTAATTGTGAAAAGTGGCAAAAAAGTTGTTACATACGTATTTTCTTACGGATAACACGAAATAAATCATCTATTAAGTCCAGTACCTCCGGGAGTATCATGAACACGGCATATGCAATAATAATCAAAATAACCATAGAACCCATACGCGCTAATACGTTGTGTGCGATGTCGAAGCTTTGCTCCTGTGTAGAGCGAACAAGTCCGTGGGATAACCGGATCCAGCTTGGAGATGCGAACCACTGATCGAAATACGCGGTTATGACGAATACGTTTCGGAATATGTTCAAGGCATAGATAACCGGCACAGAGACAAAAAAAGCTTTTAACTTTCTTTTCATGGGCGCGTTCACGCCGAAAATAATGCCTGCAAAAAGCACTATGCTTTCTATCGCAGTGCATGCTAAGATTATTTCCACCTCGCAGGAAGTATAAGTGGAGTATATATAGGAAAGAGGAGTGTTCATGTAAACACTGCCGGGATTAATAATGTTTAGCACGGTAGCCGTGATTTTAGCTGTGATGTGGATGAGGCTGTCGCGGAGAGCCGGTATTTCTGCAAATGGGAAGTACAGGGCTGCGGTTATAAATGCGATTCTTGTAATAGAGAAGAACAGTTCATCGTTTTCGGTTGCCGTTACCATAAGGAACGCTAAAAGTAGCGACAAGACCAGGAATACTAGATTAACGACAGTATAAAAGTAATCGCCGTTCACGAAACAGTCGTGAGTCACGAAAACGCTGTAGCTTGCGAAAACAACCCAGCCGAAAGCCGCAAACCCTCTCTTGCGGAATACCAGCCCCAGAAGGAACAGACCTATTGCAATAAACGGGAGTATGGTGAACGACATTTTTTTCCCCTCAGTCCATACACTGTCTCTTTGACTTATAGATGTTCGGCATCATTTGCGAAAAGATCAACCAGAAGCACGGCATATACACAAACCTTTATGATTCGAGCTGTTTTACTACCGCTTTTATCAATCCAACCGGTCCTGTCATCATCATGTCGCCACCGGGTGCGGATAAAATACCCAGCCCTTTCATCTTCGCGCGTTTTGGGCCCGTCACTGATATTACCTCGGGTTGGTTCTTACCTATTGCCACTGCACCATGCCCACCGTCATCAAAAACCTCTTTGAACGTTAAAGTACCATCCGACAGTTTCTTTGTGTAGTACTCGAGTTTTTGGTCATCAAGCATCCTTGTATGGTGCTCAAAAATGCCTAATATTCGTGTGCCGTCCAACGACATCACAATTGTATGTGCGTTTCCTACATTTATGCAAATCCGATTCTCCTTTTCGCCCACCCGTTCATCTTCTATAGAGCCTAACACTGCTGCGGCCCCCGTATCCATCAGAAGGACGTGTCCTTTATGCCAGTTCTTCACCGATTGTAGTAGCGAGTGCATCCTGCTAAGATTCTCCGGTACGGAATCGAGATACGCAAAAGATTCTAGTTCACCACCTACTTTGGGCTCAATTAATCGAAACCTGTTTTCTCGATCGGTAACACCGCGTGGTGCTACTCCGTGGTCCTGAGCCGCTATTGCAATAACGTCAAACGCGGTATCCACACCAAAAGACGAAAGAAACGTCAAAAGCTCGCGATTGAAGTCAGAAATCAATATCGGCTTCGCTTTTTTACTCATGTGCTCCACTTCATCTTCGGCGATTATCTCGATACCCTGCTGCCTGACTATTTCCAAATCGTCCCTGATAGTTCTTGCGGCTCTTTCAGTCATGAATACCTTGTAGTTCTGGAGATGCGCGAGCACGGCACGACTAAAAGGCCCACCACCCATCGTATCGCCAGAGATTACCAGATCCTGTTTTGTGTTCCGTACTTCATGTGCGAAGAAGCTGGTGGGTGAAGGTAATACGAGCTTGTAGGCATTATCAAAACCTGTATCGCTGTCATAGACCATTACATCCTGCGTTCCTGCACCTATATCCACGGCAAGTATCTTCATACGTTTCTTCACCTCGTAAAAGCATTTACTTCAAGAGTAAATCTCATATATCTTCTTTATACAAGATCCTATACACATATAAAGTGGATTTATTTATTTGCACGCATTTTGATTCACATGGAAGGAATCGAGCTGAAATCTACGAGAGGTTAGGAAGGAAAGTGAAGATCGCATATGTCTATGATGTCATCTATCCGTACGTGAAAGGAGGTGCCGAGAAACGGATTTGGGAGATTTCTAAACGGTTGGCACGTAAAGGGCATGAAGTGCATATTTTTGGGATGAAGTTCTGGGATGGTGGAGCTGTCTTAACAAAAGAGGACGTCTATTTGCATGGTGTCTGCGAACCAAAAGAGTTGTATGTAGAAGGGCGGCGAAGTATAAAAGAGGCGATTTATTTTGCACGGAAGCTTATCCGTCCGTTACGGAAAGAAGATTATGAGGTCATAGATTGTCAGGCATTTCCGTATTTCCCTTGCTTCTCCGCGAAACTGTGTTCTACGCTGAAACGAACCCCGTTGGTTATTACATGGCACGAGGTTTGGGATGATTACTGGTACGAGTATCTGGGTAAAAAAGGCGTATTCGGGCAGGTTATCGAACGGATGACCGCCAGGTTAACCGGAAATGTGATTGCGGTTTCGGATAGAACGGCAGACGATTTGAAGCGTGTAGGAGTGAAGAACGAGATAAGTGTAATCACAAACGGGATAGATTGTGGGACGATAGTGAATTTAGCCGCCTCGGAAGAGAAGACAGACATCATATTTGTCGGGCGATTGATAAAAGAGAAGAATGTAGATGTGTTAATAAAAGCGGTTGGTCTCGTAAAGAAAGAGATCCCGGCGGTTAGATGTGTGATCATAGGGGCAGGACCGGCGCAGAACGAATTGGAGCTTTTAGCTGCTGATTTGGATTTAGAGGTTAATATAGAGTTCACGGGGTTTCTGGCGGAATACGAAAGTGTAATCTCACGTATGAAGTCATCTAAGGTTTTCGTGTCACCGTCAACACGCGAAGGATTTGGAATCGCAGCGTTGGAGGCGAATGCGTGCGGCTTGCCCGTTGTCACGGTGAACCATGAGATGAATGCGGTATGCGACTTGATAAAGGGCGATAACGGATTTCTATGCGAGCTTTCGGAAGCGGATATTGCGGTAAAGATACTGGCGGGCGTTGATAGACGAGTAGCTATGGAGACGAGCTGTCTAGAAAGTGCGAAAGGGTATGATTGGGACATTATAGTAGATGCAATTGAGAACTACTATGAAACGGTTATGCGTTCTTGAGTTGCTTTAGTCTGGATAAACCACGCCCTTTTCTGTGATCACTGCTTCTATCAGCTCAAAAGGCGTGAAGTCAAATGCGGGGTTATATACTTTAACATCCAGCGGTGCAATTTGCTCCGACCCGAAATATATCAGTTCCTCGGGACTGCGTTCCTCAATTTCTACGTCTTTATAGCTCCTGTCCGAATCGAACGAAGATAGAGGCGCGGCGACGTAAAACGGTATTTTATGCGCGTTTGCAACTACTGCGTGCATATAAGTGCCTATCTTGTTTATCACACCTTCTTTTACTACTCTATCGGCGCCCACAATGATCTTATCCACCTTACCTGCTCGCATTACCGTTGCACTCATGCTATCGGTAATTAGCGTAACGGGTATTTTATCTTGAAGCAGTTCCCAGGTCGTTAGTCGCGAACCCTGATTCAACGGTCGTGTTTCGCATGATATTACTTCTATTCTTTTACCGTTCGCGATTGCCGTTCGTATTACTCCCAGGGCTGTGCCCCAATCAACACAGGCAAGCCGGCCGGCATTGCAATGTGTCATCACGACATCGCCATCGTCCAGAAGCGCACTGCCGTATTCTCCTATCTTTTTGTTCACGGTAACGTCTTCTTCGGCAAGCAGGTTCGCTTCCGCAAGTGCATACCGTTTCATCTCGATTAGGGTTTCACCACGCAATGCCGCATTAAAAGCGCGTGTAACGCCGTAGGAGAGGTTGATTGCAGTGGGTCGTGCAATTTTGAGTTTCGTTACTTCCTGTTTTACTGATTCTTTGGTAATCGCTGTTGTACATGCCAGGACAACACCGAAAGCACCCGCAGCACCCAATGCGGGGGCACCTCGTACTTTCAAGCTCTTTATCGCGGTTATCAGCTCGTCCACATGTTTACACTCTATTAATTTATACTCACGTGGCAATAACGTCTGGTCTATTAATCTTAGTGCGTCCTTATCTTCGTCCCATTCTAAAGTTCTCATTCTTATGATTGTTATCAAATATTGCTTTACATATTAAGGAACGGAAGTTCAAAGTTGCGTATATGAGAGGGGACGGAACGGCTAACGGTTGAGAGCACTTGAGTTGAAAGGTTTTAAAGTCAAGAAGGATCCTTATGAAGTGTCAAATGAGGCTATAAGGGGCTATCTGTATCATTTGGCGAATGACAAAGAGCTTTCTACGTCTACTTTAAACACCGCCATCAATGCGCTAAAGTTTTACTATGGCGAGGTTTTGAAGCGAAGGTTTGTGTATGAGATAAAGAGACCAAAGAAGGATAAGAAGTTACCGGTTGTGTTGAGTCAGGCTGAGGTTTCTCGAATGATTTCATCTGTGAGTAATATAAAACACAGAGCAATATTAATGCTTGTCTATTCCGCGGGTTTAAGGGTTAGTGAGGTAGTGACGGTGAAGCTGGAAGATATAGATACTGAGAGGAAGCTAATTCACATAAAAGGAGCAAAGGGGAGGAAAGATAGGTATACAATGCTTTCAGATGTGGCAATGGAAACTTTAAGAGAATACCAAGAAAAATACAAGCCTGGAAACTGGTTGTTTATGGGAATAAAGCCTGAAAAGCACATATCTACGAGAACAGTCCAAGCTATTTTTGAGCAAGCCTGTGAAAAGACAGGAATCAAAAAAAGAGTTTCCGTCCATTCGTTAAGGCATAGTTTCGCAACACATTTATTAGAGAGCGGTGTTGATTTGAGGTATATCCAAGAACTACTGGGGCACAAAAGTTCAAAGACGACAGAAATATATACCCACGTGAGTAATAAGGATATAGGAAAAATAAAAAGTCCTTTAGATAGTTTGTTTGAGAAATAGAATGTATGTGGTATAAAAGGATGAGAGGAAGGGAAATCAAGGAGATAGCAAGTTCGCCCATAGGGATGTATATACGCAATATTGCAGATATACCTCGAAAATGGAAGGATATACGCAGTGCAGATATAATGCCAAATTGGAGTGATATATGCAATATTGCAGATATACCGAAGTTAGGCGACATAACCATGAAATGGAGAGATAATGTTCGAATATATATGGAATAACATATGGGATAATAAAGAATGGCTATTTTCTGGCGTTGGGATAGCTTTAATATCTGGTCTAATTTTTATAGTTCGAAGAATATTAAGTAATAAGAAATGGCCATTTGATGAGAATGAGTTTAAAATTAAACCTTTTCCACGTGATATTGTAAAAGAAGTTGACAGCGTTCCTCCTTTTCAAGTGAATGAAAAAGAACGGTCATATATTGGCTTAAAGATTCAATGGAAATGCACATTACAGGATATAAAAAAAAGGAATGGTGATGAGATTTTAATCTCGTTTCTTGATAGAGGGAATTACCCATGGATCTATTGTAATGTCTCAACAAATCAATATCCAGAGTTTAAAATACTAAAAAAGGGGGAGTCTGCATGGGTAGCTGGAAAAATAGAAGAAATACGTGGGAATACAATAAGCGTGGTTATTGAAAAAATAAAAATATTAAAAAAGTGAGTCCATGGTTACGTCGCCTAACAGCGGACATACGGCTACGCTTCGCTCCGCCCAAATGCTCGGCTTTGCCTCGCACTTCGTATGTCCGCAGACGTTATACGAAAGCTCTGTACTTTAAAGTTAATAAACACTTGAAAGGAAGCGCCATGATAAAAAAAACTGACGAATTTGATATACTCAACTTAAACTCTGGTAGGATTGCTGAGGACCGCTCTCAGTGGTCATTAGAGCATTCCTTCTTTTCTGATTTTGTTTTCAGAAGTCCTAAAAACATCAAATCAAAAGAAGCAACCGATGTCTTAGTTTGGTTTGATGATGTTGTACTGGTAGTGGAAGTCAAACATCAAGAATCCAATGGTGATTGTTTAACATGGGTGGAGAAAAATTTAAAAAGGGCTTGGAGGCAGGTTAATGGTGCTGCTCGTGCAATAATGGACAATCGTGTGCCTTATTTAGAGAATTTTAGACGGGGTAAAATCTCATTTACCAAATCTTCGTTCAAGAATCTCTATGGTCTCATTATCTTAGATCATAAATGTGAGCCATTCAATGTTGAGACGTTCATCACTAATAATGATAAAATTCCAATACAAGTTTTTTCTCTTGGTGACCTTCAAAATGTTACTTGGCACATTGACACGGCCTTTGATTTTATAACGTATTTCGAGGCTAGATGGATGTATCGCCATAATTTTGAGCTAAAAGTCCATGATGAAATAGACTTTTTTTCTCATTACGTTAAAAATTTGCCAGAGATGTTGGCTGAATGTTCAAGAATATCTGGAAAGGGTATCCCCGCCTCAAGTTTTATTCCAAACCAAACCATCCTAAAGGAATCCGTCACAGGAAATGACGAAGAGTTAAAATATGGGAAAATGATTGATATAGTGATAAATGAGGCACATAACGTTGACCCAAATATAAAAGCAATTTTTCCAGCGGAATTAAGACAGCATTATAGTCCGGCTGCTTATGCAGATATTGCAACAGAATTTGCAAAATTGTCTCGGATACGACGTGTAATAATTGGGAAACGTTTTCATGAAATTTTAACTGAAGCAGGAAGGGTTGGCGAAAGTCGTCATCTCTCAACTCATAGCCCATCACGTAGTACAACAATTCTTTTTTTAGGTTCAAATGCTCCGAGAAAGGAACGTATACGTGATTTAGCAGCTTTAACTGAATTGGCAAAACACTATCATCGAACAATTAGAGCCATCGGAGTTGCAACTGAACCATTGCCAAACGAAGGTAGATCTTTTGATTTTATTCTAACGGAGCACGGGCTAAGAGATGACAAAGTTGCTGATAAATTAGCAAGTGAAATCTTTGGAGGTCAAAGAGAAATTTAATAATTTGATAAACGAGGATCGCCTTCGTATAACACGGTATATGCGGTTCGCTACGCTCACGCAAAATTGCTCCGCTTCGCTCCACAAACTTCGCATAGACCGGGAACGTTATCCAAAATTTGCTTCGTGCCTCATTCGTTTTTGGCCTGCGAACCTGCACATTCTCTACGATAGAGCATTACTATTGAGAAAATGAGGAAAATTGTTTTTTATTAGGGGGAACATAGAATATGTTGAAGGAAATCAGACAGCGCAGCCCAAAAACTGGCACGGCAAACTCAAACCCTTCGGGTCGGATAACTCAGCATATACACTACGGGCTACCGTCCTTGCCCTCCAGGACATTGCTCCCTTCGGTCGCAACGTTGCATATGCTGGTGACGTTGTCCGAAATTGCGAGCCCGCCTAAAAAATATAAACAATAAATTCAAAAATTATGAAAGGTGAAAATATGAAAACTGAAAAAACAGGCTTACTAAGGATTGGGATATTACTGTTGGGAATTTCGGCAATAGTTTTTGCGTGCATATTGTCGTTGGCTGTTTTCCTCTTGGGATGTGCAGAAACTGAATCCGAACCTAAGGCTGAGGAAGTACTAAGGATGGTGTTGGAAAAGCATGAGGCAGCAGAGGGGTACAAAGGAATTGGGGTTATGACCCAGTATGGGGCAGTGCAAACGTACGCGGTGGGAAACGAAGGAATTGTGGATATAACCCAGTATGAGGGAGTGCAACCGCACGAGGTTAGCTATAGCTATGCTATGAAACCCATAGATAGGGCAACCAAGTGGAAGCTGGAGTACAATGGGAAACTTCTTGTATGTAATGGAACCACCTCTTGGACATATAATAAGGAGGGGAAATCAGCCTATAGAGGCAATTGCTCTGGTGTTATAAGAGTTGACTATTATCCATCTATAGAAGGTTTGCTGAAGTGTAGTCAGGCAGATTTATGTAACCTAACGCTTGGAACGGGAGAACTATCGGGAAGAGCTTGCTACATTATACAAGCAACTTTTAATGAAAATTTAACATTCCCACAGGTGGTAAAGGACATTCTTTGGATAGACAAGGAATATCTCTACCCGCTGAAAATTGAAAAGGTTATTAAGTGGACAGACCCGAGGACAGACGAGACACGTACGGATATAATGATGTTAGAGTACAAAAATATTGAATTCAATGTTAGCGACAAAGAATTTGAATTCATACCTCCAGAGGATACTAAAATCATAGAAATACCTCCAATACCTCCGATTACAGAAATACCGCCTCCTTTGAACCAGGAGCAAACAAGCCTAAATAGCCTTACATTGGTATTACCAAATTCAAACAGAAAAACCATGGAAAGCTGAGATACCACCATTTTGGGCTAGATGTGAGGAAACGGAAAAAGCTTGAAATACCACCATCACCAGAAATAGTTGATTAAACATGGAAAATCAGCGGGCTTCGTGAACTCAAATTGCTTTGCAATTTGCCCTTACGGGTCGGACAACAGCGGATAAAAGGGAAATCAAAGATTTCCCCCAATTCGCCTATAGGCGAACTTCTTTTATCCGCAAAACGTTATATGAAATTTCGAACACCGCTTTTAAAATCAACATAAACTTTTTAAAGACATTTTGTGTTTAAATAAAATAGAGAAGGAGGCGAGAAGATGAAAGAGAGAAAAGAATTACTTGCATATTGTGGGATTTATTGTGGCGATTGTTTAGGTTATACAGGTGCAATCGCCGATGCAACAAAGGACTTCAAGATGGTGTTGGATAAATACAAGTTCGATCGATCGGCAAAATGTATATTTCCTGACCAGCTTAAAGATTATGACCGATTTTATGAGATAGTTGGATTCATGTCTGGCTTGAAATGCCCCATGATTTGCAGGGAAAGAGAAGATGCTGGTATTGTGATTGTGCGGTCAGGAAATGCTGCATCGATAATGGTTTTTATGCTTGTTATGAATGCGATGATCTTGAGATTTGTGACAAACTTAAATCATCACTCATGGAGGGACTTCATTATGATGCCTCTGTGAAGAATTTGAAAGCTATCAAAGAAATGGGGCTCGAAGCCTGGATAACCAGGGGTAAACGACATTGTTACTGGAGCGAGGGAGATGATTGCCTATAATTTGAGAGGGGTTCGAAACTCTGCGGTTGCTTCGCAACCTTGCCCTTCGGGCCATATAACAGCGGATAAAAAGCTTCGCTACGCTATGCCCAAATTGCCTTCGGCAACTTCTCTTATCCGCAAAACGTTAAGTAAAATTCCACATGACAGGAAGGATAATGAAAAGTACAAAAAAACAACTAGAAAATAGAGGCGTTATTAATGATGATGAAGTTACGAAATACCGTATGAATGATACCCTTTCACTGTCAAATATGCTTAATTTTGGTGATCCGAAAGAGCGATCAATAGCTGCTAGATTACTTGGAGATAAGAAAGATTACAAGGCGGTTGAAAAATTATGTAATGCCTTGAAAAAAGAGAAAGCTTTGTACACAAAAATTGAAATACAAAATGCACTTGTTAAATCTGACATATTAGCTATCCCATTTCTTATAAATCATCTGGGAGTGATTGGGAAAAACCAACATAAGAAAATAAACAATGATGATTTAAATAAGAGAACATACCCCATAGCAAGAGATATTTCGGCAAGAGTTCTTTGTCAGATTGGTCATAAAGCTTTACCTTCACTTAAAGAAGTAATAAAGTCAGGTGGATATAACCAAAGACTTGAAGCAATAGATGCGATTGGATACATTACATATCATTATGATGATGAAGCGTGTGAAGAAGAGCTCATGGAACTATATAGATCAAAAGACTGTGACGATTTAATGCAATGGAAAATAATAAAAGCAATGCAGTCATTTAAGAGTGAACGAATGCAAACTGAATTGAAAGAGATAATAGAAAAGGGAAATGATGAAATATTAATAAAAGAAGCAAAAAGAAGTATGGACCGAATAGAAGAAAGGAAAGTGCGAAACTTCACGTAACAGCGCATTTTCGGGCTTTGCCACATTTGTTCTTTGTCCTACTCGCTTCGCTCGTTTACCCGAGCAAAGAAAAAATGTCGTATACATGCGGAACGTTGTGCGAAAATCGCGTGATAACGAGTCGAAAAGGAAGATAACCCTATGAACAATTATATTCATGGATACTCAGAGAAAGAATTAAAAAGACTACAAGATCAAGCAAACACACTTGATGAATTATTACACTATGACTCTATTTTTCCTGAGAATTCAAAGATATTAGAGGCTGGTTGCGGTGTTGGTTCTCAGATAAAAATAATTGCTCCAAAAAATCCTTCATGCCATTTTACTTCAATTGATATTTCTGAAACATCACTTGAAAAAGCAAAAACAATGATTCAAGCATTGAACATAAAAAATGTGATATTGCAAATTGGTGATATTTTCGATTTACATTTTGAAGCTGAGTCATTTGACCATATTTTTGTATGTTTTGTTTTAGAACATTTATCAAATCCTGTACAAGCATTACTGAATTTGAAAAAGGTATTACGAAAAGGTGGTACGATAACAGTGATTGAAGGGGATCATGGTTCAGCCTATTTTTATCCTCGTAGTGATGCTGCGCAAAAAGCTATTAATTGCCAAATGCAATTACAAGCATTGCATGGCGGAAATGCCCTTATTGGTAGAGAGATTTATCCTTTATTATCTAAAGCTGGTTTTTCTGATTGTTTAGTATCTCCTCGAATGGTTTATGCTGATTCAAGCAAACCTGAATTAGTTGAAGGTTTCATAAAAAATACGTTTACGGCAATGATTGAGGGTGTCGAAAAGGACGCTTTAAATAACTCTTTAATAGATAAATACGAATGGGACCAAGGAATAAAAGACCTCTACCGGACAGCAGAAAAAGATGGGGTGTTTTGTTATACTTTTTTTAAAGGTAAGGCGATAAAGAACTAATCATTAGTCCGAAATCGTACGAAGTTCGCACAACGCTGCGTATGCGC
>JAPVWK010000015.1 GCA_028572065.1 Candidatus Methanophagales archaeon
AGTTGTACTCGCTCTCCGCACAGAAGGAGAATGTGATCTTGAGCGCTGGGGGATAGAGTCAGTGGTAAGAGATTTTGAGAAAGTATTTGAAAGTGGGTTGAAACTGTACGTAATGAGAGAAGGAAATCACAGCGTATGAGGTGGTGTCCTGTAAATAATACGTGGTGCGATATTAGTTAATAAAAAAATAATAAGTTTATATACGGCATAAGATATTCTAAAACAAAAAGGAGTCTATGAAATGGACAAAGCGACAGAAGAAAAAATAAAAGAACTAGAAAAAAAAATAGAAGAAATTGGAAATAATGCAGTGAAGTCGAGGGAGCAGATTTGCTATAGGGACTGTATCGATGCTTATGGGGTTGATCAAGCCCATAAAGAAGAGTGTTTTGATAAGTGCTATGGCAACTTCATCAAAAAAAAGAAGGGAAAATAGAAATTCTTTAAGTACTAAAGTATTCCGTTGATGGCCCCGGCACGCGGCAAAAAAGTGGGACCAGTTTTTCTAGGGCACAATATTCCTTCCCAGACGATTCGTAATAAATCTTAATAAAAGCACATCCCACTTAGTCATACCTGCCAAAACGAAAAGTGATTGTTGAAGTAGAGTTCCACAATGATAAAGTCAGCAGCAGCGAATATCTCGAACGGGATATTCTTCACCAGTGTTACGGGACTTTTCGATTAGATTTCTTGCGCCCAAATCTATACTGGTCCCAGCTATTCATTACTCCGAGTGCTAACGCCTCTCCCGCGTCATATCCTCACATTACTTCTTTGCTATAGTCTCAACCGATACTAAAAACTTATCAATTTCCTCTTCTGTATTATATAAGTATAAAGAAACCCGAACCGTGCCATCCTTAAGCCCCAAATAGTTCATCAACGGCATACAGCAATGATGTCCCGACCGTACCGCTATATCAGAATCTTTGTCAAGCTGTAACGCAACATCGTGCGGGTTCATGCCTGCAATATTAAAAGATACCACGCCGATCCTTTCGCTCGGTTTCGTAGAGCCATATACATGCACATTCTCTAGTCCTTGCAACCCGTCCATGAGCCGCTTTGCCAATCGCTCTTCATAAGTCCCTAGCACATCCATTCCAACATCTTCCAAATAATCCACTGCGCGCCCAAGTCCGATCCCCCCGGCGATATTCGGTGTACCCGCTTCAAATCGCTCATAGCCCTCTGCCAATTCGTAACCATCCACAGCTACTTCTTTTATCATCCCGCCGCCAAAAATGGTGGGCTCCATTTTATCCGGTTCTTTCACCCATAGTACTCCGGTTCCTGTCGGCCCCAGCATTTTATGACCCGAAAAAGCGATGAAGTCACATCCAAGCTCTGCCACGTCTATCCGAATATGTGGAGCGGACTGCGCAGCATCAACAAGTAACAATGCACCTTTTTCATTACAAATCGTGGCTAGTTCTTTGATTGGTGAAATCGTGCCCAGGACATTGGATATATGTGTAACCGCAACTAACCGCGTACTATCGCTAATCGCAGCCTCGAAATCAGCGACCTCGAATACGCCATCCGTGTCAGGTTTCACGATTCGCAAGTTTACGCCCTTCTCGTGCGCCTTAAACCACGGTAGGAAATTAGAATGATGCTCCAGCAATGTTGTCACTACTTCGTCCCCGCTATGCCAGGCTAACCCATACGCAGCCATATTTATCGCTTCTGTCGTATTCTTTGTGAATATTACATCTCCTTCGTGTTTTGCACCAATGAACTCCGCAACTTTTTGGTGTGCCGCTTTGTAGTTCTGTGTTGCGAGTTGTGACAATCGGTAAACGCCACGCCCGACATTCGCATTATACTCTCTGTAATATCCTGCAACTGCTTCCACGACTGGCTCCGGTGTCAGGCTCGTGGCTGCACTGTCCAGGTAGATTACGTGCTCCAATACCGGGAAATCTGCCCTTATATTTTTGTTCATGACGTATCCTACTCTGTCTCTTTGATCTGCTCTACACCTATCTCCCCTCCTTCCTTTTCCATCAACTTCTCCACTTTAAACTCCGCCTCGTCTAACTCCTTGTTGCAAAATCTGCATAAACCCATGCCCTCCTCGAATATCTTTAACGAATCGTCCAGCGCGAGGTTGCCTTCACCCAGCAGCTCTACGATGCTCTCTAACCGCTTCATCGCCTCTTCAAAAGTCATCTCGTCAACCGCTTCTTTTTCTTCTTCCATTTCTTCTTAATCCTCCTCTAAATACTGTTTACATTCATTCATTTGTTCGTCTTCTTCTCTTTCACTTCTGACACTGCTTCTCCATCCGTAAACAATACCTTCAGTGCATCACCAACTGAAATATCCTCTACACTTTTTACTACCTTACCGTCAGGTCGCGAACAGATACTATACCCTCGCTCAAGGATTGCCAAAGGACTTAAAGCATCCAGTTTGCCAATAACAGCTTGTAGGCCCTTCCTATGTAATTCCACCTGATGCGTAATCTCAGCGAGCATATTCCGCTTTAACTCATCTACCGTCTGCCGGTACTGATTTATCCGCTCCGTGGGCTTTCTGAATAAAACACTTTTCTCTATGCTTTCTACCCTCTGCCTGTGTACTTCAATTGCGTTAAACACATTCTGCCGCAATCGCAACTCCTGAGAGCACAAATGCCGTTCGATTTCGCGTTTGTCTGGCACCGCAAGCTCCGCAGCTTCCGAAGGTGTCGCAGCTCGCTTGTCAGCCACGAAATCGGCAATAGTAAAGTCTGTTTCATGTCCCACAGCGGAAATAACGGGTATTTCGGAAGAAAAAATCGCTCTTGCTACTGACTCTTCATTAAACGCCCATAGCTCTTCTATTGAGCCACCGCCTCGTCCCACCACCAGCACATCTATCCTCTCAAACTCTTTATTTGCTCGGTTCACCAACTGAATCGCCTTTACAATCTGTGCGGGGGCTTCTCCACCTTGTACCACCACCGGCGCCAGCAGAATGTGTACATGTGGAAACCGTCTCCGGGTAATATTTAACAAATCCAGGATAACAGCACCGGTTGGCGAGGTGATGACACCGATTGTGTGTGGAAAAACAGGTATCGGCTTCTTATGCACGGTGTCAAACAATCCTTCTCCTTTTAGCTTCTTCTTTAGCTGCTCAAATGCGAGATACAAAGCACCTATCCCGGTTTCCTGTATTTCCGAGGCGTATAACTGATAAGAGCCCTTCTTTTCGTACACACTTATACGGCCCCGGACTATCACGCTCATGCCGTCCTCAAGTGCAAATTTCATTAGGGCGCTTCGATCACGGAACATCACACATCGTAACTCAGACGATTCGTCCTTAAGCGTGAAGTATAAATGCCCGGAAGTAGGCTGACTGAGATTGGAAATCTCGCCTTTTACGTGTACGTCTCGTAACAAGTCGTCTTTGTCTAATATACGCCTTACATACCGCGTAATCTCCTGCACCGTGTATATATGCTGTTTTACTTTCTCTTCTTCTACATTCTCTTCAGCGATTATTTTTTCTGTTTTTTTGCTTTCATCGCTTGGCTTCTCCACTTCTGCTTTCTTCAGATGCAAGAAATCCGTTAGTGTAACTTTTTGCTTTTCCATCTATGTCTCATCCCTTTAGCTTGCTTAACTCAAGAAACAATTTAGTTTAAATTAGCTTTTTAGTTTTTTTATATACTGATGTCAGTCTTTGATTTCCCAACAACCCCTTACAGATACACTTGTGTTTTTTCGTCACCCGCTTAGGCCTGTATTTCTTCTATATTCGGTATCATGCTTTTGTCACTATTAGACTCATTTCCTCGCTCAAGAAAAACCTCGAGTTCTATCCTCTTTGCCCTGCTGCTTATATCGGAATCCCTGAGCCGGTCTATCTTAGCCATAAGTGTTGAGACCTTCCTAAAAAGGTGGTACTACCTTCTAACCCACTCTTACACCGTTTCTTTGATTGGCTTTCAGCAACTCGATACTTAAAAAAGGTTTTTGAATATTAAATATAAAGATCAGGTTGTGGGTGCGTAAAAAATGTTAGATAAGTTGAGTGACTCGCTAAAGGAAGCGGTTCGGAAGATCGCAATGGCGAATAAGATAGACAAGCATACGGTGGATGAGATCGTGCGTGACATCCAGCGAGCGTTAATCCAGGCAGATGTCAAGATTGCGCTGGTTAAGGAACTTTCTGAGCGTATACGAGAACGTAGTTTAAATGAGAAGGTGGTGCTAAACCCGCGGGAGCACGTAATAAAGGTGGTTTATGAAGAGTTGATGAATATCCTGGGTAAGGCTATAGATGTACCTTTAGCTGCCCAGAAGATAATGATGGTCGGTTTGCATGGTACCGGAAAAACATCAACGTGTGCGAAACTTGCGCGATATTTCCAGAAGAAGGGTTTGAAACCTGCTGTTATCTGTGCCGATGTGTATAGACCAGCGGCATCCGATCAGCTACGGCAGCTATGTGACAAAATGGGTGTTCCGTTTTACGACGGTGCCGAGCTCCCGGAGGGTAAAAGTGTGGTAGGGATTGTGAAGGCAGGCGTAAAAGAATTCGATAAGCACGATGTCAAGATAATAGATACGGCAGGGCGACATGCGCTGGAGGAAGAGATGATAGAAGAGATAAGCGCGATAAGAAAAGAAGTAGAGCCCGAACAGCGTATTCTCGTGCTGGACGCGAGCATCGGACAGCAAGCATCGGTGCAAGCGAGAGCGTTTGACGATGCGATTGGAATAACCGGCATAATAATAACCAAAATGGATGGTACGGCAAAGGGCGGCGGAGCTCTTTCCGCAGTATCGGAGACGAATTCGGGTATCGCATTCGTGGGCACGGGCGAAACGGTGAACGACCTCGAGAAATTTGAATCCGATAGGTTCGTATCACGGCTGCTCGGAATGGGCGACATAAAGTCGTTGATAGAGATGGCTGAGGAGAGTCTGACGGAAGAGGATATAGATGCTGATATTTTAAAGGGTAAATTCACGTTAAATGATCTGTATAACCAGTTAGAGGCTTTGAAAAAGATGGGGCCGTTTAAAAAATTGATGGAGATGCTGCCGTTAGGGGGGCTTGGAGTCAACATTGATGATTCAATGTATCAAGTAACAGAGGATAAACTAAAGACGTTCAAGGTGATGATGGATTCAATGACTAAGGATGAACGAAACGAGCCGAAGATAATTGACGGCTCAAGGGTGAAGCGAATAGCAAGAGGATCGGGGACTACGACTGCGGAGGTAAGCGAGCTGATAAAATATCACAAGATGATGCAAAAGATGATGAAAAGCATGTCGTCAGGAAGAGGGAAAATGCCGATGATGAAAGGGGTGCCATTGGCTAAGATGATGAAGGGGCTGAAGTAATAAGGGGCCAGACCCCCCTTATCCACCCTCCCAACCCGGAGGCAGAACCCCCCTTATCCACCCTCCCAACCCGGGGGCAGAACCCCCCTTATCCACCCTCCCAACCCGGGTGGGGGCAAGATGCACAAAATCAATCCACAAAACCAAAAAGGTTCTAATGTGACACACAATATAGGAAGTTTATAGTATGGTTGTTGATTCGCTGTTACGTTCATTTGTGAATAGTTGGAAGTTATTGAAAAGAATTGTGCGATATTTCGCAGCGATAGGCTTATCTCCAGATTCCATAACGATCCTGTCTCTACTGTCCGCAATACTAGCAGGTGTGTTTTTCTTCTTTTCGGGAACCGGACATGTTCAAAACAGCACTTTTAATCTCCTTTTACTACTCGCCGGTATTTTCGTTTGTTTGAGTTCCATTTTAGACGCTCTGGATGGTATTATGGCCCGTGAACTCGGAAACGCGAGCAAACGGGGTGATTTCCTCGACCACGTAATAGACCGCTATGCGGACATGCTCATTGTCTGTGGTATCATCTTCGGTGGCTACGTGAGCTGTAAAATCGGCGTTATTGCGGTTATTGGCATATTGTTCTCTTCTTACATGGGCACGCAGGCACAGGCAGTGGGTCTGAAGCGGATTTATGGTGGTTTATTGGGCCGAGCGGACCGGCTTCTGATAATAATAGTTGCAACTTTTCTTACAATGGTCTATCCCTATCCGCTACCCGCGTCTGGTATGTTAAGCTACACTTTTCTTGGTTGGGCAATGGTGATATTTGCTCTGCTCTGCAACGTCACGGCGTTACAACGGTTCTATTACGCATGGAAACTGGTCAATCACATATAATCCTATTACAAGAAAGGATAAAATTTGATACGCGGACGCAGATGCACGCAGATGATCCGGATTTTAAATCTACGGAATTGACGGATGCGATTATTAGAATCCTCTATTGAGTTTATAATAAACAGGGTTACGGTCTTCTGGAAAAGGTTTATGAGATTGCAATGATGCTAAAACTGAATTTTGGCACTAAAACTGAAGTTTAACGTAAGGCAGTTGATTTTCTGCGTAAATCTGCGTAAATCCGTGTGATCTGCGTCCTAAATAGATAAAAGTTATACATTATATACAGCAAAAAAGCGAAAATCATAAAAGCTCAAGGCATTTATAAGATGATTGTGTTATATAGAAACGCAGATTTTCTAAAAATAGAAAGGAGGTGATAGAAAAATGAAAAGTAAAAACATAGCAGGGTTAATCGCTATAACGGCAATCGTGGTAGTAATAATGCTTTCCGGATGCATGAATAAGGAGCAAACAAATACCGCGGGAATAAAAGAAGAGCTACTAAACTCCGCGGAAATAAAAGAAATGATACTGGCTTCCGTGGAAAAGATAGATACCTACAAGTTTGATATGGATCTAACACAGGAGACGCTAATAAGCAACGAGACCGATGAGACGGAGATGACGACGGTAAGCACGGGAAAGGCAGTCGTGGATGCCACGAACAAAATAATGTCGCTGGAGATGACGTCTTCGATAGAAACGCCAGATAAAGCGGAAATGCCGGATGGGCCAATGGAAATGACGATGGAGATGTACCTCATGGATAATGCCATGTACATGAAGATGGATATGGGTATTCCAGGGATACCCATGCAATGGAGAAAGATAGACATGCCGGAAGGTTATGAAGACTCGTGGGACTCGCAGAACCAGATGGAGCAGCAAATCGAACTACTGCGTATTTCAGAAGTGGACATATTAAAAGCAGAAACGGTGAACGGTGTGGATTGCTACGTGCTAAAAATCACGCCGGACATGGATAAATATAGTGAGTTATTGATGAAGCAAGGTGGGATGAGCGGACTAATGCAAGACATGCAAGAAGACTTCGATGTCGGGAAGCTGATTAAGGACATGTCTATAACGCAATGGATAGCAAAAGATACGCTGTTCCCGATGAAGACAGAAATGCAGATGAAAATGGTTATAAGCTCGGAAGACTTGAATCTACCAGATACAGAGGAGACGTTTACAATGACGTTGGATCAGAGCACCACTTTAGTCTTCTACGATTATAATAAGCCCGTGAACCTGGAGCTGCCAGAAGATGCAAAGAATGCCGGCGCGTTTCCAATGTTACCTGCAATGACTGAAGGAGAACCGTTAGCCACACCCTAAAACGTAAAAAACTGTTTTTTTGGATGAGTATGAGTTCATAACTCATTCTCTTTCTCTATTTTTTAAAAAACGTTATTCACTTCGACTTGAATCTGTTAAATCCGTCCGTGGTTTACTATTAGATTGATCAAATCTCAAGGAATAAACTACAACGAGACAAAATTTCAGGACTGCCCATCGGCCGAGCGATCTATCCTCGCCCTCACAAACTCGCGGACTTCTTTTGGTTCTGCTCTGCCTCGCGTCTGCTTCATCACCTGCCCCACAATGAAATTCAAAGCCTCGTTTTTACCGGCTTTGTAATCTTCAACTGCGCTCTTATGCGCTTCTATCACTTCAGACACAGCCTTTTCTATGTCCTCCGAGCCGATACTTGCCAATCCTTTGTCCTTTATTATCTCGTCTGGCGTACCTCCGTGGTCAAGCATCTCCCTTACAATTTCTGTAGCACCGCGCTCGGTAATAACGCTTTTATTCAAATATCTCAGAATAGAAACGAATTCATCGGTTGAAATCCGTTCTGACGCTTCTCGCATCGAGATAGACCGATAATTCAGCTCGCCTTTCAGCACGTCCGCTATCCAGACGGCACTTAACTTCGAATCTATCTTTGACGCTACTACTTCGTAATAATCCGCTATTGATATATCGTATGTTAGCGCAGTCGCATGCTCCTGTGTGATAGAATACTGCGTGGCAAATCTAGTCCTCTTTTCATCCGGCAGTTCGGGTATCTCTCGCTTTAGTTCTTCTACTAAGCCCGAAATATGCAGCGGTACCAGGTCCGGTTCGGGAAAGTACCGATAATCATGTTCAAACTCTTTCGTACGCATAGAAATAGTTATGCCACGCACTTCGTCGAAATGCCGCGTCTCCTGCGTTACTACGAGTCCCCTGCGCACCAAATTCTTTTGCCGCGTGATCTCAAAAGCTAAAGCGCGTTCTACACCCTTATAAGACGAAATATTCTTTACTTCTGCTCGCTGTCCACCAGCTACCGATATATTCGCATCTACTCGCATCGCGCCTTCCCTGTCGCCATCGAACACGCCTAAATAGCCTAATATACTCCTTATCTTACCTAAGAATATCCGCGCTTCCTTTGGCGACCTAAGATCTGGCTCGGTCACTATCTCTACTAACGGCATCCCGGACCGGTTATAATCAACAAGCGAATATTTCGCGGTATCTATCGTGCCTTTATAGACCAACCTGCCCGGGTCTTCTTCCATGTGTACCCTGGTTATCCTTATCTCACGCTCTTTAGCACCGCCGTTTTCCGGACTCTCTATGCTCACAAGACCCTTCAATGCAATAGGGAAATCATACTGCGTAATCTGGAAACCGCGTGGCAGGTCAGGATAATAGTAATTCTTTCTATAAAATATAGTCTCTGGCTGTATGGCGCAGCCCAATGCAAGAGCTACTTTTATGCCGTATCTTAACGCTTGCCCGTTTACTACCGGCAATGCACCTGGTAAGCCCAGGCACGTTTCGCACACGTGCGTATTCGGCTCGGAATTTTGATAGTTAGTGGGGCATCTGCAAAATAGTTTCGTACGCGTGAGTAGCTGTGCGTGGCATTCTAAGCCGATTTTCACTCCGCCTATTTCTTCGCTTTTCATGGCATCCAGTTATTTCTCATCTTTGTATTTATTCTATAAGTATCCATGCCGTGGAAGAAACAGTTGAATAGAGGAAGATATGGCAAGAACATGGTTTTTTAATCAAAGAAACGTATATTTTAAATAAATAGAGATTAACAAACTAACGCTATTGGCAAAGTTTTATAACCGTTCCCTATACATTTGCCCTTATATTAATCTTCTATCTCTACTTCTTCTATATCTACTTCTTTTATCTCTACCTCTTCGCGCTTTAGCCGCTTCCGCTAATGCCCGCTCTTCGTTAGATTCTCTCTCGCACTCTTCTTTACCTTTACAGCCATCACAAACGAAATAAAGCATCGTCTCACTTTCAGTGCCACAATCACCCGCAGCTACGTCACGCAATGTCACTTCTTTTATCGCTTCCACTTCTTTATCGGTCAAATCCGCTTTTCCACAGTCAAAACATTTATATAACGAACCCGTAAGCTCGATACTATCAAGGTCGCCCAGAATGCGTTTGAACTTGCTGAATTCACGTGGTAGCTTCAAACCCAGCGTCTCCGCGATGAGTATGCCTCGTTTTATCTTCTCTTTGCACTCGTCAAGATTGGCATCCGCATACTGGGGCTGCATACCGACAAACCTGTTAAATTCTTTCTTTGGTATATCGTAACTACCAAAACAATCTTTTAGCCCCATCTTCCACTCGTCTACTAAGGTAGAGATGAATTGAATGTTGCCATTCTCCTTCTCCCTTGCGACCACAATGCTTCTACTGCCCTTTGGTGTAGTCATCAGGACTTTGTATATCGGCAATTCTTCCTGCCCTTTCTTTTCTGTTAAACTACCAAAATACGGGCAATCGTTAGGACAGAGTTGCGGATCGCGGATTAATCCACAGCATTTGGAGCATATGTAGTCCTCCTCCTTTACGCAAAACCGCTTCCCTTTTCGTATATTACAAATTACGCAGTTCTTCGCTTTCATGTTTCATTCCCTTGATAGACGTCCAATATTTTAGATATAGCTTTCTTATTATCCCGTAAGTCCTCTTACATCGGTAACAAACCGTAAGCCACGAACAATGACGAGAACAGGATTGCAATCATATTCATCGCTTTAATCAACGGATTAATCGCAGGTCCGGCAGTATCTTTGAACGGGTCACCTACCGTATCGCCCACGACCGCAGCTTTATGTGCTTCGCTTCCCTTACCGCCTAAATAACCATCTTCTATCAGCTTCTTCGCATTGTCCCATGCGGCACCACCATTCGACATCATCAATGCGAGCATCAAGCCCGATATAATCACACCGATTAACAGCCCTCCTAGTGCTACGGCACCGAATAAAAAGCCCACCACCAGGGGTACAACCACCGCAATCATTCCCGGGACTAACATCTCCCGCAATGCTGCTGAAGTCACGATGTCAACACATTTACCATATTCCGGCTTTGCCTTGCCCTCCCAAATTCCGGGTATCTCCTTGAACTGCCTCCTTACCTCTTCAACTACCTTGAACGCACCTTTACCCACCGCACGCATCATAACCGAACTGAAGATAAAAGGCAATAACCCACCAATTAATAAGCCCACGAGTACGAGCGGATTGAAAAGGCTGAACTCATCTGCGGGCAATCCGACTCTGTGTAAATAATCAGAGAAAAGAGCCAATGCCGCCATTGCGGCCGATGCCACAGCATAGCCCTTAGTTACCGCTTTCGTTGTGTTGCCAACAGCATCGAGCTTGTCGGTCGTGTCTCTAACTTCAGGTGGTAAGTCCGCCATTTCGGCAATGCCACCTGCGTTATCTGTTATCGGGCCGTAAGAATCGAGTGCCACGATAATGCCTGTGGTCGAAAGCATAGCCACAGCGGCAATTGAAATACCGTACAATCCTGCAATATTCGTACCTGTAACCACAAACGGCACCAAATAGGCTGCAAGTATCCCACCACATATTATTATTACCGGCCAACCGACAGACATCATCCCAACTGCAAGACCTGCAATCAAATTGGTACCCGCACCCGTCTGGCTTGCATCTGCAATCGCCTTTACCGGCGCGTGCATCTGTGTGTAATATTCTGTGACAATCACCATCAAAGCCATAATTATTATCCCGATGACAGCGGAAATGAAAATCGAAGTGCCGGCTGAGTCTGTGCCGATTAATGCCATTGTTACCGGGTAGAACAGAATAATACTGAGTACAGCAGCGGTAATCACGCCTTTGTATAAGGTGCTCATGATGTTCTCACGTGCGCCCATTTTCACAGCGAATATAGCTATTATAGAAGCGAAAATGGCAACAGCACCTAAAATGAGTGGATATTCTATGAGTGCTAAACCCGAGGTAATACCCGGGAAGACCGTTAGTAGTCCGGAATCACCAGCAATCAAGCTCCCGATTAGCATTGCTGCAATTGCCGTGACCACGTAAGTTTCAAACAAGTCGGCACCCATACCTGCGCAGTCACCAACGTTGTCACCAACGTTATCTGCAATAACACCCGCATTTCGCGGATCGTCTTCTGGAATGCCAGCTTCTACCTTGCCTACCAGGTCAGCACCGACATCCGCAGCTTTTGTATAGATACCACCACCAATCCGTGCGAATAACGAAATCAGAGAAGCCCCGAAACCATAGCCCACCACAAGGTCCACGGCATGCGCGCCACCGCCGAAGATCATATAAAATACACTTGTTCCGAGTAACGCAAGCCCCACAACTGCAAGCCCTGTCACGGCACCTCCACGGAACGCAACCGTAAGTGCCTTACGCACGCCGGATGATGCTGCTTGTGCAACCCGGACATTTGCCCTTGTCGAGACGAACATCCCGATATAACCAGCCACTGCGGAACACACGGCACCTGCTAAGAAACCTATTGCAATCAGACCGGAATCGAAATAGCCACCTTCCATGGTATGCGAAAGAGCCACGAATAATATCACCGCGATTATGACCGCAACGACCGCAACAGTCCGGTATTGCCGGTTCAAATACGCGGAGGCACCTTCTTGAATGGCACCCGCGATTTCATTCATCTTCGCGCTGCCCGAATCCTGTTTGAGCGTATACGATGCGAACATCGCAGCGAATGCCAGGCTCACGAGCCCTGCAACCGGTGCTAATATTAATAAGTTCATTTTCTTCTTCTCTCACCTTGGTATTGTCAATTCTTTTACAATTACCCTTTTAATGCTCTTTTCTTCTCTTCATCTTATAGCTATAAATATCTTTGTTTTTTTAACGTTCGTTTATCGAGATGAAGAAGAAAGAACTGGCAATACTGTTAGAACAAGTAGAGGACCTAAAAACACCGGACATAACGGAAGAGCAGTATACAACACCTGCTACGGTGGCTTCGGAGTTACTGCATTTCGCGTTTATGCGCGGTGAGATCGCAAACCGTGTTGTATATGACCTCGGGTGCGGTAACGGGATACTGGGGATAGGCGCGAAACTATTGGGTGCCCGTGAAGTAGTAGGGATAGACATAGCTGTGAACGCGATAGAAGTAGCGCAATCGAATAGCAAGCGGTTAGGTGTAGATATAGACTACAAAAATAGCGATGTACGCGAAGTGGTAGGAGACGTGGATACCGTGGTGATGAATCCGCCTTTTGGTGCGCAACGTAAAAACCGGCATGCCGATAGAATCTTTTTGGAAAAAGCATTGGAACTCGCGCCTGTTTGTTATTCTATACTGAATGCCGGCAGTGAACAGTTTTTAAAAGCGTTCGTGCCGCATGCCGCGATTGTACGTTTTCCGGTGGCGTTTCCGTTGAAAAAGCGGTTTGGGTTTCATAAAAAGGAAAAGAAGTTCATAAGCGTAGATATATACAGGCTGGAGCGGGAATGAATGTTTGGAGATATGAGCTCTAGTATTAGAGCTGGACAAGAAAGAATAAAATTTGATAAACCGAGGAAATAGTTTTCTGCGTAAATCCGTATAATCTGCGTCCTAAATAGGTAGATGTTATACTTCATATACAATAAAATAAATAAAAAAGGGGGATAAAAAAAACATCCCCTGAATCTTTTTGTTTTTTTGTTTTGTTTGTCTTTACTTCTTTCGTCTCTGTACCAGATATGCTACTGCTAGCAGTCCCGCGATTGCGAATACTGCTTCGAAGCCTGGTGGTTTTGGTGTTGGTGTTGGTTTTTCTGGTGGTGGTATTGTTGCTACTGGTCTAGTAGTCGCTGGTGTTACACCTTTCGTTGGGTCATAAGGTGTCGGTTCTGGTGTTGTTATCACTTTTCCTATTATTGCTTCCCCGACACATGCGATACATAATGGATTCGGATCGCATGGATCATACGGATCTGTTCCCATTATTAGCTCATCTATGTCGCTGTAGCCATCGCCGTCTGAGTCACTGACACCGCCGCCACCGCCGCCACCGCCGCCACGTCTTATTGGTGTTGGTGTTGGTGTTGGTGTTGGTGTTGGTGTTGTTTTCACCGTTGTCAATGTTGAGACCATGTCGGTCACATTTGTGTCTGTCTGTGATTCAACGGTAACATTCACGGTATATGTTCTTGATGACGCATCCGATACATTGAGTGATACGTCCTGCGTTTTCCCTGCCTCAAGGTTTGTTATGTTTGTTATGTTCAGTTCAGCAACATCTGCGTCGTCTTTAGTAAGACTTAGTGTGTAATTGTCTGTATTAGTCCCATCATTTCTCACTGTGAGTGTGTAAGTTGCGTTTACGTTTGGTGCCACTGTTTCTTCAGTAGTATTCGCTCTTATGCTTACCGCATAATCTGTTTTCACCGTGGTTAATGTTGAAACCATGTCGGTCACATTTGTGTCTGTCTGTGATTTAACTGTAACGTTCACGGTATATGTTCCTGCTGACGCATCCGACACATTGAGTGATACGTCCTGCGTTTCTCCTACACTAAGATTAGTTATGTTTACTCTGCCCAGTTCAGCATGGTCTGCGTCCTCTCTAGTAAGACTTAGTGTGTAATTGTCGGTCTTAGTCCCTTCATTTTCCACTGTGAGTGTGTAAGTTGCTTTTACGTTTGGTGCCACTGTTATTTCTGCAACATCCGCGCTTATGCTTACCGCATAATCTTCTGTCGTGGATACTGATACTGTTGTCTCGTTATTATCATTGTATCCTGCTTTATCCCGAGCAGCCATACCCACTACATAGTCTTCATTTGACACTTGTTCCTTCACCAATGAGATATTGTAATCCGGTGCTGCACCTGTCAGTGTTACTGCATCCAAAGGTTCTAAATTCCCAAGTAGCACAAGTGGGTTAATGATAGAATCTCTGTTGGTAGCATCCATTGCAAATGGTGCAAAAGTCGTGTTTCCTGGTTCTACAGAATACCTCTCTTTAGTATCTGGGTCAACAATTTCAGACAGTTTTAGATCGCCCGTGTTGAATAAAGCGACTGCAGTTACTGAAGTCTCATTAATTGTTAGGTTACCGGGAACACCGTAATATGTTGTTGTGTCCCATCGATCTGTTTTGCCTACGAATACGGGTTTCGTGCCTGAAGAAGTCGTCTCGTTCTGCACCTTAAACTCTGTTGCATCCCAGTCCGCAGAGTAATCGTCCCCAGCAACTGGTATGTCCTCAACATACAAGGCATACTGCTTTGACTGATAATTCTTGGTGTCAATAGCGTATAAAGCTATCAGTTCCAATTCTGCGCTGCTTGTTATCGTTGCACTAACTGTTGTAGGAGTATCTTCATTTACGCCTGTACTTGGGTCTGCTTTTAGATTGGTTATGGTCAGATTCTGCGGTGGAACTAGTTCTACTGTTACATCTGCCGTGTCCGTTACGGTTCCATTCGCTGCCATTACCGTTGTTTGTCCAATTGCGAGTGCCGTTAATGTCGTTTTTACCGTCCCATCGTCTCCTGTAGTTGCAGATGCCGGATTTACAGTTCCGACTGTTTCGTTGTCGCTGCTCCACGTGATAACTACACCGGACATCTCATCGCCGTCTTTATCCGTTGCTGTTGCTGTAAACTCTTGTGTGTCATCAACGTTCAGCGTTTTTGTTGACGGTGTAACTACTATTGTTAGATTCTGTGTTCCAGAAAATGTCAGATTAACTAGTTGTGGGCTCCCTGTTGCTGTTTCCGTAACAGTTATGCTTTTACCTTCAAAAGTTGCAGTGATTTGAAATGTATCACCTATGTTAACGACTTTTGTTGCTGGCGGTCCAAATGCGGTCTGATAAACTCCTCCTTCTAGAGAAGTTGCTAATACCGAATCGTTATTAGTGACATCCGTAGTGTTGACTGTAGCTCCAACCACGGGTGTTACCCCCTCCGTAACATATCCCCATACTTGATATGTTTGTGCTTGAACTGGCGCGATCATCCCGAAAAATACCGCTAATACTACTATACCTACTGCTATGCTTTTCATTTCTTTTTCCATTTTTTGTTTTTTCACCTCCTATGTTTTCTTTACTCTAATAGAGCGTCATTTATATTCCCCTTTCACTCCTAATTTTGCCAAGGCTCTCCTTCAAATGTTACCTCTGCTGGACCGGTCATGCCCACGAAGCATCCGTCTCCACCACCTATATCAAAATCTAATACTGATGGCTGTCCCGAAGCATACATCTTCCATTCCTGAGTTAAACTGTTCCATTTCGATACCTCTCCGCAATTTGCACCGATTTTTGTTATCAATGATGATGCATTTGTCACCGATGTATCATTAACTGGAATACCGATCATGTTGTAGTGCTCAACCAGAGATATTTTGAACGGTGATTCCCAGCCCTCTCCCGTAAATTCAATAGTTACGGGGCCACTCATGTCCACGAAGCATCCGTCTCCACCATCTATATCAAAATCTAATATTTGTGGCTGTCCCGAAGCATACATCTTCCATTCCTGAGTTGAACTGTCCCATTTCGATACCTCTCCGCAATTTGCACCGATTTTTGTTATCATGGTGGATGCACTCGTAACCGAAGTGTCGTTGCGTGGCAAGGTAATCATGTTATAACCTGCTACGAAATCAATTGAGAAGCTTTTGTCTCCGGCTATAACACTCACAATCCGTGTATCACTCACAGCCCAGTTGTCGTCTGTATCGTTTGCATAAACTTTGAAAGTGTAGCTGCTTCCACTTTGCAAGTTCTCTATGGGCATAGACCATGTGTTATCACCAATCATGGACATCGTCTTATTCTCCCCGCCCCAATTCAAAAATACTACTGCAACATTATCGCTCTGGTCCGTTACACTTGCACTGATATTCACACTGGTTCCAACTTCCGAATTATTTGCGGGTGTTGGTGGTTCTATATATTGTACAGTCGGTGGTGTGGTATCTGCCAATGTCGGTGCTACCGCTATCAATCCAAGGAGAGTAGCAAATACTACTGCGCCTATTAGCCATATACGTATCCCTTTATTTTTCATTTTTCCGCTTTCACCTCCTATTCATCTCTACTTAGTTAGATAAGTAGGTATTTATATTTATTGCTTTTTTCGTCTTTTAGTTGCGCCAAGGGACTCCTTCAAATGTAACTTCTGCTAGCCCGGTCATGCTCACGAAACATCCTTCACCGCCACCGATGTCGAAATCCAATATAGTTGGCTGGCCGGGAGCGTATGCCTTCCAAGCGTGAGAAGATTCGTCCCACTTAAATACTTCTGCGCAATTTGACCCGATTTTTGCTATCAATGACGATGCGTTTGTCACTGAAGAGTCATTAACTGGTATGCCGATCATGTTGTGTCCCTCGATCAGCGACATTGCGAATGGAGAATCCCAACCCGGTCCTGTGAATAAAACCTCAACAGGTCCACTCATGCTCACGAAACATCCTTCGCCGCCACCGATGTCGAAATCCAATATAGTTGGCTGGCCGGGAGCGTATGCCTTCCAAGCGTGAGAAGATTCGTCCCATTTAAATACTTCCGTGCACGTTGCCCCGATTTTTGCTATCAATGACGATGCATTTGTAACCGCAGAATCGTTGACTGGTAGCGAAATCATGTTATGACCGGCAAGGAATTCAAGAGTAAAGTTAGTCTTATTCTCAGGAGGCTGCACCGTGTCCAGCGTTACTACTACGGTATCGGATACATTGTCCAATCGATAAACTTCAATTTTCACATCTCCTGCCACGTCTCCTGCTTTTAGTGTCGCGTAGGCATATCCTTCATCGTTGGTTACGTTTCCCACTTTTTTTCCCTCGTTGGGCGGGATAAGATCAGTAGTACTCAGAGACACGCCACCCGCTATAGGTTCATCAATTATCTGAAATGTAATAGTGCGGTTATTACTGGGTACATCATCATACATTGCACGAGCCGTTATAATAGCTACGGATACTCCATCCGCCGGGATGCTTGACGGGACCACACTAATCACATCTATTTTGTTGGGTTCCGGACCAGGCGGATGACCGTTACCCTGTACACATATCACAGCCCCCGAAAGCGCGGACACCGCCAAAAGAACAACAGCCACTACAAGACAATTCAACATTTTACCTTTCATGTTCGCCCTTGCTTCTTCATATCTCTTTTTCATTCTTCCCTTTTCCCTCCTTCATAGCACATCCTGCTAATACATCCATAGTACACAGTACATAAAAACATATGTTATTAACACGTACCTTTCCGGTCCAGAGCCAACCGGTCTAACCGCCTGTGAATTCGTAATCCGCTACTCCTATAAGCTTTTCTATTACAATTCCTGAAATTGCAAAAACTAAATATAAAATCACTCACCTTGGGTTTTCCCCTCTCGCCTCTGGAAGGGGAACGGCGGCACTTATACAAAAAAGCGATTCGTGGTCATCGCCTCGGAACGAGTGATACACTCACAACTCAGCTCAAACTCGAACATATCCACACGAAACAAGAACGAATAATATTTTATTATCGGCGGACGCAGATGCACGCGGATAATCCGGATTTTAAATATACGGAATTGACGGAGGAGATTGTTAGAATCTGCGTAAATCCGTGTAATCTGCGTCCTAAATAGGTAGTAGTCCTTTATATACAGAAATAAAAAAAAGAGTGGAGTGAAACTCACTCCGCCGCCGCAGGTTCGGCTTCCGCAGCTTCCGCAGCTTCCGGCTCCGTGGCTGCAACTTCGGCATCTGCACCTGCAGTAGCCATCTCTATATGCAGCCCTATCTCCGTCAACGCATCTATCTGCGCATATACCTGCCTGTCGCGGTAATGCTTCATGGTCGCTGCTCCTGAAGGACAGACCGCATTACAACCACCACAGCCTTTGCAAACCGCTTCGTTCACCATCATCACGTGCAGTACCTCGTCAAGTTCAAGCGCACCGTACGGGCAGCCCTCGGCACAAGTCCCGCAGCCTATACAAATCTCGGCATCTATCTGCGATATTGCGGGTTCTATCTTCGCCTTCAACTGTACCAGATATAGCAATGAACCAGAAGCGGTCGCTTTGCCCTGTGCAATGCTGTCGGTTATATCCTTTGGACTTGCACAGCATCCCGCGATAAAAATACCATCGGTCGCTGTATCCACAGGTCTGAGTTTTGGGTGTGCCTCCATCAAGAACCCGTCCACGGATTTGGATAGCTTTAGCATGTTTATTATAGGCTCCACACCTTTATTCGGCTTCAACCCCATACCAAGCACAACTATGTCCGCTTCTCGTTCATACGGATCGCCAAGCAGCGTGTTCTCGGCTCGTATCACCACCTTGTCACTGCCCGGTTTCTTGTAGATCTCACTGGGCAGCCCTCTCGTGTATAAAACTCCGCCCATCTTTACATCACCATAAAACTCCTCGAAACCTTTTCCAAACGCTCTCACGTCCTGGAAAGTCACCGTTACGTTCGCGTCCGGCAGTTGCTCCTTTGCCTGTGCCGCTTGTTTCGCTATGTACATACAGCATACCCGTGAACAGTATTCATTACCTACTTGCTTGTTCCTTGATCCGACACAACTTATAAAGACAATGTCCTTCGGCACTTTTCCGTTTAGCTCGAGCTTGCCACCTGTGGGTCCACTGGGGGACAATAACCGCTCAAACTCTAAGCTCGTAATCACGTTTGGATACTCGCCATACTTGTATTCCGGTGTCACTCGCGGATCCACGAGGTCATATCCGGTTGCCACTATTATCGTTCCAAGGGCTAACTCCTCGATCTCCTCTTTCTGCTCGAAATCTATCGCACCGGGACATGCCGCCATACAAGGTGGTACTGCTTTGCCTTCTTTTATGGTCTCCAGCGTGGCATCGCCACACTTGCCCTCTTTTAGTAGTAAACAATGTTCCGTATCTATCGTGTAAGCGGGCGGAACCGCAAACGGGAACGGTATGTAGATCGCGCTTCTTGTACTCATGCCCTCATTGAATTCATCCGGGATATCCTTCACCGGGCATGCTTCTATACAGGGTGTGCAATCTTTACATTTCGCCGAATCTATGTATCGCGGCTTCCGCTTTACCTTTACGTCGTAATTACCGATATAGCCACTTATCTCTTCAACCTCAGAATATGCCATTAGATTTATGTTCGGATGTGCACCCACTTCTATCATCCGCGGTGTCAGGAGCGAAGTCGCACGCTCAAGTGTCGGGAAAAAACGGTCTAATTGTGCCACGTGTCCTCCAATAGACGGAGTGTGCTCCACCAGGTGCACCTTGTACCCACCATTTGCAATGTCCAGTGCCGCGTACATCCCGGTTACGCCGCCGCCTATCACCAGCACTTCCGGCGTCACATCCACCACCACTTCCTCTATTGGCTCTAATAAAGTACTTCTCGCAACTGCGCTACTTACCAATGCCTTCGCCTTCTCAGTCGCTTCTTTCTGAAAATCGCCATGTGGCCAGCTACAGTGCTCCCGGATATTTGCCATTTCATAGTAAAACGGGTTCAAGCCCGAATCTGAACAAGTCTTTCTGAACGTGGGCTCGTGCATCCTCGGCGAACAAGAAGCCACTATTACTCTGTTAACCGTGCCCGCAGCGAGATCTTTTCTTATCAGGTCCTGACCGGGGTCCGAGCACATAAAAATGTAATGCCGTGCCACAACAACGTTCGGCAAGGACGCCGCATACCTCATCACCTCATCTACATCTACCGCCATCTTTATGTTTATACCACAGTGGCACACATAAACGCCGATTCGGGGGTTATCTTCCGGAGCACCAGCCGCTACTCCTTCTATACTGCCCACCGGCGGGATTTTCGTGTAATCATATTCTTCTTCAGCCATTTTTTTGTCTCCTTTATTACGCCCCTATATTCTCCGCCATTTCTACTAACGACTTAGTCCCTATGCACATCTCTTCTTCCATCTCTACTACCGTGGGATTTATCTTTGCTTTACCGCGGGCTAATATCGAAAGAAGTGCACCAGCCGCTCCTTTTGCTTGTGCTACGCTGTCCGGAATATCTTTTGGACCTTGAGCGCATCCGGTCACAAAAACACCGGCTACATCTGTATCTACCGGTCTGAGTTTTGGATGTGCCTCTTTTGCAAAATTATCTGACGTCTGTGGAACACCCATCATCTCCAATAGCTTGTCCGTACCTTCACTCGGTTTCAAACCCACACCAAGTATCACAAGGTCTGCTTCAAGTTCAATCGGCTCGCCCAGCATTGTATCTTCTGCTCGCACTACCACTCTGTTACTGCCGGGTTTCTTGTATATCTCGGATGCAAGCCCCCTACGATAGCTGAGCCCTTCGCTCTTCACTCGGTCATAGAATTCCTCGAACCCTTTCCCAAATGCCCGCACGTCTTGATATAAAACGGTTATGTTGCAGTCCGGGACTTTCTCTTCTAGTAAATGCGCCTGTTTCGCTAAATACATGCAACATACACGAGAGCAATATTCGTACCCGGTCTGCGAGTTTCTCGAACCAACACAAGACAAGAATACCGCATCCTTCGGCTCTGGTAGATCTCCTACCAATATTTTACCCATTGTGGGCCCGCTCGCAGATGAGTAACGTTCGAATTCCAGACCATTAACTATGTTTGGATACACACCATACTTGTATTCCGGCATACATTCCGGCTCAATTATGTCATAACCCGTTGCTACTATTATCCCACCTACATTTAGCTCCACTATCTCATCCTTCATGTCGTGACGTATGGACATTGTATCACAAGCTATAACACAAGGGGGAGCTTCATTCTTTGTTACTTCTTCGCCTCGCTCCTTCTTCTTTACCGCTTCTACTGTGCTTTCAAGCGTTGCTTTTCCACATTTGCCCTTCTTTTGCATCAAACAAGTCTCGGCATCCACAGTATAAACAGCGGGAATTGCAAATGGAAATGGCCTATATATTGGTGCTCTCTTCATCAATCCGACATCAAACTCGTTTGGAAACCTGCCCTTCAATCTACAAACTTCTTCGCACGTGGAACAACCGGTACATGTATCCTCTTCTACAAATCGCGCCTTCTTCAGTACCTTCACCTTGAAATTTCCTATTGACCCTTCCACACCTACTACCTCTGAATAACTCATCAGGTTTATGTTTGGGTGCGCACCTACGTCCACCAGTCGTGGCGTTAGAATACATGCGGAACAATCGAGTGTTGGGAATGTCTTATCGAGCTGAGCCATGTGTCCACCAATGGAAGGTAATCTTTCCACCAGATGCACCTTGAATCCCGCATCCGCAATGTCCAGTGCGGCATACATCCCCGCTATTCCGCCCCCTATCACTAACGCTTCCGGAATCACGTCCACCTCTTTCTCTTCTATCTGGCCTAAAAGTGATTTTTCAACCGAGTCTCTTATTGATTCCATCACGTGCCTTGTCGCTTCTTCCGTTTCTGATCCAGGCTTCTTCGTATCCTTAGCCTTTCCTGCGTCTTTTACTTCTGCAGCCTCTTTCACTTCTTCTACTTCTTCTGCTTCTTTTACTTTTTCTTCATCAGCTTCAGCTTCAGTCGCCATACCTTTCTCACCCCTGCTGAATATTCTGTTACAATCTATATATAAATTTTTTGGTTTTTTCCTTTCGCACGCATCATGGCACCAGCCTTTTTCTATCGCGAGGAAAAAGCACCACTTCTCTTATGTTTCCTATCTCTAACATGCACATCAACAGTCTTTCCGCACCAAGCCCCCAACCGGCATGTGGCGGCATACCATAACGGAAAGAATCAAGATAAAACTCAAAGCTATCGGCACTCAAACCTTTTGATTCTATCTGTTGCTTCAACAATTCGTATGAATGTACACGTTGCGAGCCCGAAGAGAGCTCTAATCTTGGGTGCATCAGGTCAAACGCATTGCAGGTGTCTTTTCCCTCTCCCGCGGGCTGCGCATAAAACGGCTTTATCGCACATGGCCAATCCGTGATAAAGTAGAGTTCACCTATTATCTTGCCCAGGGTATGCTCCGCAGAAGTGCCGATGTCTTCGCCCCACGCTATCTCCTCGCCCGCGCCAGAAATTTGTTCTATCGCTTCGTCATATGTTATACGTCTGAACGGCACCTTTGGCACTTCCAGGTTCAAATCCAGCTTTGCTAAACCCGGATAATCCACTACATTTGTATATGCAAACACAATAAGCTCCTCTAATAGCGTCATCACGTACTCATGGTCCTCGAATGCTACTTCCACATCTATCGAAGTCGCTTCGTTCAGGTGTTTCGTGGTGTCATGCTCCTCCGCGCGGAATATCGGTGCGATTTCATACACGCGGTCAAACCCGGACGCCATAAGCATCTGTTTGTACAACTGTGGACTCTGGTTTAAGAACGCTTCTCGTTCAAAATACGATATTGGGAATAGCGCGGTCCCGCCTTCTGTCGCGGCACTCACGATCTTAGGCGTGTTTAATTCTATAAACCCACGCACATCCAGGAAATCTCGTATCGCTTTTAGGATTCGACTCCGGATAACGAATATATGCTTTGTCTTCTCGGTTCTCAAGTCCATGAATCGTGCATCCAATTTCGTATCCAGCTCTGCACCGACTTTGCCTGTTGTGTCCAGCGGCAAAACCTGCGATGCCTCGCTCAGCACTTCCACTCGTGAGGGTAATATCTCAAAGCCATTCGGCGCTTTTTGCTCGCGCTTTACTTCGCCTTCTATCGCTACCACGGATTCCCGCGGCACTCGCTTCACACGTTCAAACAGCTCCTTTTCGGTCTTTTTACGGGGCAGCGTAACCTGAGCAAAGCCGCTCCTGTCTCGTACGATGAGGAAGAAGACGCCACCAAGGTCTCGCTTCTCATGCACCCAGCCCGCGATGCTCACTCGTTCTCCTTCATTAGCCGCTGTTATTTCAGTCGCGTATTTCCGGTTCTGTATTGATGAAGTCATGTTTAGTACCTCAAACGAGATATGTTGTGGCATGTTTTAAATCTTGCAGCAATAAAATCTCCTTCTCAAGAGAATTACAAATTTGTTTATAATGATGGTCCGTTGTAAAAATCTTATAGCCTTTCGGCGCTTCGAGCGAAATTATACAGTCACCTATTTTCCAACAATTCTTTCTCCCTCTCGCTTTTTTGTGATCTTTTAAAATCTCTTTTATAACGTTGCAAACCCCCTTAAATTCTTCGTTCGTTTGTAACTCATTTAGCAACTTCCTAAAGCCCTCTTCATTTTTCAGAACAAAAGCCTCTATTTCGCATTTCTTTTCTTCCCTTTTACATCTTAGATTCAAGGAATAAGTTTCGTTCTTATGCACTTTCTCATTTGCCAATCCGCATTTTGTTTCATCTATAAGGTTCACTCGGTAAAAGAAATATTCGAGTAATTCGCTTTCTATGAGGTCCTCCAATTTATTTAGCACTTTTTCATATTCTAAGGTATTGTTCTCGCTCAGTTTGGATAGAATCAAACTAATTCTTGAAGCGGTTCTATGTTCAAAATCCCTTAGTTCCGATATTCTCCTAAAAGTGTCCTCTAATCTCTTTTCCTCTTTTAAAAACGAATATAAAAGTATACAATCCTTTAAAATAGTTCTTTTGAACTCCATCAACACATAATTAGAGGTTAAAGCTTCTTTATCCCTCAAAAAATCAAAAATATCTTTGCTCCTTCTTCCAAAAATCTTTCCTATTTGTATTGGCGTCTCCAGAAACAGTTTGTCAGCACTCATCGACATATAACTCGGTTAAACCCTCTATTTTCGGAACTGTGAATATCCCCGCGTCTAACAATATCTTTTGGATTTCTTCTTTGCCCTTTCCCCCGGATCTACCCAAAACTTCTATTGCCTTTGCTAACGCAGCTACCTGTTTTTCTTCCAGTCTCTCTGATTTTATGTTTTTTATGGCGTATTCCAATCTGAGCGCAACTTTTTTCATGTCGTCCTTGCTTATCTTCCATAATTCGTTTAGTTTTTCCTTGAATTCAAAGAAGAATATTTGTCTGTCCCTTATGTCATCAAAATTTTCTTTTACGTCTTCGATTAAACCTTTTAAATCCGAAACTATGTCCAAGGTCTTTATATCTGCGGGGGTCAGAGGAGAGGTTTTTTGATTCACAGTAAAGAAAGGTGAGCTACTTTCATCCCGCTCTTCGTTGATTTCCTCAAAATCTACTCTGCTTAAAAATGCTTCTTTATTTTGTCATCAACAGGAAATCTAACCTCTTTATAGTAGCGATAAATGACATATTCTTGGTTTTTGTCCAATGAAACCGTATTACCTTTTTTAAAACGTAGATGCTCTTCTTGCCTCATTCTTCCCATTTTTCAAACCTCTTTTTAATTTTTTCCAGCTCTTCTATCAATTCTTCTATATTCCCTTTCCTGCATTCAAAACTAATGGATTCATGCCCTACTCCTATTGGTGGTGTTGGCCTTGAAAATTCCTTAGAGGGATTTCTTAATTTGAACTGCATCATTACCGTAGAGAAGTATTCTTCTTCCTCCTTTCCTCGATGCTCTATCATTTCCCAATCGAAATCGTCCAATAAATAATTTTTACATGTGGTTTGGAAAAGGAAGTTTTCAACAAGTGCTTCCGTTATTAGTTCTTTCTTTATTATCTCGCATTTCTGTTCTATTTCTTCTCTTTCATCTTCGGTATATCGCTTAAGAAATCTCTTTTCCTTGTCACTTAGTATATCCCGTAAAAGACCGATGCCTTCTTTCCCCCATGCGTCAAAGGTTTCTTTATCAATTTCTGATGAGGTTAGTGCATCATCCAAGCGATCCACTTCTATAGCCGTGCTAAAGCCAAATGGGAAAAATTCTAACTTTATGTCCCCGTCGTCGAGCAAGGATTTAAATATCTTCAGAACTTCCTTAAATTCATCCAAACCCACTTCCGTTTTCTTGTGCTTTTCTCTCGTATCCTTACGCGCACTTTTCTTATTCATCTTTCGTGCTTCTCATGTTCATTTTTAGAGGTATAAAAAGATTGACAATTTAAAGATAAATATTTGGGACCAGTTTTTACTAGGGCACAATATTCATTCTTAGACGATTTGTAATACTCCTTAATAAAAACATAACCTGTTTAATTGTACATGGCTGAACGGAAAGTAATAATCGAAGTTGTTATCAACGATGATAGTGTCAG
>JAPVWK010000016.1 GCA_028572065.1 Candidatus Methanophagales archaeon
CAGAGGTGGAAAAGCAAATAGATGTACGTAAAAATAAGAGCGATTGATGTAGTAAGGGTACCGCCAGAGAGATTGGGTGGCGATCAGCGGCTTGTCGTGAAGGAGATGTTACAGGATAAGCTAGAAGGGCGGATGGATAAAACGGTAGGGATGTTCCTTGCGATACTGGATGTTGTGAAGACAGAAGAAGGGCGGATAATGATCGGAGACGGTGGCGTTTATTACGAAACGACCTTTGATGTGCTCGTATTTAGACCCATGATGCAGGAGATAGTGGAAGGGGAAGTGGCAGAAATAGTAGAATTTGGCGCTTTTGTTGAGATAGGGCCTTTAGATGGTTTGTTACATATCAGTCAGATCACAGATGAATATATCTCGTATGACGAAAAAGGGGTAAAACTCAATACTAAGGAAACTAATAGAACGTTAGGAGAAGGAGACAAAGTGCGAGCGAGAATAGTTGCGATTTCGTTGAACGAGAAGGACCCGGGAGATAGTAAGATAGGTTTGACGATGCGGCAGCCAGGACTGGGGAAGCTAGAATGGATAGAAGAAGAGCGAGAGAAAGAGCTGAAGGTGGCAGAGGGGAAAACCGAGTGAGCATGCAGATATTAATCATGAAACATGCTCTTTGAAAGCAATATCAACAACCTTTATTTGGAAAAGAAGGTTTGGCTAAAAGTACCGCTTTTCTGTAAAAAAATAAAAAAGAGTCATGGATAGGGCATGTAGGGATTGTCATAGGATAATAGAAGAAGGAAAAACGGTCTGCAAATGCGGCTCTAATTCGATCAGTAGAGACTGGAACGGTTACGTTGTGATTGTAGATGCTGAAGGTTCAGAGATAGCGAAGAAGATGGAACTAAAAAAAGAAGGGCGGTACGCATTAAAAGTGAGGTAAAGAAAGATGGAGATAGAAATTTCGGAGAAGAGGGATAACAAAATGTTGAATAGGACGGAAGTGTTTTTCCTGTTAAAGTACAAAGGGGAAGGCAAAGAGACAGGTGCGTCACCAAGTAGAGAAGCAGCACGTAGTGTATTAATAAAAGAGCTTCGGTGCAGTTCTAACCTGCTCGTAATAGATTGGATGAAACAGGAATTTGGTAAAAGAGAAACGGTAGGCTATGCAAAGGTATATGAAACTGAAGATAGGTTAAAAGCGATAGAGCATGAACATATACTAGAGCGAAATTTTGGCGCAGCAGAGAGTGAAAAAGGAGAATAGAAGATATGGCAGCAATACATACGCTTTATGAAGTGGTAGAAGAAAAGGGTGCAGTGAAATTACGAAGGAAGCGGAAGGTGTGCCCCCGGTGCGGTGCCGGTGTGTTTTTAGGCGAGCATAAAGACCGGTATTCATGCGGTAAATGCAGTTACACCGAGTACAAGAAGAAATAGCGGGCGGTATAGACAGGATCGTCCATAATATTTCTAATTCGTTGTTATTGCCCTGTTAAAACCACAATAGAAAAACAAGGAAGTATAACATCCAACTAAAATTGGTTAATGAATCAGATCAACGCTGATTAACGCAGAAGAAGACAAATACGTGCACATCTGCGTCTTGAATCATTGGAAGTGGTTTTTAGTTTCAGCGTTTAAAGGCACCTATAATAAATACCTTTGCTCCCCCTTCTCTTAATTTGCCCGTTCTAACGTATACCAGCCAGCCAGTCATCACGTAATTACTAGCAGTTCCATGGGTTAGCGGATACGATAAGTACTAATTGCAAAAGTAGCAACCGTAAAAAACCGAAAAGTATTTATATACCATTCTTGTATTCAAGAATATAGCAAAGTGTATTAAAGGGTAGAAGAGGCAAGAGCGGAAAGATAAAAATGAGCACGACCGGAAAACTTGAAGAGATAATAATGGATTGGAAAACTTTAGCCGTGATTGCGCTTGTGGCGATTGGATGGCGAACGTTCATAAGCATTGACAAACAGATAGAGCTTTGGGAGAGCGTTTGTTCAGGTTCTATTCTTATCCTACTGGGCTGGTTTATATTCTTTTACCTTTATCTTCTGTCCCGGAAAGAGACGAGCTGGATAATCTCAAATAAGCTGGCTCAGGGAATTGCCATTAGCACATGTGCCTTGAATTTTTATGTTATTATTTACTACGGTATGAGATGGTATAGATTATGGGCTGAAACAGAGGTTTATGTGCCTCAGGATTATCTCCTTCGTAATGTGAGATACGCCATGTTGGTGTTGGCGTATTGTGGCATAATATGGGCAACTGGGCATCTACAAAAGATGCACGATAATTACCTGTTGAGAACCGCGGATATGCCGGAGAAGCGAAGACCGGGTGCGGGCGAAGCAATGTTCAGTATACTAACTGATGAACGGTCAGTAATAGTAATCTTGGGTCTGGTATTCTTATGGCGAGCAATCATAAGTTTCGACAAACAGGTAGTTC
The DNA here is from genome assembly GCA_028572065.1 of Candidatus Methanophagales archaeon. Classification (GTDB taxonomy): domain Archaea; phylum Halobacteriota; class Syntropharchaeia; order Alkanophagales; family Methanospirareceae; genus QENJ01. The sequence goes on from JAPVWK010000016.1 coordinate 2,426, forward strand.
TCTGGGAGAGTATGTGCTCGGGGATGGCGATAATCATGCTGGGTTGGATTCTCTTGGGTTACATATTTTCATTATCATTAAGGACAACCAGACCAACAGTTGCAAAGATATATCAAGGCTTTGCCTTTTCTCTATTAGCGGTAAACATCTATGTAATCGTTTACTACGGCATGAGGTGGTATAAGTTAATATACATTGTCGGTTCAGAAGAAGCTTTAGCACCGTTGGATTTCATCTTAAGGGATATAAGATATTTTGTGTTGGCGATCTTTTATTGCACAACAATCGTGTTAGCCAAGTATCTGGAACGGGCATCTGAAGAGTGTGAGTTCTTGATTAAGAAAGCAGAGGCGGAGTAACATATAGCCAAGAAGGGTGCCCTGTTGGGCTATTCACTATTTTCCTTATCGAATATCCGGGGATTGTGAAGATGAACAGGAGAGAGATTATATTCCGTGTATTAACAGACGAACGAGTATTAATAGTAATAGCGGGCATAGCGTTCTTATGGCGAGCTATCATAAGCTCGGATGAAAAGATAACTTTCTTTGAAAGTGCGTGTTCTGGTTTGAGTCTTTTCATAATTGGCTGGGGCATTTTCGCGTACATGTATTTTATGTCCCGGAAACCTTCGGACTGGCCGGTAACGAATAGGATTTATCGCGGTATTGCCATTAGCCTTCTCGTGCTAAACGTTTATATTTCGATTTACTATGGGCTGAGATGGTCGGGATTACTGCATGTAGAAGTTTCCGTGCCTAAGGATTTCATTTATCGTGATTTGAGATATGTCATCTTCGTAATGTATTATTGCATATTACTTGGTTCGGTTCGGTATTTAAAAGGGATGGACGAAAAATACAGGCTGCTAATCAAAGAAAGACCAAAGCAACGTGCTAAGAGTATAAAAGAAGCCATATTCAGACTGATGACACATGCACTAACTTTAGTGGTGATAATAGCAGCGGCGATTTCGTGGCGGATAGCTATAACCATAGACAACAATATTACATTCTGGGAAAGTACACTCTCGGGTATTTCGCTTATCATAATCGGCTGGTTCCTCTTCGGATACCTCTGTGCTTTGTCCGTGAAAGTGAAACACAAGCCGGATTTGGCCAGGGTCATCCAGCATGTAGCCTTTGGTCTATGCGCGATAAACATCTATGCTGTGTTTTATTATGGGCTGAGGTGGTATGGACTTTTATGCACGATTATGGGTGAAGTGGAGGAAACGTACGTATCGCAGCCGTTGGAATTGGTCTTCAGGGATGTAAGATTTGTTATGTTAGTGATTTTTTATTGCACATCAATACTATTAGCGAAGTATTTAGTAACGGCATATGAAGATTATACAGTACCAGCACGAAAAGAGTAGACCATAAGATTTTAGGGAACTCACAACTAATAATTTAGCAGAACTGTATCATTTTCCAATGATTTTTTAAGCCGATTAACGCTGATTAACACCGATTTAAAGTAGTGTAGTTTTTTAACTTTTATTCAACCCGTAAAAACTTAATCATCAGGACAGTAGCGTCTGTGAAAATCTGTAAAATCGGTGTCTAGGATATTTATCAAAATGGGTAAACTATTTACTGGGAGTTCCCTTAGGTTATACAAACATATATCTCGCATTTATTTAGTAGGGAGGGCATAATCTAATCAAGAGTTCGGGCAATCATACCCCTCTAAATCTGTTACATGCCGCCCGCACCATAAAACAGCGACATCACGTACGCCAGCATGCAAAAAACAAGGAAAACAACCGCTAAGAATATACCGGCATAAAAACCTACACTCTCCACGTCTGTCTCAGGACAATGCGCTTTTATCGCTTCTACTGCTCGCGGATCACGAGAACTCATACTCATCATGATCCTCATCGAGTCGGCGGGACGTTTCAAAAAACATTTCAGCGCACCTACAAATTTACTTACCATCCCTCTCTCCTCCTCTATTCTCCCCTTTTTGAGACATTGTCTTCGGCTTCTCCTTTTATCACAATAGTAATAGTGTCCCCGTTAGTTAATCCTGATATTTATGCCATATAAATGTTTCGATTTTTGGCTACATTAAAATGTTATATTACTTAGAGTGAATAAACACTTATCTGTTTAGCTATTCAATCATAAAAGCTAACAACATACGGGGGAATAGAGAAAACTGTGGACTTGCGGAGGGGTATATTGTTTACGATCGTCATAGGGTTTTTGGTTGTTTACGGGTTTTTGAGACCTAAGAGAGAAACAGCCTCGGGAAGGGAAGTGGCGAGGTTTGAAGGTAGTAAAAAAAAGAATGGACGGATAAAAATATCCGGCTCTTTTGAGATAGCAACCCCACAGAAATGGTGCAGAATAGGACTTATATTCAGGTTTAGTGAAACGGTAAAGTGGTACGATTATGAGCCAGCTCTTGGCGTTCAATTCAACAAATACCGGTTATCAATCACCGATCAACAGGGTAATTGCTTATTTCGAGAGGACAGATCATTTATGGAATTCATTTCGCTTTTCACGACAGCTTATACAGGTAAGCAATATTTGGGTAAATACACGGCAACTCACAAGGGTAACGTGGCAATATTAGAGTTCATACCCCCGGGTCCTGGAAAATATGAACTTGATTTTGACCTCGCGGCAGATGAGGAGTTCTTTGAAACCGGACATAAGAGAACAACTATTTTTCAAAAATTCGCTCTGTATGTGTGTGATGGGATAAAGCCCCTGGTGGGCACGGAATATCCGCATAAGCGAGTGGATTTGATGCAAGCTAGAGAGATAATGACACGTCCAATCATCGCTGAAGATGAAGAGGCTTTGGTCACTAAGATAGCGAAGGATATGGCAGAGCTGGGGATAGGGAGTGTAATTATAACAAAAGAGGGTAAACCAGCAGGGATTATTACAGAGCGCGACTTAGCATTAAAAGTTCTATTAAAGGATCGGAAGGCAAGTGAAGTGAAAGCACAAGAAATAATGTCTTCTCCCTTGATTACTATCGCGCCTGAAACGTCAGTTGAAGAAGCATCTGAACTCGTAGTAAAGAAGGGTATGAAAAGGCTGCCGGTGGTTGAAAACGATGTACTCATCGGTATTGTAAGTGTTAGAAACATGTTGACAAAGAAGTCAGAGTATGTAAAAATATTTTATCCAGAAGTGCGTGCTTTAGCAAGTAGAGGTAAACAGGGGGTCAGTTCGGTAGTCTCCTATTTTTTATTTAAAACAGATAAAAGAGGAGAAAAAGGTAAGATGCAAGTTAAAGATATAATGACTTATCCAATCATTACAGAAGATGAAGACACGTTGGTCACGAAAATAGCGAAGGATATGGACAAGTTTGGGATAGGAAGTGTAGCGATAACAAAAGAAGGAGAACCCGTAGGAATTATTACAGAGCGCGACTTAGCATTGAAAGTATTATTAAAGGACCGGAAGGCAAGCGAGGTGAAAGCAAAAGAAATAATGGCTTTTCCTGTGATTACTATCGGGCCAGAAGTATCAATAGACGAAGTGTGCAAGCTCGCAGCGGAGAAGCGCATAAAGAGACTGCCCGTGGTAGAAAATGGTGTGTTCGTGGGCATTGTTAGTACTCGCGACCTGTTGGCAAGGAAGCCGGAGTGTGTAAGGGGATTTTATTTCTAAGTTAAAACCCGCTTAACCAAACACACTTATCATATTCCACCCAACACAAGATGGAAAAGGTCCAGTATGAACTTGGGGTACAGTCCAATGATGATTGATATTGTACCTAAAATAAGAATTGGAAGCCACATCAATACTGGTGGATCCCGAATCTTATCGTTATTAGCCAACTCCGGACTCATAGGCCCAAAGAATATACGCTTTATAGACCAGAACGTATAGGCAATAGTTAATCCAACTGCTGTAATAGCGAGTATTGCTATTACCAGTACAATAGAAGGACCATGTGTTCCATACATGAAGATACCGGTAAACATTATCCATTCCGCTGCGAATGTGCTAAAAGGCGGAAGGCCCGATAGACTCATCGCACCCATTGTCCAGAGTACTGCGGTTATTGGCATTTTAGCTGCAAGCCCCCCCATCTTTCTTATATCCCGGACACCCGTCATATAGACCAACATACCCGCGGTTGAGAAGAGCATCGCCTTACCCATGATGTGACACAAAAAGAAGAAGAGCCCACCTTCTATACTCCAGACTGTGAGTGCTGCCACACCAATGACAGAATACGAAATCTGGCTTATAGTCGAGCAAGCAGCGAATCGTTTCACGTCATTTTGTGCCATAGCAAGAAGAGAACCATATACCATGGTTATCAGTGCCAGCACCATGATAGGTATGGAAAAAACTTTGAAATCATCATAAAGTGGCAGGATGAGAACCCTAACCATCACATAAACCGCGATATTCGCATATACCGCAAGCAATCCCGCTATGCACGTGGGATGCTCGGCGTGAACCCAGGGCATCCAGACATGAAGCGGAAATATTGCCAGCTTACTAAACAAACCGATAAGCATAAGTAAGATAACCCAGGTAACTACTGGATCTCCCGAAAGAGCGCTTAACGACACGATTTCAAAGCTACCTGTATGTGTATATGCTAATAGCATACCCAGCAGGAAGACGGTGGCACCGGCAACTCCCCAGAAAAGACACATCAGCGCTACTTTATAACGCTCTATAAAATCAGAATACCCGAATTGCGCCATTATGAAATAAAGAGGAATAATAGTCAGCAGTTCCATGAAGAAATACATCGCTAAAAGGTTTGTAGAAAAGGCAATACCCATGAAACCCGTGGCAAAGAAGGGAAACAAAAAGAAGAACCGCGTGTAATACATACGCCATGTCCTTTCATCCACATCCCCGTATATTACCTCTATCCTGTGATCCACATAGTGTATCGAGTAAAATGCCAGGACTACACAGCACAGATTCATTATCACCGCAATAGCGATGCTCAAACCATCAGCAAAAAGATTGAAATTCAGCATCTGGGCAACAGGGTACTCCTCAGAAATTATTTCGCCATGATAAATTCTGTTAGCTGCGATGAGAAGAAGAGCAGTGGTGTATATGAGCGTCCCACCTGCGATAAAGCCCGCTTTTCTACCTGTTATGTACCTGGTTGAAATTATAATCAGGGCGGCTACGGCAGGCATTAATACTATCTGAAGGAGAATATACGGTATCATTTGATCACCACACCACCCACAATATTAGAAGAAGGACGAATATGTAGAATATAAGGATATATAGTAGATTAAATCCTAATACTCCGGTCTCAGTCCGAAGGTACTTCACCAGGTCAGAGAGTCTCTTTGGAATAGAAGGTATCATCTGGTGGAACACTTTATCCAGTATGTCTTCAAACTTGGGTGCAGCGGTATAAAGCTTGGTCATTCCACCGACAAAAAACATGAAATAGAAACTATCTATGTACCACCTGTTCCAGAAGAATTTGTGTAGCATCTTCAGGAGTGAACTATTCTCCACTATGCTCTTAGGGTCTAATTTGCCCGAAAAGTAGAGTAGATATGCCGGTACAAAACCTATAACTACCGAGACCACAGACATAAGAGGCACTACCCAGAGTGGTGTCGCGTGCTCTGCATGTACTATAGGGAGATGAAGATATTCCATCGTATGTTCAAATGCGTGTCCCAAGAAATGCTCTAAGGGGAGGCCTATTAAACCACATATAACGATTATGACAGCTAAAGCACCGCATGCAACCACCATTGTAATGTGTACTTCACCGAGATGCGCACCCTTTTGCTTCAATTTTTCTATATTTTCACTCGCCCGCCCATGAAAGGTCATCCCAAAGAAGCGGGTTGTATAGAATGCAGTTATGACCACGGTAATTAGTGCGAGTGAGAATAAGAGGAAATAATGGGTTGCCAGAGTTGACGCAAGAATGGCATCTTTACTCCAGAATCCGGGGAATGGCGGGACCCCCATCAGCGATAGTGCCGCAATAAGCATGAATATCCAGGTAAACGGCATGAACTTTTTTATGGAGCCCATATCGTTCATATAAATAGAATGTGCGGTGTGAATGACCGAACCAGCGCAAAGGAAGAGACAAGCCTTAAACAGGGCATGATTAAACAGGTGGTATATCCCTGATGTATAACCGCCCTCTAAACTGGAGATAGTTAATCCTGCTACGCCTAATGCAAGAAACATGTAGCCTATCTGGCTGACGGTAGAAAAAGCCAGCGCTTTCTTCAGCTCCAAAGCGGTCATACCCTGAGTAGCAGCCACGAATGCAGTAATTACGCCTACCCATGCGACTATGATGAAGAAATAAATAGCTTCGCCACAGCCAGATACCCAATAACCGTAGAAGAAAATCGGTAGCAATCGGGCAACCATATAAACCCCGCTTTTTACCATTGTTGCTGCATGTATCAAAGCAGAAACTGGTCCGGGACCAGCCATAGCTTCCGGAAGCCATTCGTGAAGTGGAAATTGCGCTGACTTACCTATAGGTCCTAAAAGAAGCATAACAATCATCAGTAAGATCAGTCCCGACGACTTTGCCATTTCCGGAAGCCATACAGACGAAGTCTCGTAAAGTTCCAGGATGTTTAAGGTTCCCGCATAGGAATACATTATTAAGATTCCACCCAGCATGAGAACGTCACCCATGGACGTCACAACCATTGCTTTTAAGCCGCAATGAGAAGGTACGGTGTATTTAGTGGGTGGAGGACCACCAATCCAGTATTTCCTCTCGTCCTTATAGTAAAAACCTATTAGCCCCCAGCTACACAGACCTACCATTTTCCAACCGACAAAGAGAAATAGCAGGTTATTGGAAAGAACTAGGAGGAGCATACTCCCAATGAACAGGTTCATCCACATCCACCACCTCGTTAAGCACGGGTCGCCTTTCATGTACCCCAGGGAGTAGATCATGATAACGAAGCTTATAACCGCGACTACATTCGCCATCACTATACTCAGGGGATCAACTAGAACACCAACATTCAATTCTATGGGCACTGTGAGCCACACAAAAGCGCTTTCGAGCGGCAAATTATCAAGATGGAATAAATAAGGTATGAACATCACGCTGCACAGAGCGCCGAGGAAAGAGAAGAACAACGCACCGTAATCTCTTAGCCGGGGATGGATTCTGGCTAAAACAGGCGATAATAACGCCCCGGCAAAAGGAAACAGGAAGCATAACCATGCAACTTCCACTGGTACTAATATCATTATGGTACCACCCCCAAACCAAATTCTGCATTAACTGCGTCCATTATGTCCATTAAAGGAAATGCAGGTGTATTAACGAGCCAAAGAACCCCCACTACGAAACAGAGAATTCCGAGTACTAATACAGGAATGAGCATACTCCACGGTATCTCATCTACTTTCACTTCTTTTGCAGTCGCGCCCTCTTCTTCCACTCTTATGTACATATATTCAATCACACGCCAGAAATAAAATAAGATAAGGAGTGTGCTAAAGAATATCACCGCCACGAATACAAATTGGCCCGCCTGGAAGCAAGCGACTGCAAGGTACAATTTCGTGACGAAACCCACGCTTGGTGGCATCCCGATCATCGCAAGAGCAGCTAAAATGAAGGAAAGTGTTGTATAAGGCATTTTCCGCCCCAAACCGCGGAAATCCTCTATCTCCCACAGGTCAAACTTGTAAATAAAAGCGCCGGCAGCTAAGAACATACATCCCTTCATCAAGGCATGGTTCAGTATGTGCATCAATGCAGGAGTTAGTCCAAATGAGGAGGACATGCAAAGCCCCACACCGAGCATAATATACCCCATGTTTGCTACACTTGAATAGGCAAGCATCCGTTTTAAGTTATACTGTGCTATCGCAAGGACAGACCCATAAATCATAGCCATTGCTGCGGTCCAGCAAATTAATGTTGTGATTGGAAAATACATCTCGAGGAAATCCACGGTGAAAACAGAGAGACAGACCCTTATAAGCGCATAAGTAGAAACCTCGATGATAATACCGGAAAGCATCGCGCTTATCTCCGCAGGTGCAAATGAATGTGCATCAGGTAGCCATGTATGAAGCGGGAAGAGCGCCATTTTTATGCCCATCCCAATGATGAAGAATGTAAAAGCCGCCTGAACTACTCTACTAGTATATAAATCTCCTGTCTTCAGTATGCACGAGATGTCGTACATATTCAGCGAACCCGTTACCGAATACAGAAAGCCTATCCCAAGCAAGAAGAAACAGGCACCGATAGCACCCATCACGAGGTAAGTTAAGCTCGCTTTCAGCGCTATTTTACCGTGCGATGCTATTAACGCATACGCCGCGAGCGAAAAAATCTCGATGAACACGTACATATTAAATATATCGCCGGTCACTGTTACACCACACAGTCCTGTAACAAGGAGTTGGTAGAGGACGTAATATGAGACAATTTTGTTAGGTATCTCATGCTCTTCGTACCTCTTTGAATACATTACGCAGACAAGGGATAAAAACAGAAGTATGACCAATATGTATGCGTTCAAAGCATCCACGACATATTCTATGCCCCAAGGAGGAGCCCATCCACCGAGCCAGTAGGTTATAGTTCCGACAGTGAGTACATGATGCAGGATAAAAATAGACAATATGAATTGAACGAGAATGGTTATGAAAGAAATGAAGAAGCAACACTTCTTGTTTAGTAGCCATCCCGCAATTAAGATAGTGAATGCGGCGAACATGGAAATCGCCACCACGAGTACAGGAAAATGCTCAACTATCAACACGGTTTTTTATTTCCCTCCTTGTTTCATACTGCTTTTCTCACCACCACAATAGTGCAAAAAAAGTATATCTACACTGTTTTATACCTAAGAAGCGTTATGTAACACAGCCACTATTTACCGCGTGTCACTACGCCCCGCGCTCTCTCTCTCCAGCTCTATTATCTCGGATTCTTCTATCGTTCCGTACTCCTCATACATCAATATGACTAAGGCAAGAGCGACTGCAGTCGTTGCGACCCCAACCACTATCGCCGTCAGGATAAGCACATGCGGTAATGGATTCACGTAAACATAACCCTGGGCTATCATCTCTTCACTCACGATTGGCTCGGTTCCGCCGGTTATATCACCCAGCGATATGTAGAATAGAAATATAGCGGTTTGAAATATGTTCAATCCGATGATCTTCTTTATCAGATTGTCCTTCGCGATCATCGCATAGAACCCGATGAGCATAAGCACAATAGAAATCCAGTAATTGTATTTCGCAAATAGTTCCTCGATTAGCCAGTCAATCATTTTTAATCTTCTCCCTCCCTTTCGCCTACTTCTTCCCTCTTCCACACGAGGTTAAAGAATATAGACGTGATTACCGCCATCACCGTTATCCCGATACCTATTTCCACGAGGTCCATACCAAGAGCCCGGTTCTCCTCAAAATGGTGTGTCAACGGAATGTAGCCGTAGTTGAGAAACTGCGCAGCACCATAGCTGAAGAGTATACATAACAGCCCTACGCCTGCGTAGATATATACTCCAGTACTGAAAAGCACGATATTTGCACGCTCTGAGAATCGGTTACCTGCTTTTACGATACCAAAAGCGATAACATACAAAACAAAAGAAGATGCGAATATGACACCACCCTGGAATCCGCCTCCGGGTCCGCCTGCGCCATGTATAATCACATACAATGCAAACAACTGTATAAAGGGTACCATCAGCCTCGTTACCGTCTCTACAATAATACTCCCGCCTTTACCAGTTCCTGTATCAGTATCTTTCGATGGCATAGTCTATTCCGGTCTTTTACCCGTCCTCCTCAACAATAATAAAACCGCTACACCCGCGGTAAATATAACGGTGGTTTCACCAAGCGTATCATAGCTTCTGTAGTCAGCAAGAATATAAGTTACCATGTTCGGCACTTCTGTCTCATGCTTGCCTTCTTCTACAAACCTCAGGTAAAGCGAATACCGGTAAACCCACAACTCATCCCCTTCCTTTGCAATAAAGTAATATTTCTGCTCCTTCGGATGGAAATGCTGCTTCGTCTCCTCAGGAATAATAACTGCTTCCCATTCTCCTTCTTTTAGCTTCGCAACTCCAGAAGGAAGCGGAAGCCCTACATCCCCTATTTTAGCGTTTAAACTCGCGGGGATAACGCCCTGGTTCAAATCATCCACTAACCCCGTGGCATCCATATCGAACAATTTAACATACCTGTTAGGGGCAGAATCAGGATCGCCAAATGCCGGTATATCCTCAGCCACATAAACGAAAAGACCGCCTAAAAAGAGTACAAAAACGAGTGCTGCTACCGAGAGTTGATTCATTTCTTTTCCCACCTTTTCGTCCTGGATAAAGCCGCGATTAAGAATGCTGTGGTTGCACCGGCACCGACCGCAGCCTCTGTAAACGCAACATCCACCGAGTGCATCTCCACCCAGACAACAGCCATCAGGAAGCTATAAGCACATAGCAGCATAATCGCACTTAAGAGGTCCCTGGTGGTAATTGCAACAATAGCAATTATCACAACCAAAAACAACAGTACGAGATCAAGCTCAAATATCATTTTTTATTTATCTCCTTTTTTCATTCTTTTCTTTTTAAGAATATGTTTTTTTTATCCCTCTTCCATAAACACTTTAGCTACTTTACTTTGCATCGTCTTATCCACCGTGAGCGCATCCGCGGGTGCTTGCGCGATTGCATGCACCTGAAACTTGCCCTTCGCGGGGTCTACATTTATCGTTATTGTTCCCGGTGTTAATGTGATAGAATTAGCTAAGGTAACGAGGGCAAAGTCGCTTCTCAATGGCGTTTCAAATTCTATTATGACCGGGTCTATCGGCATCTTCGGGTGCAGAACACGATATGTAACATCAAAGTTCGCGAGTATTATCTGCCATAACTCCCACCAGAGATATATAAAAAACCTGAAGGCTTTCACGAGCCTCTTCTCCCCTTCCCCCGTCACCAGCAGGTCATGAGAGATCAAAGCAACAATCAGGCTGCAGATTAGACCTGCTCCGACATGTAAAGCATCAAGCATCCCGGATAAAAGAAGCCAGAATAGGAACATAGCACAAAACGTTACTGCAATTCCAAAAACCTTTCCTGAGTTATCGCTCATCTCTTTTTTTTTACTCCTGCCTTTTTTCACATCCTCGGATCCCCTTTCTTCCAAGGCTTCACACCGGTATTATAAGCCGCTTTCATTATCGCGTGTGTCGCCGTTGGATTAGCGAGGAATATGAAACCAATTAAGAACAGCAACTTCACAGGTACCAATTGCACCGAAAGTTCGGCTCCGGGACTGTAAACGAAAATATGGTATAACAACAACCCAAAGATTATAAGGACCTCACCAAGCGTGTCGCATTTCCCGGTGGCGTGCAGCCGCGTGTAAAAGTCAGGCAACCTCAGTAACCCGATTGCGCCGCTGAGCATAAAGAATACGCCCGCAGCCAGTAATATCGTCACGATTACTACGATTAGCTCGACCATACTTCACCTCGCTCTAAATATTTCGCGAATGCTAATGTGCCAATGAAATTTAAGAGTGCATAAAGAAGCGAAATGTCAAAGAATAGAGGCCTTTCAAATATGTAGCCAATAAGTACCAGAAGAACAATCGTTTTTGTCCCTATCACATTTATCGCTGCCACACGATTGAATACCTCCGGCCCGACTGTGGCTCGGTACAACGCCAAAAATATCGTGACTACGATTAGCAATCCAACCGCCAAAAATACTGTGTCTATGTCCATCATCTTTTCGTTGGTGCGGGTTACCTCATGATTTTACTTTATGAGGTATTGAACTATGTTATAAACCCTTTATAAAAAGCTTTCGGTATTTTCCTGATATTGTAGTAAAAAGTAAGATGTCAGTACCTGTTTTTGAAGCACAGAAGAAGCGAGCACTTGAACGATTACGTATAGGGGGAGCGGACGAAGAGGCGAAGGCGATATTAGAGAAGCTAAACCGCCTCGAACGGTTCTTCACAACGAGCAGTTGCTCCGGTAGAATCGCTCTGCTTTGTATTCCCGAGATAGGTGCGAAGCGCGAGGCAGAATTTATTGGTAAGTGGCACCGACCTGTTGAGACGGGCGAGGTGCAGGACGCGATTTTTAACGCAGAACGTGACGAGATATGGTTAATAGCGCAATCACCGATATTGCACGTGGCGTGTCTGGGTTTAGATAGCGCAAAGGCGTTGTTACGGATAGCGATAGAATCGGGCTTCAAATATAGCGGTATAAAGGCGATTTCCCCGGATGGTTTAAAAGTGGTAGTAGAGATAATGAGCACGGAACGGATGGATGTCCCGTTAGGTGCAGACGGCGAGATGCTCTGCCCGGAATCGTACATTGAGTTTGTCGTATCGAAGGCTAATTTCATGCTTGAACGCGGTAAGAAGAAGTTGAAACGGCTTTATCACGGCTTGAACGAGCTGGAATAAATCGCTTTTCCCGTTGTTAAGTAGTTCATAATTGAGGATTCATTACTCTACCGCGTCCTCAAAAAAGGAGTCGTTGCAAAGCGGATCCTCCCCCATATAATCACCACAATGCAGATACGCCCTCACACGACAACCCCCGCATAGCTCTTTATGTTCACACGCGGCACACTGACCCTTCACCGCACGACTCCTCAGTTTGACAAATACCTCGGAATTAAGCACAGCACGAAGACTCGTTTCTCTTACATTACCTGCTTTTACATCCAGCAGCGGGCACGGTACCACATCGCCATTCGGTTTGATAGAAAGCAGACCAATACCGGCACGACAGCCCGGTACCTCGTCATAAAAGAATTCCGGCACGAAAAGCCCGGCTGCTGCCTTACGTTTCAGCACCACCCAGTACTGACATGCTTGAGTCGTACATATTTCGAGTGCCTTACGCCGGTTCTGCTCTTCATATAACAGCGTCAGGTTCTTTGCGTACTGTTCGATCGCGAGTTCACCATCCGGTATCTTATCGTTTCCACGACCCATCGCGATATAATGGAAGAACCGGCACTGTCTCGCGCCCAAGCCCTCTGCTATATCTATAATCTCAACAGTTTCCGATTCGTTCTGTTTCATTATACAGGGGTCAACCACCAGACTCATTCCCGCTTCTATACATGCTCGCGCACCTTGCACTGCTTTTTCGAATACGCCTTTGCCTCGTATCGCATCGTGTGTCGCTTGTGTACCATCAATAGGTATTATCACCTCGTCAATGCCCGAGTGCTTCAACCGAGCAGCAACTGATTCCGTGAGCAAAATACCGTTTGATGCAAGCACCATGCGTAAACCGTTATCGTTACCGTAAGAAATGAGTTCAAACAAGTCCTCTCGCATCAAAGGCTCGCCACCGCCGAGTGTTACGTTCGTGCCCGTACCAAAGACAGTTACTATATCATCAATTAGATTCCGTGATTCTGCTGTGCTCAGTTCGTCGTCTAATCGTGTGCCCGCTTCGTAATAGCAGTGCTTGCATACCAAGTTGCACTCACGCGTGACGTTCCAGTTGATATTGTATTTGGTCATTTTTTATATCTCAATTCCTCTAACTTTAGTTCCCAATATATTTCCAATATAAAAAATAGCCCTTGCTTTAATACTTCCCGTATTTGTAGTTCAGGTAGTGCAGAGAGAGGTAACCAAAGCCAATGGCGAACATGTAGAATATGAACCGATCCAGTAATGCAACCGATGCGGCAATCGCGGAAGGTATACCAAAGGAGTGGTAGAGAGTAATCATCATAAGCTCGGTAACCCCTGCACCTCCGGGCAAGAACAAGAAGTAACTCAGGAATATAGAGAGCGAAATTACAATCATAACCGCGAAGAACGATACGCGAACTCCGAAAGCGGAGAACAGCGCGTATGTACTTGCAAATGTCAGTATCCAGCAGACAAAAGCCAGGATAATATTCACGCTGACTTTCTTACTGTCGCGGGCCAGACCCGAGAATGTTTGTGCGAATTCACTTAGCTTCTGTGTGATGTATTCATCGAATGCTTGTAAGGTCGTGAATTTGTTCCTGAGGCTTGAAAGAGGTCCAAAATAGTAGATTCGTGAGATAATTGCTTTGCCCTTGAAGCTCTTCCCTGCGTACTTCACCTTCAGGATGTAGCCTAAGATGGGTACACCTATGATAAGGAACAACACGAACTCCAGCAGTATCTTCAGCATCAGGGGCACGTTCTGGATGAATATAAGCACAAAAAACATAGAACATATCCCAAAGAATAGCAGGACACCGACTCCTGTAATCCGCTCTATCAAAATCGTGGTGAGGCACGTGGCTTTATCTGTTTTTATCCGCTTCGAGAGGAAGTACGCTTTTAGCGGTCCGCCACCTACCTGCGGTCCGGGTGTAATGAAATCAACAAAGCCACCGGCAAGAGACATGGGCAATAGTGAAAAGAAAGGCGTCTTTTTTATGCCGTTCACGAATATCTGCCATTTCAAGTTCCTTACCAGGATGGCCGCGGATTGAAACACAACAGCTATTATAAGGTAGCGTGGATTTGCACTCAATAAAGCCGTATACAGGTTTGAGAACCCGATGTTGTATATTACCGCGATTAGAAGCACTAATATCAGCGGGAGTGACAGATACTTGAGCTTGCTCATTTTATCCATTTTTCTGTGCTCTTCTCTTCATATAATCGCAAATGACAGGTACCCCCACGAAATCGCGTACGTAAGCATTTGTGCATTAAAGCCCGAAAATAACGGTATTAACAAATTATCGTCCATCTTGTTCACCACGGTCTCGACTATGGTCGCCGTACCCGCCATTACAACGATTATCAGCCAGGAGTCCAGGAACATGAATCCTATGGCTAAATCCACAATGAACTCAGCCATACAACCTTCCACTGCACGGTCCTTTAGCTTTGGTATCCAGGTCCTGCCGAATCGCTTGCCGAATATCGCTGCACAGGTATCACCAAACGTGGTCATCAGTATGGCCGCCATAGCGATATTCTTGTCAAATACGCTGATTGCTATTATAGCACCCATTATAAAGAATACGTGACCGGCTAATCGGTCCTTTTCCTTGTCGCGGTAAAACTGCTGAAAGAACGGTAATTTCAGCCGGAGGTCTATTCTGACGAATTCCAGCTCAAGGAATAGTATCAATAGCATAGTCAGTATCAGCAGTATCACGGTTTTCGGCAGGAAGAAGTAGGCTATGACTATCAGTACTGAAGTGACGTGCACCGTCTTCCGCTGTAGTTCCTTTTTCAAACTGAATTCTGCCATTCTCTATTTTATATTCGTTATAGACATTCAATTATATTTAAGGATGTTTTAGTAGCCATCAACCTGAACATGAAAGAACCAACAAAAGTTTTAGTCATGGGCGCCGCCGGACGTGATTTTCACAACTTCAACGTCTATTTCAGGGATAATCCCGCATACCAAGTCGTAGCATTCACAGCCACCCAGATACCTGATATAGAAGGCAGAACATATCCTGCAGAACTGGCAGGCAGTTTATACCCGGACGGTATACCAATTTTTCATGAACAAGAACTGGTCAGTCAGATAAAAGAGCATTTGATTGATCTTGTAGTATTCGCTTACAGCGATGTGCCTTACCGCTATGTGATGTCAAAAGGCGCCGAAGTAAATGCTGCAGGTGCTGATTTCACCTTGCTGGGCCCGCATCATACAATGCTGAGAAGCAGTGTGCCTGTAATCAGCGTATGTGCTGTGCGTACTGGCAGCGGCAAGACATCCGTAAGTAAACGGATATGCCAGCTCTTGCGAGAGCGCAACAAGAACGTGGTAGTTGTAAGGCACCCAATGCCATACGGCAAGCTTACAGAGCAAGCAGTACAGCGTTTTTCAGCCTGTGAGGACCTGGATAGTAAGGGGTGCACGATAGAGGAGCGAGAAGAGTATGAAACACATATTGATGCAGGCTGCATTGTATATGCCGGTGTGGACTATGAAAAGATCCTGCGCCAGGCAGAAACCGAAGCTGATATTATCGTCTGGGACGGCGGCAATAACGATTTCTCGTTCTTTAAACCAGATCTGAATATCGTGGTTGCCGACCCGCACCGTGCCGGAGATGAATTGACGTACTACCCCGGTGAGCTAAATTTAAGAATGGCAGACGTTGTAGTGATAAATAAGCAGGATACCGCGGAATTGGAAAAGATCGAGCAGGTACGCCGCAATATAATGACGGTAAACCCGGATGCAAAGATCATTGATTCGGCATCTCCTATCACAGTAGAACATCCCGAGCTCATCAGGGGCCGGCGGGTGCTGGTGGTAGAGGACGGACCCACTGTGACACACGGAGGCATGAAGTATGGTGCCGGGCTCATTGCTGCTAATAAAGCAGGCGCAAAAGAGATCATTGACCCACGACCGTTTACAACCGGCACTATCACTGAAACATTCAGACAGTATCCGGATATTGGTCCGCTGCTGCCTGCTATGGGGTACAGTGATGAGCAGATCCATGACCTGGAGCAGACAATCAACTCATCCGGTTGCGATGCTGTTGTTATTGGCACGCCTATTGACCTGACACGTGTTGTTAATATCAATAAACCTGCAACAAGAGTGCGGTACGCTATTAAGGAGATAGGCGATTCCGATCTGGAAGAGGTGATAGAGATGTTCTTAGAGCAGGTGAACGTATGAATGAGTCTGATAGTGGCTGCGCTTGGTGGAAATGCAATAATCAAAGAGGGACAGCAGGGCACCTTCGCACAGCAGTTCCGCAATACCTTTGAGTGCATGGGCTATATTGCTCATCTGATCAAAGCCGGGCATCAGGTGGTGCTGACTCATGGGAACGGACCACAGGTGGGTTTTATCATGATACAAGTAGAAGCTGCCGTGGGTAAGGTCCCGACTGCACCGTTACATGTGGATGTTGCCCAGTCACAGGGCAGTATGGGGTATATGATCGCCCAGAGCCTCACAAACCAGTTACAAGTGCATGGCATTGATACCAGCGTGGCGGCAGTGATGACTCAGGTTCTTGTTAATCGTGATGATCCGGCCATGAAGCATCCGACCAAACCAGTAGGCGCATTTTATACTAGGGAACGGGTAGTTGAGCTGGAACGCAGCGGCCATGCCGTAGTAGAGGACAGCGGACGCGGATGGCGGCGTGTGGTGCCCTCGCCCCGTCCTATCAGGATTATAGAGGTTGACATCATTAAAGATCTGGTACAGGCTGGTACAATTGTCATAGCATGTGGCGGCGGCGGAATCCCGGTAGCAGAAGATAACGGTGCGCTTAAAGGTGTGGATGCGGTGATCGATAAAGATTTGGCTTCCAGCCTGCTGGCTGCTGAAATAAAGGCAGATGTGATTGTGTTCCTGACAACCGTGGAACGGGTGGCTCTGAACTATAATACGCCACAGCAAGTAGAACTGGAGAGGCTGAGCCTTGATGAAGCCAGAAAATACCTTAGTGAGGGCCAGTTTCCACCCGGGAGTATGGGACCCAAGATAGAAGCGGCTGTGGAGTTTGTGGAAAATGGCGGAGATAGAGCAGTTGTATGCCGGCCTGAGAGTGTAGTTGAGGCACTTGAGGGGCGGGCGGGAACGATGATTGAGTGAAATTTATGGTAAAGGTTACAAGTATAGTGGTTTTTGACAAAACACCAAAAACATCGAAAAAGCACCCAAAAATATATAGATATAGGATGGAACAGAAAAGGAATGGGATTAAATTTTATCTTGAGCAGTATTAATGTTTTTCGATTACATTCAACCACAGAAAAACTTTAAACTGGGAAAGACGCGAGGCTTTAGAGATAAATTGCCTGTTTATCCACGTATTCTCAAAATCAGAGGGATCCCATAATTTTCAAAACGCAACATGCAACTATCTTAGTTGGGAATAAAAACCAAAGTACCGAAAACTTTATAATCATCGGAGGATTACTCACAACAAATAATGATTATAGAAAGGAAATAATGATGGAATAACATGACATTATTTGATCTTGATGAGCTGATCCTCAAAGTTAGAGATCAGTTATCTAGGCGATATTACACAGAAGCGATTCGCTCTTATCAAGCCGGAGCTTATCGTGCGGCCATAGTTTCAACTTGGATCGCAGTTGTCTATGACATCATTTCCAAAATCCGAGAACTACAGACACAAGGAGACAAGGCCGCCAATCTATTTATTACTAAACTCGACAAAGCGGTGGGCGACAATAATATTCCCGATTTGCAAGCGATTGAGAAAGATATATTAGAAAACGCGCGGAATGATTTTGAATTGTTATCAAAACAAGAATATGAAGACTTTCGAAGAATAAAGGAGGATCGTCATTGGTGTGCTCATCCTGCATTCAACGAAGACAATGCCCTTTTTGAGCCAACCGCTGAATTGGTGAGAGCACATCTTAGACATGCAGTTTTGCACTTATTGCAACATCAACCAGTACAAGGAAAGAGCGCATTATCAAGGATTCAGGGGGATATTCAGCAAGATAGTTTTCCCACAGAAGCAGAGGATGCACAGAGGTTCCTAGAAAGCAAATATCTCAATCGCGCTAAGGATGCACTTGTGCGTAACCTTGTGAGTGTGATGCTAAAACCACTATTGAGGCAAGATGTTCCAGTACTTATAGGAAAGGAGAATAATGCAATCAATACCTTGCTTGCAGTTCGTTCAACTCATCGAGAGATATACGATCAAGTAATTGAGCAGCAAGTAAACTCTCTTGTTGATTCGCTGGATGATTCGAAGTTAGCTAATCTACTTGGTTTGATAGGTGCAGACAGGCAGATATGGGGTCAATTAAGTGAGGCAAACAAGCTCCGAGTTGAAAGTTTTATACAAAGCGAGTTTCCCGCCGGAGATACGGTACTCGTACTTAGGGGTGCTAAGGTTGTCGATGAGCTAAGAGAAAAGTTTATCGAGGGTTTAACCGGCCTTTCGGAGGAAAGACAGATAGAAATTATCGAAACATACCCCGACCACTTATTTGATCAAATAGCGCCGAAGCTGTACAGTGAAGTACCTCCTAACTACAGGAAGGCAGAAGAGATAGCCCAAAAAGTTATATTACCTATGATTCCCTATTTTTCGGCTTCTGGTATCATAAATGTGCTGGAAGCCGTTCGAAATAACAATCAGATTCGTAATGCAGCTGCAACGCCGCAAATAATCGAAAAGCTCTTTGAAGATAGAAAAGACCTTCTTCCGGCAACCTCTGACAAGTGGAAGGAGTTTGCTGAATGGTTACTCGAAGATGAGGCGCCTGATGACTATTACTCGTATCCTAGCCTTAGAAAAAAATTGGAAGAACACGGGCTTCAAATTGATATACCAGCCCGAGAAGATGATGAGGTGGATGATGAGGCGTTGTCCTAACAAAATAATGAACAAATAACTATTCTATAAGAAAAGTTAACACTTATCTTGGTAATGCCATATCGCGCGAGTTAACCTAAAAATCCCAAGTCAACTGCTGAATAATCAAAATTCTCTATAGAATCTGTGAAATAAAATAGTGCCCCCTAACTACACCGACGGTATCAGTCGAACCCCTAAGAACTCAGGAAACAGCCTTTTTAATGGCCTCTTCAAACCTGTCCTGACCCGTATCCGCTTCCCCCCTTGTTATGACAAGAGGCGGCGAAAAACGTATGGTCGAGTCGTTGCAGGGCAGCAGTACGATACCTGCCTTGAACCCTTCAACAACAATCCTGTCCCTGGTATCCGGGTCTATGGACCCATCAGGCTTTACAATCCCGACCCCTATCATCAGACCCAAGCCCCTCACATCCCAGATAGCTGGATACTTAGATTGCAGCTCACGCAGCCGCAACATAATAGGATCTCCCAGTTGTTTAGCCAGGGTTCCAAGATCTTCCCGCTCCATGAAATTCAAAGCAGCCAGGGCCGCAGCCGAAGCTAACAGTTTTCCGCCGAAAGTGCTGGAATGGGTGCCAGGCGGCCAGTCCATTATAGAGCTACTGGAAAGGGTGGCACTGAACTATAACGCGCCACAGCACGTAGAACTGGACAGGCTGACCCTGGATGATGCCAGACAATACCTTAAGGAAGGTCAGTTTCCGCCCTGGTGTATGGGGCCAAAGATAGAAGCGGTTGTGGAGTTCGTGGAATGTGGCGGAGATAGAGCAGTTGTATGCCGGCCGGAGTGTGTAGTTGAGGCTCTTGCGGGGCAGGCAGGAACGGTGATAGAGTGAAGTTTACGGTGAATTAAATGCCGGCAAAAGGGCAAAGGTTCATTCTCTCAGGCATAGTCTTGCTACACATCTACTGGAAAGTGGAACAGACCTACGGTATTTCTAAGAACTATTGGGGCATAAAAGTTCACGGACAATAGAAATATGAGCCACTGGAATCGCCAACCGAATCGTTCTAATTTGCCTTTATTCTCGTAATTTCTTCGCTTTTGCTCTAAATATCAAGGTTTTTCTGCACTCCACTTGCTATCTCTGACAATATCTTATTCATCTGCATGTTCTTCTTTCTCCTCCTTGGTTCAGTTTTTTTAGTGACTGATTTTTTAGTACGCCTAAGTGTGACTTTTCCTATAAAATCCGAAATTCGCGTTTGTATATAAAATCATACCTTTTTAAATACCAGGATTATCTAATATCCTCCTTTCGCACTTTACTAATCAAATACATATGTTATTAAGGGTTTTTATCCTATTTAAGCTTTTCCATTTCATTATATTTAGAAAATACTACCACAAATCAGTATAAAATCGTTTTAAACGGCTATAACAAAAATTATCTGAAAAAGGGGTAAAAATAATAAATTGATTTATTAATTGTGATAGGATAGGTCTGCTTCCAGAGGATCAAGTGGTTAACTTTAATTGCATATACACATGTATATATAATATTAAACCCAATAGAAAAAAAGCTGGTAAGAAATTCAAATGAGTGCGCGCGGAAACTCTGTTATGCAAAATTCTTAACGCTAAAAGAGAAAACTCATTAGGAGGGTCACATGATGACGGAAAAATCAGAAATAGATAGAGAGTTTTTGGATGAGGCCTACCGTCGTGGGTCGGATTATTTGATGCGGTATGCCTGTGCCCCCGGTGTTTTTGCTGCGGTTATGGACACTCTGGGCTACGAAGACGATCCCGCGGTTAATGACGTTTGGAAAGCGGCCGTAGGCTTAATCGGTGGAACTGGCAACATGGCCATTGGAACCTGTGGTGCCATGGCCGGTGCCGCTATGGTAATAAGCTATAGCTTCGGCTTGAGAAAGGAGGAACCCGAGGATATGATGAAGATGCTCAATGTCACCAGTGTGGTTGCTGAGGTGGGTAAAAAGATGCAGGAGAAATACGGCCACATACAATGTCAGGAGGTTCAGTTCCATCTCTTGGGAAAATCCTACCGATTCACCAATCCGGCGGCTATGCAAGAATTTATGACTCTATCGAGTGAGGATCCTGTCTGCAAAGAAGTAGCCGGAGACATTGCCAGATGGACCGTGAAGAAAATTTTGGAGCACAATCCACATTTCTCAAAACGAAAACAAAAATGAGACAAAACCTAATTCCTTACAACTTCAGAACATGCGCGCACGCGCGCGCATTCCAAAATTTCTGATTTACTTTTAGTTTGACAATGTCAGATTAGCATCAATTTTAATAAAGGTGTTTCTAGTGTCATGTCAATCATGTAAGGTCGTAAGAGATATAATGTATGCTCTTCATAATTAACATTGGAGGATTGAATATGAAGAAATACATCGTGACACTTGCGAAAGAGGAGCGCGAAGCTCTTGGCGCAGTTACTTCCAAAGGCGAACACAAATCACAGAAAATCCTCAACGCACTGATTCTACTTGGGTGCGATGAGGGTAAGTATCAGATGAAACGTTCTACCAACGAAGAAATTGCCTGCGTTCTGAACATAAGTATGAGAAAGATTGACCGCGTGAAGAAGCGATTTATCGAGGAAGGTATAGGGGTTACCCTCAACGGGAAAAAGGGAAGCCGTATCTACGCTAAAAAAGTGGATGGCGATTTTGAAGCACATTTGGTTGCAGTGAGTTGCAGTGAGCCACCCGAAGGCTTTGCGAGATGGTCTCTGAGGTTGTTAGCCGAC
>JAPVWK010000017.1 GCA_028572065.1 Candidatus Methanophagales archaeon
ATATTGAACTGGATGATGGGTCTTTGAAAGAGATCAAAACAATGGAGTTTATAATCAAAAATGTTATATATGATTAAACATAATCTAATATGAGTAGGGTCTGGCTGAGTGTCCCACCTTTATTCCAAACCCAACCGTTAGTATTCATTTGGTTTTGCTCACTGTAAGACCATTCGTTAGGGCCCTATATTAAACTTGGGATGTACTAAAGAAATGTTTAAGTCATCACTAAAAAAAGTATAGATGTGTTATAGTTTTGGTTCTGGTCGGGCTTGTTGTATATAACGTATAACTTCTATCTATTTGATTTAGGACGCTGATTCACACGGATTTACGCAGATTTGAGTTTTTCTGTGTTAATCTGCAGTAATCGGTGTCAATATTTATTTTTAGTTACATAAAACAGATACAGTTCTGATATTTAATTATTTGTGAGTTCCCGTATTTAAAATCCTGTTTATCTGCGTGAATCTGCGTCCGATAATCAAATTTTATTCTTTCTCGTTTCCGGTGGTGCTGGTGTTGCGGTTGGGGTAGGAATATTTGTATGCCTGATCGAGGCAAGTACGTGCATTTACGGGGTCTGCGTAAAGATTCTGTGTTCGTATGGTGTTTGTACGCATAGAAATATGATTGGGCTGTGTATGGTGCAGGATTTGGGTGGAATAGCGTGAGTACGGGTGTGTTCGTGTTTGCGGGAAAGGGTTAAAAAGAATGTATGCTATGTGTGTTTGGGGCTGGTTATGGTGTGTCACATACGAAAAAGGGGTGGATTTGTGTGAGGGGTGATTGTTGGACGCAGATTTACGCTGATTGATTGGATTTTGAGTGTGGTAATACATTTGCGATTCGGGTTTAGCTTGGTATAGCAGCAGGGGTGGCACGGTCGAATTTTCCTGTGAACTCACTATATCCACAAGTTTTACCGCTGAGTGCGCGGAGAAGTCCACACGTCTTTACCCACTCACAAAAGACATGCCTAAATGCCTCATCGAACTCGGCGGCAAAACCGTGATCGCCCGGGATATTGACGTGTTGCTAAAGAACAATATACCGGACATAATACCGGACATAATTATAATGACCTGCTTTGGCGAAGATAAGCTTTCAGAGCATATAGGAAAGCGTGGAAGAGGTATTTATAAACCCTTATCTGAGGTTTCAGGAATATTGGCTTCAACATGGCTCGGTTTGAAAGAAACACCAAAGAAATATTTATATAATTACAAACCATACCTTTTATCATGTCTGCATCAACCGTCATATGGAAAGAAGGGATGGTTGAAATACCAAAATCTATAAAATAGACAAATGGAGTAAAGATGCTGAGAATAAGAGACGAAGATTTGCAGTATATTTATCAAAAGGACGAGAAGAAAGGCGTAATTATGGATATTCAAACGTTCGAGGCGTTAATAGAACTTCTGGAAGATCACGAAGACGCTGTGGAGTTCGAGGTGCTGAAGACTGAAGAAACCACGGACTACGCGGAATATCGAAAAGGCAGGCTAAGGCAAATACAAGATGAAGACGTACACGATTAAGGATAAAACAATTATCATCTACAGGGTTAAGCTGAGAAAAGTCGCCTATAGATAAATAAATGGCAATTTTGATAATATTTTGAGCTGATACGAGAAAGGAGAACGTGGGGGGATAACATTATTTATCGGACTGTAAAAACGTTATGGGGCTGTGAAGAACGTGGGGAATGATCAGCAGATGACAAAACGCTCTTTCTTTGCTACGCTTAAGGATGCACCCGATTTTATTCCGAGCGTGGCGTGGTAGGGGCTTCGTAGTGATGAAGAAAAAAACGAAAAAGGTTTTTATTCTCAGAGACATATAATAAAGATATGACACTAGTCCAGGCATCAATCGCCAATAAAAGTGAAACCGTTATTATAATTGCGGATAGATTATTAACCAGGTCATTTGGAGAAAACTTTCCAAGTTATGAATTTGAAGGAAACTCTCCGAAAATTATTTCAAGAGGTAATGTTGGGATCGGTTTTGCTGGGTCGGCATTGTACGCTGATATGGCTACTTCGGAACTTTCGTCCACTATTTCTGATTTTGATGAAATCGTGAATGTAATCTCAAGATTCGTTAAAGATACAAGGGACTCAACAGTTAAAGATGAAGTCACTAGAGTTACAGGAATCCCATCGGATGCTTTTTTTTCAAACTCTCAAATTGTTCCGGAACAAGTTAGGGATTACACATATGGTTGGCTCATGCAATTTCGGTTAGATTTCGAATGCATCGTTGCCGGTTTCGACAAGGATAAAAATGCAAAAATAGTTTATATAACAGAAGAGGGAAGTACAATCTCCGCAACTAACTTTGGAGTTGGTTCTATAGGTTCAGGTTCGCCTTTTTCACAGATATACTTTGATCACTATAACTACGACATTTCAATACCTGAAATCGAAAGTTTGTTTTTTGCATATAAAGCAAAAAAATGGGCTGAAGCTCCAACTGGTGTGGGATTAAAAACAGATATTTTGATATTGAGAAAAGACAATACACCGGTAAAAATTATGGATGAAGATGTATTAATGAGAGAAATCGGAGATACATACAGCAAAGAAAAAGAAAAAAAATCTAAGATTAGAGAGAGTTTATTAATAAAGTTAATAAAAAATAGTTCGGGGGTGCTAATATGAAACCTACAATATTGACGCCCGAATGGGAAAAGAAAAAGAAGAAGACGGCAGAAGAATTAATGAGAAAGGGAGAGTTATTTTTCGATTCACAAAAACAGAAACGCGAATTTAAAAAAGTTGTATGAATTATCAACGCTGAGATAAGCCATAGAGAGACTATGTAGCAACAATGTGGCGAGGATGATGCCATGAAAATACACTTCCCCGAAGCACTAAAAAGTGCTGTTTGGGGTTGAAGGGTGAGCCGTTAAGTCTCATGGCCGTTATAGACCCCTAGGGGTGGTTGGCTGCCCTATTAACGATCCGGCGTAGTGAGCTACGAGCCCGGATAGGTGGATGCCAAAAATCCACGATCCAACAACAAACAAAAAGGGAGATAAAGTTGTATGTTGGCATAGATTCGCATAAAGACGTGTGTTATGCAACTACGCTATACGAAGAAGGACAAAAACTTTAATATATGGAACGAGAAAGGAGAACGTGAGGAATGATCAGCAGATGACAAAACGCTCTTTCTTTGCTACGCTTAAGGATGCTCCGGAATCCAAAAACTTTACGAATAAAGCCCTACTATATCCGATAAAACCGCACTTGCCGCTTCTATCGGTCCCGCACCCTTCCCGATGACTGTGATTTCACCTGCCAAATCCGTTTTTATTGTTGCTACATTCAGCGTGCCACAAACATTCAGCGGATCGTCTTTCGGTACCAATCGCGGTGCTACTTCCAGCCGACCATCGCTATCCACGTCACCTATCAATTTTATTACATAGCCGGCATCATCCGCCAGCTTCAACGCATCAAGTGTTATCTCTGTGATGCCTTTCACCGTTACGTCTTTATACGCTGCATTCATACCAAAAACTGAATTCGCTAAGATAACTAGTTTCACCGCAGTATCTACCCCTTCTACATCTTTGGTCGGGTCGGTCTCGGCGATTCCAATCTCCTGCGCTTCCTTTAACACATGCTCGTACGGTAGATTCTCATCCGCCATCCGCGTTAGAATATAGTTGCAGGTGCCATTCAAGATGCCCTTTATGGACGTTACACCATTGCCCGCGAGATTGTCCTGCACCAGCGAAATTATCGGCATAGCACCGCCTACCGAAGCTTCAAACTTCAGCTCGCGCCCTCTTTTCGCTGCGAGCTCCATCAGCATTCGATAGTCCCGCGCAATGGGCCCTTTATTCGATGTTACTACATGTCTGCCCGCGTCCAATGCCGTTATAATATGCGTCAAGCCCGGCTCGCCTGTTTCTACATTCGTGGGCGTTGTTTCTACCATGACCTCGTGCTCTACGTCTCTTATTAGTTCCAAGCCGGTCATATCTCCCGGATTCTTACCGGCATTTAGTGCCTGTATCGCTTCTTCGCTTAAGCCCTGCTCGTCTGCGATCACACCTTTCAAGTCTGCAATGCCTACTACTTTCAGGTCTATACCGTATTTACTCGCGATGGCCTCTCGTTTTCGTCTTATCACTTCTGCCACGCCATTGCCCACGTATCCAAATCCGATTATCGAAATCCGTACCGTCTTTTGTTTCGTATTCATCTTTTTACATTCCTGGTTAAATAGACGCGATAACCATAATCCCTTTCTTCTCCGCTGCCGCTTCTAATATAGCTAAAGCGTCATTCAGCTCTTCCGTTCCTACCGCACTGATCGTGACAGAAGCCGATGATTTCAAGTCCACCCCCGGCATCGAAAGCGATAGTTCTACTACTTCCGCGAAGCCTGTGCTGTCTATACTGTCTATCGTCTCGCGTATATCCGAATGTACTATATGCCCGATTAACAGCACGACCATAGAATCCATCAGTCGCTCCTCTCCTATTCTTACAACGTTCACGCCCCGTTCCTTCAACCTGTCCACTAATACGCTCAAATTACGCTCTTCTATCTCAAGAACCAGTTGAAGCGGTATTCTACCCGAAGGCGTTTTTTTATCGCGGTGGTGCACTACGCTGCGGATATTGCCTCCAAAGTCCGATATGGGCTGCAATGCGAGTACTAACTGGCCCGGTATATCTTTCAGTTCGATGCTCATGGATACTTTCATGGTAATCACTCTTTTGTTTAATATTGGAGAGCTAAATAAAAATGGCTTCTATCTGCGTCCAATCTACTTTGCTTCTTTATCTATGCGCACTCGGCAAAACCGTAATAATGCCGATACAAGAAAGAAAGGACTGAGCACACGTAAAAACCGTAAAGGCATGCAAAACAACCGTGAGTGAATTAATCGCATTAAATTTTACTGTTGCGGCGGTTCCGCGCATCGCTACTGTATGACCATCACGTTTTTTTTATTTGTTCGTGTCCGGGCAATGCACATACCAATTCCCAAATCCATCTGGTGACTCCGTATCACTCTATTCCTGTGCAAATCGCTTTTACAACTACATTTCAACGATAGTTCACCTCCCTATTTCATTAGGTTGGCACAAGGAAAAAAACGAAAGCCTTTATATATAGTTAGCAAATCCTTGTATTCGATGAATGTAGAAATGCTGTTGCTGGTTGCCCTCGCGGGTGTCACTGCGCTATCAACATTAGGTGTCTTGCTTACCAAGGATAACTTTTACGCGGCTATGTACATGACCTTGACGTTAGTCATGGTCGCAACCATATATGCCTTCTTTTCCATTGAGCCGGTATTCGTTTTAATCGTGTTCGTCTTTATAGGCGCGATTGGCATTGTAACCGTAGCAATTGCCGCGACTTACCGGCATGGACCGGAACGCCAATTCTCTGTATTCTGGGCTATTCCCATAGTAGTAACCGCCGCTGTTCTGTGTTATTCAATATACACGTATGTGCTGGATGTCCCGGTATATACGGCACTTATGACTTTTACGACTCATTACTCTCTTAAGTACAGCATCGAGAACTTTATAACTACTGAATATCTGTTACTCCTTTTATTTATGACTTCACTTGCTGTATTATTGATGTTATCGGTGGTAAACATTTATAGGAGTGAGAATTAAATGCCCGCGCTAGATTTTATGACGGTATCCATAATCTATATTACCGCGATTGTAATATTGCTCGTGGGCTATCTCACCGCGGTTTCAAGTAAAGATATAGTTCGACTTCTTATAGCGCTGGAACTCATGTTTGGTGCCGTATTCATGTCGCTTATACCACTTTTCTCTGTGCTTCCGGATCCTGCGTTTGGTGTTGCGCTACTAACCATCTTCGCGAGTGGCGGCGAACTTTTAGTTCTCTCCGCTGCAATTGTAATACACGACAGGAGGAAGAAGAGCATCTTAACAAGTAGTGTCTCAATAGGGGGCGATAACGTATGAGCATGCTCGTATTATTACTTTTACCGTTAATAGCCGCGTTCATAGCGCCTTTTCTGAAGCCTAAGGCCGCTACGTATCTGTCTTCGATTACGTTTTTATTGCCATTCTTCGCTATAATCGGTTGTATGTTCTATGGTTGTCCGGCGAAGATACACTTAATGACTTTCTCAGCACCAATCGGTGAATTTTACTTGCAGTTTGATATGATTTCACATGCGTTTGGACTTACTATCTGTATAGTATCCGCAATGATTGCCCTTTACGCTCTACCTTATATGACGCACCGGTTTGAGGAGATGGAGCTAAACGTGGAGCGTGAATTCCGGAAATATATATTCATATTTGACTTATACGCAGCCTCGATGCTATGGCTGGTTTACAGTGGTAACTTAGTACTTCTGTATGTTTTCCTGGAACTCATGCTGATCACGGCGTTCCTTCTTATTTACACTTACGGCTATGGAAACCGGAAGTGGGTGGGTCTCTTATACCTGCTCTGGTGCGCAGTCGCCGGTGTTCTAACCTTAGGGGGTATCGTTATACTTGCATTCGATAACAGTTCGCTTGCATTTGACGTATTAATGGCAAGTGGTACCGTCAGTATGATTGCCTGGGCGTTTATCTTCTTTGGTATGATAATCGAACTGCCCGTACTTGGACCGCACATATGGCTGCCCTGGGCACATGCCGAAGCGCCTACACCGGTCAGTGCGTTGCTAAGCCCTTTAACCGTGGGTCTTGCGGGATACGTCCTGCTTAGGGTAGCGCTTATAGATTATTCTTTTATTGAAGAGTATCGAATCCCCATACTCATTTACGCGATCATTTCGAGCATTTATGGTGGCTTCTCAGTATTCAAACAAACCGATTTCAAACGTCTGCTTGCGTATTCGACGGTATCCCAAATGGGTTATATGCTGGTAGCGCTCTGTCTTGGTCCTTTTGGGCTCATCGGGTTGGTCATCCAGTATATGTCTCACGCATTCGGTAAGTCAATTTTGTTTTCGAGCGCGGGAGGTGTTATAGTAACCCATCACGGTCTTCGTGACCTCTCTAAGATGGGTGGATTGCACGATTCCATCCCGCCGATTTCCAATGCGGCTGTTATCGGATTCCTGAACCTTGGTGGGATGCTAACGATCGGCATGTTAGGCGAATTCTTTATTTTAAGAGGTGTTGTAGAGACATTCGGCATTAGTATGGCGAGCTTACCGATTCTTCTTGCCGTAATATTCATGTTTATTCTATCTGTCTGGTATGGGTTCTACACGATAAAGAAAGTATTCTATGGTAAACCGAAAGACACTAAGAGGTTAGAGGTAAGTATCTATTTGTATCTGCCATTGTACATAATCGGTATTATTTCTGTATTACTATTGTTCCCACCGCTATCAACAGCGTTGATTGACGGACTTAACGCAATTTCTGGCTTAGGGTTAGGGAGTGTCATGCCATGAACGACTGGGTATTTTTCCTGCTACTCTTCCTGGCACCTGTTGTTAGTAGTATTCCTATTGTCTTAGCCTACAAGGACGATAAATGGACGGCGAAGCTGCCTTACCTTTCGGTATTCGGTATCTTCATCTCTGTATTGATGAGCCTTCATATCTTCTTCGCTATGAGCGGGCAATATTCTTACGATTGGATTCCTGACCTCGGCATAAACTTCGTGTTTATGTGCGATTATTTGAGTCGCTACATGGGTGTAGTAACAGCAGTTATTGCGTTCTTCATTGCTATTTACGGGCTGGGCTATATGAAAGGTGACTACCGACCGAGCTGGTACTGGTTCTGCTTTAACCTCTTCACAGCGTCAATGCTACTCGTTGTTTATAGCGACAACCTGTTCCTGTTATTCGTGGGCTGGGAAGGTCTAGGTGCGGCTTCATGGGGCTTAATCGGGCATTGGTTCCGGGACGATGACAATATTTCATATGTAGGTAAAGCGGGACGAAAAGTGGGTCCACTGGAGATGAGCTGGGCGCCGAGTTTTGGCGGGTGGCGGGCTATATCCACCATAAGGTTTGGTGATGTACCTATGTTCCTTGCGATAGCTGCGATTTGGGTGTTATCTCCGACTCTCAATATCTCTGAGATAAATTGGCACACGCTTTTTATCTCTCTCGGTGCTGCAGGGACTATAATTCTTATGCTCCTATTCCTCACGGGGCTGTTTACTAAGTCAGCGCAGTTTCCGTTTAGCGAGTGGCTTATGACTGCGATGACCGGCCCAACTACGGTTAGCGCACTTTTGCACAGTGCGACCATGGTGGCAGCCGGTGCATTTGTATTCCTCAAACTTACCTGGTATATTGAACCTTGGCACTTGCATGATGTGCCGGGCGTTGAGCCAGTTTATCTGTTAGTCCTTTTTGTCGGGTTGATCTCAGGCTTGTATGGTGCGCTTTGTGGTACCGGGATGCGAGAACGTAAGGTTCTGCTTGCGGCGTCCACGATGTCGAGCATCGGCTTGATGTTTGCCGTGGGTGCCACTTCTTACTGGATTCATGAAGAAATAGCAGGGATGAATTGGGCTTTGCTTGCGGCATTCTGGTATATGGCGATACACGCATTTGCAAAAGCGAGTTTATTCCTTGTAAGTGGTCATTTGATTCATGCCACACACAGCAGGTTCTTATGCGGTAATTTCGAGTTCGCGAAACGTATGAAACCCGCCTTTATTGTTACTATCCTTGCCTCGATATTCCTTGTGGGTATACCACCTTTCGGGGCTTACTGGGTAAAATCCATGATGGACGAACTCAAACTACATCTATGGCATCATAATGGCATGATCCTACCTATCGTGCTTTTAATAACTATCTCTTTAGTCTATGCTGCTGTTATTGCAAAGTTCCTCAGTTTGAACTTCATAAAAGGTGACAAACCCGAGCATGAGCATGTGGAAGGTGGCGGGTTGATGAAACTTGGATACGGATTGATGGTTTCGGTGCTTTTTGTGCTGACTTACGGTATATTCAAATTCGAGGAGACTCAACACTTTGTCCATGCAGGTAGTGAAAACCTGTCTATTATAGTGGGTCTATCAATATTAGTAGTATTTGTCGCTGCAATATACAAACCACAGATAAAAGCTTTTTCATCGAATATCGGTATGTTCTTCAATGACCGAATGTATCTTCCATTCCTCAATGATTACATCGTGCCGAAAACAGGTTTCTTTATTGCTCATCTTGTCCAGGATTATGGTAACCGTGCGATAGACGCTTTTTTCAACACAACAGTGATACCCGGCTTCTTCAAAGCGATTTCAAGAGCTATCAGAGCTATACAGACGGGATTTCTTACGACATACGTTAAAATAGCTATTGGCTTTGTGCTTTTAATCTTAATATTAGCATCAATAGGGGGTATGGGGCTATGACGGCAGATTTAACGATGATAATGGTGGCTTTGGTAGTATTAACGCTTAGTGCAGTATTCTCTTTCAAGTTCCGTGCATTGGGGCTTATAGGTGCAATAATTGCACTTTTGATTGGGCTTACTACCTGTCCATTCCATTTTGGGATATTCATCTTTGTAATCGCAGTTATCAACCTGCTGTCGCTTTGCGCGTTAGATGGTGGCATAAAAGGCGTGGACTACGGATTGGTGGGTCTGATGGGGCTTGCAACTATGTACATATTTACAACAAACGACTTTGCTATGGTGTTAGCGGCACTCGTGCTCGTGTCTGCACCGACTTATGTCCTGGTTATGCTCAGGGACGGTCGAGCAAACGTGGAAGTAGGTGTCAAGTATATTACGTTTATGGTGCTCGCTACCGTTCTGTTCCTGGTCGGTGCAATTATACTGGTTTATACGGCGAGTGCCTTTAACGAATATCTCTATGTGCTTGGTTACGTGATGCTTGTTTTAGGGTTGTGCCTTGAAATAGGTGTTGCACCGTTCCATGAATGGGTTCCTGACGTGTTCGCAAGTGCGGATCCAATACCAATTTCTATTATCGCGTCACTTGCGAAGATAGTACCTTTTGTTGCGGCTTTATGGATACTAGTTACCACAGCCAATGATATGACTGCATCACTATCGCTGTTCACGGCGGTACTCGCAGCTATATCTATGTTCGTAGGTAATATAGGTGCATTGACGTCTAAGGAGCATGCACGTGTACTCGGGTACTCTACGGTTGCAAACATGGGTTATCTGCTTACCTGTCTCGTTGTGGTGGCTAATCCCGAATACCTGTATCTTGCATTGACTGGAGGCTTATTTCTGCTGTTTTCAAACGCCGCGGGTAAAATCGGTTTCTTCAATGCGATAAAAGAGAAAGGTGCTTATTCACTATTGATGTTCATACTAGCTTTCTCGTTCATCGGTATTCCGCCATTGATGGGCTTCTGGGGCAAATTATTCATCCTTTTATCTCTGGCTGAAATGGAATACTTCTGGCTGATTGGTATCGTGGTAATAAATTCCGCGATTTCTATTCCATATTATATCCGGCTGGCAAATGAACTCGGTGTGAGTTGGGAACTCAATCTCACTAATATCATTTGCGCTGCGGCTGTCATAATAATTATGGTTACTGTTCTATTCGTGCCGGTAGAGTGGTTCTCTACACATATGGCGGCGATGGCACATACTGTTGGTATAGCACTATAGGGGGACAAGAAAAAAAATGATAGATAACGTGGTGATAGTTGGGGTGCTGTTTGCTATTTGCATAGTCATGGATGTTGCGCTCCTCATTATCAGTAAAATCTTACCGATGTACTATCCTTCAGAGGTGAAGCAGTCAAGATGGGAATCCGGCAACCTACCGTTAAAAAATCAGAAGTACGTGATGCCGATGCAATATTTCGGGTACATGTTTATGTTCATGGCTGCGGAGCCGATCCTTGTAGTCCTGTTCTTATTCTCGGCGTATCCAATGGCGCCTAATTTCATTACTCTGTTACTGCTATCACTACTGCTCCTTATTCCCGCGATCTATGTGGGCTTTAAAGCATCCGAGGAGATGGCGTCACAGCGATATGTACACAAATAAATTCAGAAAATCTTAAATAAAACGGAGATAAGTGGGATAAACAGCAAAGATGGAAAAAGAAGAGCAAGATAGGAATATGCACATCCTTCGTACCGGTGTACTCTCGCCGGTGAAGAGGTGGAGCGCGAAGTGGAGCCTATGGCCTTGCCATTTCGTTACTTCATGCTGTGGTGTTGAACTGGCACATGCCTTTGCAAGTGGGTTTGACGGCGAGCGGTTGGGTACGTTAAACATGGGTATTTCACGGCAGGCTAATTTTATCATCGTTGAGGGCACGATAACGAGGAAGATGGCACGAGCACTGCGAATCGTCTGGGAGCAGATGCCCGATCCTAAGTTTGTGAATGTAATAGGGGCATGCGGTCAAAGAGGCGGCATATTCTGGAACAGTTATAACATAACACGACCTTCTGAGATAGTACCTGTGGATTTCTTCATTCCGGGCTGCCCGGTAACACCGGAAAGCCTTTTAAGGGGTGTAAGGGCGGTTCAGGATAAGATCGCTCTGGGTAAAGACGAAACAACGATAAAATTCAAGAAGGTTGCATTGCCTTCAGAAGTTGGGCCTGGGAGTACGATACCAACTTCACCAAAGCGATTTGCACCAACACCACTGGTTAAAGTGGACATACCGCGGGAAGTAGATTGGGCTTTCGGCAGTACAACGGTGAACAATTTGAAATCACAACTTGAAGGTCTTTATAAATCTATCACGATCACTGATAAGAACCGAATAGCTATAAAAACGGCACCTGATAACCTGATGGAAGTTGCGAGGAAACTGAGCGACAATATGGGGATAGATCACACAAAGAGCGTGAATGTGATAGATGTGCCACACGAACAGAAGTTCATACTTGAATATATGGCTTCGAGCTATAGCAACAGCGATCTTATGCCTGTGATTATAACGCTTTTCACAGATATTGAACGTAAAGCGGAACCCGAATTCCCAAGCATTACGCCTTTATGGGATAGTGCGGATTATTCTGAGCGGGAGATGCACGACTTTTTCGGGGTCAAGTACGAGGGTAATGCCGGGATGAACGCGAAATTCCTTTTAGCGCCGGAGACGCAAACACCGTTAAGGAAAGATTTCAAGATTGCCGAGGAGAATTATGTCTTTGATGATAGCCCGCTCAACCCAAAAATTGATCTGCCTTCAAGCCTTGAGATGCCGGCACCGACAGACCTTTATGATGAAGCGGAGGCAAGTGACGAATTCATAATTCTTGTGGGGCCACATCATACTGGTAGTGGTCATCTAAGATGGATATTGAGAGTAAAAGGAGACATAATTGTGGATGTCACACCTGATCCTGGATACGTTCACCGATCTATGGAAAAAATCGCTGAGAATCGGTTATACATCCAGAATGTGCCGCTATTCGAACGAGCAAATATAAGTGACCCATTCAATATGAACCTTGGCTATGTACATGCGATAGAGAAAGCGCTTAGCATTGAAGTGCCGGAGAGGGCGAAGTATATAAGAACGATGTTGGCAGAACTTTCAAGGATTGGTGCTTTCTTCTACGATTCAGGGATATTCTCTTTGTTTACTGGGCATTCAACCGGGTTCATGTACGTATGGGCGATACGGGAGATGATTCTCGAAGCGACAGTAAGGATGACCGGGTCGAGATGCACACCCTCGTTTATCATTCCCGGTGGAGTGAGACGAGACATATCGAAAGATGTACTTGAGATGACGGGTAACTTCACTTCTGCAGTTAATAAACGACTGAAAAAGTTTGAGGATATATTTATTAACAATCCCGTGTTCATAGCACGAACAAAAGGTGTGGGTGTCGTGACGAAACAAGAAGCGATAAAGTACGGTCTCGTGGGGCCTTTCTTGAGAGCGTCCGGGGTGGACTATGATATACGGAAAGTGGAACCCTACGAAGTTTACGATCAACTTAACTGGGAAGTCACGACCGGCGATGCGGGTGACTGTCTCGGTAGGTACATGGGTAGGTACGAGGAGATCAAGCAGAGTTTGAGTTTACTAAAGCAGACGGTAGATGCGCTGAAACGGATGCCACGAGGGGATGTAATAAGTGAAGAAGTCCTTGGAGACTACAAAGAGGCGTCCGAGGATATAAAAGGGCATTTGTATCATGCTTATGGTAATCTCGTGTTACCGAAAGGCGAATGGACCTCTGTTGTTGAGTCTGCGAGGGGTACGCTTTTATATTCTATCATAAGCGATGGTGATTCAAACGTACCTCATCGAGTCAGGATTGTAACTCCCTGCTGGATGAACCTAAGGGGCATAGTGGAAGCCTCAAAGGGCGAACGAGTAGCGGATTTCTGGACTATATATGGCAGTTTTGGATACTTCCCACCGGAAGCGGATAGGTGATAAGAATGCAAGAAGTAATAAACGAACTATTGGAAACTATGATGAGCAATCAGGTGAGTGTGCCTGTTATACAGCCTGTTATTGATATGGCAGCACAAATACCTATGATGGGGCTTGGAATTTCGTTTATATTATGGACACCCATTTTTGCGTTGCTGATTTGTCCCGGGCTTTCAACACTGGGTATTTTTCTGTTATTCTTCCCCTGGATAGAGCGGAAGCTATGTGCTAGGATACAGTGGCGTGTGGGTCCGCGGGAGATAGTGCCGTGGTTAGGTGGGCTAATCCAATTGCTTGCGGATACGCTCAGGTTCCTTTTCCAGGAGGTAATCGTGCATAAAGACGCGCATAGGCCGTATTTCTTGCAGTTCGCGTTCCTTTCGTTCGCAGCGGCTCTTCTGCCGTTGCTGTTCATCAATGCCGGGGATGTTATAGCAATAGCGTCACCTTACGGAATACAGTTGTTGTTGGCTTTGGTGTGCTTATTCCCATTGTTTATCTTAGGTCTTGGTTGGGCATCAAACAGCCGATTCGCGTTTATCGGCTCAGTTCGTGAAGCGTTTATGTATTT
The DNA here is from genome assembly GCA_028572065.1 of Candidatus Methanophagales archaeon. GTDB lineage: Archaea > Halobacteriota > Syntropharchaeia > Alkanophagales > Methanospirareceae > QENJ01. The sequence continues at coordinate 13,935 of JAPVWK010000017.1, forward strand.
CGCATACGAGATACCTTTTATTATCGCAGTTCTCGCGATGGTTATTCTGTTCGGGACTTCCAATCCTATATTGATACCGGATAAGTGGGGGATAATCCTTAATCCGATTGCGGCGTTTACCTTCTTTGTAGGTGCGGCAATGGCAACTTCAAGGATGCCTTTTGAGATACCGGAAGCTGACCAGGAGGTAGCTGCCGGACCTCATGTAGAGTATTCGGGAATAGCATTCGGGCTTATCTATGTGATGTGTTACGAGAAAGCGTATATCTTAAGCACACTTATGGTCGTGTTATTCCTTGGTGGTGGTAGTGGGCCAGATATACCCGGTCTGACAGTCCATCTTGGTGATCTTATGGGTATTGTATGGTTCTTACTAAAGGTTATTATCGTAATGACTACTATGTTCGTTCTCCGTACGATATATCCAAGATATAGGTTAGATCAAGGTCTAACCATTGGCTGGGGTGCAATGATAGCTATATCTTTGGTTGCACTCGCATGGTCAATAGTATTTGTATTTATGCAGCAAGGAGGAGTATTATGAAGAAAGTCACAGTTCAGGATCAGGGAGTGGTAGAGAAAGCAAAGTGTCATGCAGCCGCCATAGGTGTGGCGATGAAAGAGTCGGTATATCCATTGACGGCGACTGTGCAGTATCCGAGACAAAGGAAGAAGATGCCTGATAATTTCCGCGGATACATTTTGTTCGACCCGGATAAGTGTATAAATTGCTGGGAATGCGCGTTTGTATGTCCCGCGAATGCAATTCGGATGAAAGAAGCGCCGAATAAGAAATATTATCCGACTATAGATTACGGTAAGTGCATCTTTTGCCATTTCTGTATTGATTCCTGCACGGATGGTGCGTTAAGGACAACGAAGATACACGACGTCGCATATAAAGATATGGACGAGATGGTTACGCTTACTGAAGAGATGATTGAACCACCGGAGATAGTTCGTGAGGATACGAAGTTGGTGGAGTACCTGATAGACGATAAGGATTTGCAGATGAAGAAGACGCGTGAGGTGGATAATCTATTCGTAGATGAGGTGCCTCCGTCTGTTGAGATTCCTGTGGTGAGCCAGTGCATAGATGGTGCGAGCTGTATTGGCTGCCATGTGTGCGAGTATGTGTGCGGAAGTGGTGCGATTTCGTCTTCTATAGCGAATGGTGTGATGAATATGGCGATAGATACAGATATGTGTACCGGTTGTGGCTTGTGTGTTAAAGAATGCACGATGCAGATATTAAAGCTTGTGAGGAAGTGATAAAGATGGCGACTGTGGCAGAATCTAAATGGGAAATAAAAGTACCGGATAAACCGTTAAAGGACAAAGTATATTTCGAGAACCTGAAATCTGTGGTCATAGATACGGAGATATGCAGCCGATGTTTGACCTGCGCCTCTGTATGTCCCGGCGGGATAACCGTAGTAGGGGATAAAGTAGATTTTCCGGATTATGAGACTAAATGTCTTGATTGTGGTGCCTGTGTACGGGTATGCCCGCGGTTTGTTTACGAGCCACTAAGCGGTATGGGTCCGTCAACTGCGTTTATTGCAGGGCGATCAAAGCGCTTCGCGGGACAGGATGGTGCAATGGTAACAGAACTTATCGTGTCCGCAATGGAGATGGGCATAATAGATCGTGGTTTGTTTGCGGGTAGGAACGAGAACTGGGAGACTGAGATGTTCCATGTACGCGATCCCGAACAGCTTGCGATTACCACGCTTAGCGGTACGAAATATACTTTTGCGGATGTGCTCCCTGAGTTGAAGAAAGCGGTGAAGTTCACGAAGAACGGTGTGGGTGTTGTTGGTACGCCTTGTATTGTATCCGGTGTTAGAAAACTGCAGCAGGAGTACCCTATTTTCCGAGAGAAGATAAAGCTCGTAGTGGGGTTGTTCTGTACCGAGAATTTCCATTACTCGGCTATTTCTCAATACTTGCGTGATAAAGGTGTGGATTTCTCGAAACTCGTTAAAACTGACATAACCATGGGTAAGTTCATCGCGACTATGACTGATAATGAAGTAAAATTCAAGGTGAAGGCACTGGAAGAGATACTACCAAGTGGCTGCAACGTTTGCTGTGACTTTACTGCGGTGGAAGCAGATGTGAGTGTGGGTAGTGTGGGTAGTGTACCCGGGTTCTCCACGATTTCGGTGCGAGAACCGATTGCGCAGAAGATTCTAGATTACATTAAAAAGCAGGGCTATGCGGAGTTCGGTGAGGGCGACCCCGGGCAGTTGGGTTTCCTTGTCGGGCATAAGAAGAAGCGGGCTGAGAATCTGAAGAAGTGATTGTAGGTGCGTTTTGGGAAAACACGAGATTTTACAAGATTAGCACAAGGAATGGGAGTTCATGGGGGATAGCATAGCCAATTTAGTGTAGCGTTTCCAAAATGTTATCGTTGTATATGCTGAACAGATTTCCCATCCCGTAGTCTATTATTGCGACCGGAAACCTTTTTTAAAAAAGAAAGCTTTACTAAAGAATTTATGACAGTAAATAGACATCACACAGCCGTATTCATAGTCATCACAATAACTCTGCTTTCTACCGGAGCAGCGGCGATGATCTACGAAGTCGTCCTTTTAAGGGAATTTACACTACTCCTAGGCTCTTCGTTTTATTCCGGCTCGATAGTTTTAGCTTCGATAATGGGCGGTCTCGCAGTTGGCAGCCTCGTCATCGGTAAACTCTCTGATAGAACGAAGAATCCATTCCTTCTGCTATTCGTATTAGAAATGCTCATAGCCCTTATTGCACTTATTATCGTACCAGTCACGAGGCGACTCGCACTTTACGATACGTGGCTGCTAACAGACGGAATAATATATGCGTTCGAGTTCATCAATCTCAATCCCACTTCATGGCACGTTCTGCTACTTTACGGCTCGTGCATTTTGCTCCTCCCCGCCGTATTGATGGGAGGAGAACTCCCGGTAGCCATAAATATCCTGTCAAAATACAAAACGGAAAAAATCGGCGAAGTATCCGGATATTCATATTTCTTGGATACCATAGGAGGAGTCGCAGGGGCGATTTCTGCAGGGTTCATAATGATTCCTCTATTCGGCTCAATAACGACAGTACACATCGGAGGAATCCTGAATGCAACAGGAGCAGTGAGTGTGGCGCTGTTCATGATATTCTTTCGGGACTTGTACACCGCAGAGTCCGCAGAGAACACAGAGAGTCAGGGAAATCATTTATCTTATCTCAGCGCTCTCAGTGATCTCAGCGGTAAACAAATACGAACGGTTTTTTTCGTGGCTATAATAATGGCTCTTTTTCTCTCGCTCTTTGCCATGGGCTACTACAAGGCAGAGCAGTTGGAATATACAACAGTAGGAGATTTGTATCGTGGACAGGTTATCCTTGAGCGAACACAGAGCAGATACCAGTCGATAACAGTAATAGACCATGATATTCTTGGACGTGTTCTGTTCCTGGATGGCAGCGTGCAAATATCAGAGAGTGATGATGAACCATATTCGGAGGCGCTGGTATTACCTGCCGCAGTTACTTTACTGAATAACGCACATAATCTTGATGTCCTCATCATTGGCGGTGGCGACCTCGGCGTCTTAGAAGTATTAACGAGGTTCTCTGACGATAAAATAGGAACTATAACACTCGTGGATTTAGACCCGGAAGTAATAGAAATATCAAAGAAATATTTGGTAAGCATACACAATGATTCATGGAAAGACCATAGATATGAGTATGTGGCGATGGACGGAAGAAAATATATTGAAGAAGCGATTGAATGTAATAAAAAATTTAACCTCGTCATTTTAGACCTCCCGGACCCCAACAACGATATTCTCGCAACTTTTTATTCGCAGGAATTCTATAATGACGTTTATTCTTTGCTGGATGAAGATGGGATAATGGCTACGCAGGCTACTCAGGCTGATTGGGCATTAGAAGCTGACGGATACGTGATAATTGCAAACACACTGCGACAGTCACGATTTCCCGTTGTTCGCATGTATGTACAATATATACCAAGTTTCGGGCAATGGGGATTTGCAATCGCATCCAAACGTTATGACCCACTGCAAATAAGTGAAACAGAGATTGCGGATGTCTTAGCGGATGTCGAAACGAACACATACAGCGAAAAGACGCATTTTTCGCTCTTCGCACTTCCTCCATGGCTTCTAAAAGATATGGAGAATACGCATCTTATAAATACGATTGATAAACCGGTAATAATTAGGGAGTATTAAACAAAAATGCTAATACGACTGATAACTAAGTTAAGGGCTTTAAGGCGACACGTGGATAAGTTCAGGATTCTATTCATGCTCATCTTTGTGATCCTATTCGGCTCCATAGCATTTTCATATTTTGAAAATAAAGGGATATGGGACGCTGTTTATTGGGTAATCGTGACGGTTACGACAGTGGGATATGGCGACTTTTATCCTGAGACAACTGGTGGACGGATTACCTTTGTGCTGGTTGCACTGGGGGGAATAGGAACTATTGCGTATGTAATTGAACAACTCGTATCCTTTTCTACTAAGAGTGCATTAAAGAAATTATTTGGAACAGGAGCAGTGAAGATGAAGAAGCATACAATTATTGTGGGATGGAATACCAAAGCAGAAGAGGCGGTAAAAGAGCTAAAGAGTGTAAATGAGGCGTTTTTAGTGGTGGGCAGCGAATTGAATCATACAGAGCTGGATGCGCAGGAGATACCGCATATTAGCGGCGACCCGACAAAGAGCGAGACGTTGAATAGATGCAATATCAAAGATGCAAAGACGCTGATGATACCACTGGAGAACGATTCTGAGACGATAATGATTGCTCTCGCAACCCGGAAACTGAATCCTGGTATAAAAATCGTTGCGACATGCGAGGCGCGGGAGCACGTGGAGATGATGCGTGGGGCTGGAATTGACCATATAATATCTTATGCGGAGATAAGCGGGCGATTACTTGCTCATTCGGTTACTGAGCCAGTGGTTGTGAATTTCATTATGGATGCTTCGACATCGGTTGAAGGGTTTGACCTGAAACAGATAAAAGTGGGCGAGAAAACGAAGTTGGCGGATATGACGCTAGGTGAGAATGAAAAGGTGATTGCGTTATACAAAGGGGGAAGGTTTATTTTCGACTTCACGGCTGATGTTACGCTGGAGGAGGGGGATTATCTGGTGGTAATATCTTCTTCACGCTAATATTTTGCCACCCCCTCCAAAAGCTCAATATTCTCTTCCATTGACTCTTTTAACAATTACCAATTTTTTTAGCATGTTTTTCACGATAGATAAACGTTATTCCTCTTTAACAGTCCTTAGAAGGTTAATATTAAATACTCAAAAGCCTCTTATTAAAGATATGCTCACAGACCTGAAAAACGCAGACGTCAAGGAACTTTCAGAGGTTTATGATTCTGAAAACAGGGATTCATTTATCAGCCTTTATCTGGATATGGATAGCCTGGACAATAAATTCGTTGAAAGAAGAAAAAACAGTTGCAAATCTGTTCTGGAAGAAGATAAGGAATTGTTAGAAAATTTTGAGAATACAATGCAACTGATAGAGCAATATTTGAATAAAAGCGGCAGAGAAAAAGGGCAGCAAGGACTTGCTATGTTTGCATCAAATATTCATGACTTTTTTAGAGTTTTCAAATTAGGGATGCCCGTTGAAAACCTGCTGGTTGTGGATACGTCACCATATATCAGACCTCTTGCAAGATTGGTGGATGAATATGAAGCATTCGGTCTTGTTCTTCTGGATAGTCAGAGAGCAAAAATCTATGTCGTTTCATCGGGCAAAGTTGGATACAAGAAGAAAAAAGCAACGGATATTATAAACAAGCATAAGAAAGGTGGGATGTCACAGGCGCGTTTTCAGCGATTAAGGAAGGGTGCGATAAAACATTTCCTCAAGGATGTCGCCGAGGACATGGAAAAATTGTTTTCGCAGGATGAGGTAGTCAAAATTATTATTGCAGGTTCCGGTAATGCGAAAATAATGTTCAAAAATATTCTGCCACCTAATATTAAATCTAAGATAGTAGATGTAATTGATATGGATTTTGATGAGGCTGAAGATAGGCTTGTATCGAAAGCTGAGGAGATCGTCTTGGGGAATGAAAAAGCGACAAGCGAGAGAAATGTGAGCAGATTGAGGGCTGAAATACTGAGAAACGGTCTGGCCGTCCATGGTTTAAAAGAAACAATGGAAGCGGTGATAAATGGTCAGATAGAGTTGCTGTTAGTTAGTAAAGGTTATAAAATAAGGGGCTGGATTTGTGAGAAATGTCAGGTTGTTGATTCCGGTGTGAAGGACAGATGTCCGTATTGCTGCAGTAGAACGTCAGGGGTTGACGTTATCGAAGAGATCATTGAGTTTGCCGAAAGAACGGACACAAAAATCGAGTTTGTGGGAGATAATCTTACATTAGCTGAACTTGGCGGTGTGGGTGGATTGCTGAGGTTTAATCTCAGCATCTCTTAAAAGTTTTCTTAATAGTCCTTTGCCAAGCACTTTGTGTTTTTGGATTGTTAATGGCTTTTTGCTTCCATCAGATTTGTGCCGCATACGAATATGACTTCTTTTTTGTCTTATGACCACATAACCCAGCTTTTTAAAACATTTAACTGCTTTTTCTCCAGAAATAACAGGCAATTTGCTCATGTCTTTGCATTGCGGATAAGGCTATTTAAAGGGGACGTTTACAAAATAGCAGGTAATTTACTTATATCTCCGCGGACACAATGTGGTAGCTGAACTCTTGGATTGTGTCAAGATGTTCCACAATTTCTTCCTTTTGTTCTTCAAGGCACATCAATCACTTCGTGTATGTTCCTTAATGCCTCGTCTAATGTTTTTCCTTGTGTATAGCACCCCTGAAGAAGTGGACATTCTACCACAAAAAAAACCATCTTCATCCTTCTCCACAAGAACCGGGAGATAAATTTTTTTAGCTTCTGCCATTTTTAATCACCGTTTTAATATTTCTTTTCCTTATTATTTTTTATAACCCCTCTACTAGCATAAAAAATAAAGTTCCCCGACCTGAAGGACGGGGTATTTAAAAATTAGTCAAAATATTTAACCACCGGCTCTATATATCCACCATACGCAGTGATTCTCTTTCTTAACCATTAATATTTTTGTTTTTAGTGGATTTCAATCTCCAACCTAAAGGATGGGGTATTTGAGAATAAAAGAGGGGGATAATTGGTGTTTTCTACACTCCGTTACGAAAATGAATATATTTATAAATTTCAATCTTTAATTTAATAATTATGGAGACGACAATGAAAAAAACAACTCAAAGTTCTATTGGTTTTGTATTTTTACACGGTGCTGGACTAGGTGCTTGGATATGGGATGATCTGATAAAAAAGCTAGAATATCCATGTCTTGCCATTGATCTTCCTGGCAGAGGCAAACATAAAAATATTGCCATAAAAGGACTATCACTTAATAAATACGTAGAATCTGTACTCTCAGACATCGATAAATTTAGTCCTAAAAAATTGATTATTGTCGCTCACTCAATTAGCGGTAATATTGGTCTTGAAATTACTCGCTTACGTCAAAATCGTATTTATGGTTTTATCGCTATAAGTGCTGCTATCCCTTCTGTGAATAGTTCATATATTTCATCTCTTCCATTTCTAACAAATATATTTTTACGACTAATGTTTACACTCACTGGGACACGACCTCCTGAATCTGCAATTCGCAACGGACTTTGTGAAGATTTAAATGAAGAGCAAACGTTAAAGATAATTAATTGTTTTGTGCCAGAATCAGAAAAACTATATACAGATAAATTAAAGGCAAAAAGTGTTTCTGTTAATTCTCTCTATGTGCGCCTAAAAAGAGATAAAGCATTTAGTGAGACCATCCAGAATCGCATGATTGCAAACCTCCGTGCAAAACAAATTGTTGATATTGATTCTGGACATTTACCTATGCTTAGTACGCCAGATGAATTGGCACATATTTTAAATAGATTTGCAACTCAAGTAATTTGATGAAAAAATAATATGAAATTAGGAAAAACTCTCCATGTAACCAATAGGAAAGATTGGCGTACATGGCTTGTTAAACATTACAAAAATGAAACAGAGATTTGGCTGATTTATTATCGCAAGGAAACAGAGAAACCACGTATTTCTTATAATGATGCCGTTGAAGAAGCACTATGTTTCGGATGGATAGATAGCACAGTTAAATCATTTAATGAAGATAGTAGTGTGCAAAGATTCTCACCAAGAAATCCCAAAAGCAGTTTTTCACAAGCAAACAAAGAAAGGTTAAAATGGCTATTGCAGAATAATTTATTACATTCCTCGGTATTAGACATTGCAAAGAAAGTACTTGCTGAAAATTTTGTATTTCCTCTGGATATTATTGACGCAATCAAAAGCGATGAGGCAGCTTGGGAAAATTATACTAAACTTTCCGATTCATATACAAGAATTCGCATCGCTTATATAGAGTCAGCAAAGAACCGACCAGAGGAATTCAAAAAGAGACTATCAAATTTCGGTGGTGTCCTATAAACCGTGACCTTTATATACCCCGAACCACATAATAGATTCTATGACCGGGGCAAAACCAAATGACCAGATATGTTTGAATCCAGACTGTCCGGACTACCGGAAGAAGAACACAGGACAAATC
>JAPVWK010000018.1 GCA_028572065.1 Candidatus Methanophagales archaeon
ATAATCTTGGCCCGATATGGCTTCGTGGTCAGAATGATACCAATCCAAACGTGTGGGTTAGTGGATGTGGGAAACACTGGATGTATTATAACGTGACCAACCTGACCACTGCGGGGTCTACAAATAGTGCAACTGTTTCTAAGATAAACGCAACCGATCCCGGGGGACAATTCGACGGTGACCCGTATGGCATTGTTTTGGTGGTGGTGTACGAAGGTGGAGACAACCCGAAGGACCTTCGATACTGGATAAACGATGGTAGTGAAGGTCTCAATTATATATCTCCCAACAATGACGGAACCACCAATTTCAATGGCGCTGTGGACACTAACAATGTGAATAACGCAAATTTAACGATGGTACATCTCACGGCTTATGACCCACCTGTAAGCAATGGTCTGAAGTTCAATGATATTGTACTGGATACGAGCATGGTGGACAATAACGCTTTTGAACTGAATACGTGGGATGTGACAAGTTATCTGGAGTCATCGGGAAACGATGCGTGGTACACTCGTTGTGGAGATTATCCGACTTGCTGGATCCCTGTGAGTGATGGCTACATAAACATATGCAATGCGATTTTAGTACTGGATGAAACACAGTTAAAGCCAGACCTAAATGTCACGGCAATCACGGTCAATCCTGACTATGATGCGGGACACAGAGAACTGTTTGCTAATGAGAGTAACACCATAATAGCAACAATCACAAATCTGGACGTTAACAACAGTGCAAACGCTTTTAATGTGAGTTTTGAGATTGAAGGGGTGAATACGTGGGAAGTTCGTGTGAGTGGTTTAGCAGCCGGAGCAAGTACAGACGTCACCATAAATTGGACTCCAACTCGAGGTGGAACATTACTCAGTCCTGTAAATTATAACTTAAATGTAACCGCGGACTGCGATGGCGAGGTGAGCGAAATCGATGAGACCAACAATGCAAGCACAAAAACACTTACCGTTTACAATAATGGATACAAGGGCAAGCGATACACGGGTGGCAGCGATATTGAGACTGAACAGATGGATACAATCAACGGCAGTTTGGTATATTCAAAAGGGGATTCTGCATATCTAACTGGTGGGTCCTGGACTTCATACACGGTTAATTGGGCTTCTGGAGATATTTCGATTCCCGCCAGTGCAACAGTAAAGAAAGCGAGATTGTACGTTTATTACAATTGGGACTCTTCTCTTGCCGGTATAAATGCAAGCATGGATTTCAATGGACATGTCTATTCTATGGACGATCTGGATGCACACTATAAAGACACCAAGGGGTACGGGATGTACTACAATCATAAGTCAGGAACGATGGTTTACAATGTTACCGATGAATTTAAAACTGCAGGCAACACGGCAACCCTTACAAAAATTGTTACAAATGGTATTGTTGCAATCTACGGGATGTTTCTCGTGGTAGTCTATGAAGATTCGAACGAGCCGCAGCGATTAATATGGATCAATGAGGAGTGCGACATCCTTGATGCACTAGGACCGGGCGCTAATCCTGGTAATATTGGTGTGAATGAAACAGAGGCAACCGCTTATGCACCCTTTATGGGCACAATAGACACTTCTAGGGTAGCTGCAGCCACTTTGATAACGATTGTACCCGCTGGCGATTCCGGTTCCGGTAACGAGGACAGGCTGTACTTCAACTCTGGTCAATGGGACAATGTATGGGATGGCGCAGCAGGAGAAGACATAAGCATCTGTGAAGCAGATGTAAAAAGTTATCTTCAGTCCAACGACAACCGCGCAAAGATACAGAGCCGTGGAGACTATATTACTGCTACCAATGCGTTTTTAGTTGTACAATACGAGGAAATAGTAGAAACCTATGCCATTGATGGATACATCTTCAATGGTGGCACACCACCAACCGATCCAAAGGTAAACATCACGAATCTGGACAATGGCAAGGAGTGGGCAGCATCAATAGACGGCAACTTCTACAACCTCGCGCTCATACCAGGCGTGGACGTGAATGCAAGTGAGACACTTCAGATAGTGGCATGCGAGGAACTCCAGGATCACGAGAGTAACTGCAATGTCACAGACATCACAGCTACCATTCCCGGTGGTGACCACAACGTCAACCTCACGCTGAATCATTACTGCCTAAACTACTATCCCGACTATCCGTACTACACAAAGGAACAGGATAACTGGAGTGGTCCAGCAGTGATGCAGGCGTGCATAGGTCATTACTACGATCTAGGAGACGTGCCAAGCCAAGCACTGTTGAACGAGACAGGTATCGCGAACAACACGGCATACAATGCCGACCTTCAGTATGTTGATCCATTCGGCATGAAGGAGACTTTGAACCACAACTGGATGTGGCCAATTGGTAGAAACTATGGATTGTATTCAAGAGCGAACACAACAGAAGGTCTCAACGACATGCTTCACTACACCTGCTACTGGCAGCATCTCGGACCTGCGCCTGTTCCAGCTTATGGAGACTACTCCAACTGGATGGTAGTTAGGGGAATACACACGAGTGAGGACCCGTATCATCAGTCTGCTAGTAGTTACGACATCTACGGTTTCTGGATAAATGATCCAAATGACGGTCCAGAGAGCATAGGCGAGAATACCTATAAGACCGTGGACCAGTGGACAGAGGAGTATTACCTTGAACTCAGTGGTGTCCGAGATTGTGATGACTACAGGTATAAGTATGTAGCTCTTTTCGAGCCACCCAAGCAGCCGGCTCGTGAGGTGAGGGCAGTCCATGCAAAGCCAAGATTTGACAAAACGATCACGCCTGTGATGATGGAGAATACGTTCATGGCTTACGGCATCGAGCAGAAGGCACTTGAGAGGACCGTTAAGGACGATGAAACACTCAAAATAGTGAAAGCGGCAATTGACGGTGTGACTGAAGAACTCATTCCGTATGACGCGGAATTTGCGGAAATCTTTGCAAAGACCGTTCCAGGTAAACCGATGCTCGTGTCGAGCGACAACGGTGACTACTATGTCGTGCCGTTCAACGTGCCTGTGAAGGAAAGACCGCAAGTCAAGAAGAGGAGGCATGTTGCCAAGCCAAGACCAATCATGCCAATCAAAGTCGAGAGGACGCTGGTCGTGGTGCTCGTGGATGCAGAGGACGGTAGCTTCAAGGAGGCTTCGTGGGTCGCAGACCCTGTGAAGTATCTGCCGGTAGCGAAGACAGAGGCTTTGAAGCTTGCACTTGGTGAGCTACACGCTGAGCTGCATATAGTAGCCAAGAAGGATGCCAAGGATCTTGAGATTATCGAACAGAAGCTAACCATCAAGCTCGTTTACCGCGATTCAAGTCCATACTATCCTGCCTGGAAGATCACAGTTAACGAAAAGGTATTCTACGTGAGCCAGGACGGGACGATGAGCTGTGATGAGCCACTACCAACACCGACACATACACCAAGACCAATTAAGCCAGGACCAATACGAATACTACCGATTTGAGTGAATTGATAAAGCCGATAGCAAAAAACAAAAAAGAGTGGGGGTTGATTTTTCCCCCATCAATCATTTTTTAAATAACAAATGCAACTAAGGTGTGGAAATAGGGAATTGGTTGTGAGAGTCTTAAAAGAGCTATTAGATGTTCATTTTAGTGCTAAATCATATAAGGGGGCAAAGGGATATGTGGGGCAACACTTCTTTGATAAAACATATCTTAAGTGTAATTAATAACATTATAAAAAAGAAAATAGCGGAAAAAGGGATGTAAAAAGGAGATGTTTTTAAAATGAACAAGAAAGGACTGGCGACTGTTGTAACATTAACCGTATTTGCGTGTTTGCTTTTTTGCACGCCTACTTTTGCATGTTACAATTGGTATGGTTTCCCGATGCAGGGCGAGGCGCACCCGCTGTTTGGCAACGGCACGGTGGCAAACGGCACAGTGATTGGCAGCGTTTACTATGACGGCGGAGACGGTTTAACCGGCGAAATGCCTTACACACAAAAATTCAGCGTGCCTGCCTATGATAAAGTGCAGTTTGCACATCTCTATGTGCATGTCTGGGGCGGAACAGAGGACCATCACGGCTGGTTAAATACAAGCTTAAATGGGCATAGTTTAGGTAACCTAACGCTTCTTGGCGATGATGATGTTGGTTCGGACTGCAACAAACAAGTGTGGTGTGCATCACACGGCACATACTTCGCGTGGTATGATGTAAAAGATTTCGTCACAGCGGGCAATAATGACGCAACCGCGGTCACAGGTAATCTAAAAGGAAGTTTTGATGGTCGTGTCGGCACAATCGAGCTGATTGTGATATACGAAAAAACGGGTATGGTTAAAACACGATACTGGGTTGCTCAGGGGCATGAGGCATTAACCAAGGCAACTTCCGGATACCCGGCCAAGGACTACGGCTATGCGTATTTCAACGGAACAATAGACCCGAATGAATGGGAAAGTGCGGTGTTTTCTACCTCATTTATAGCTGGAGATGTCGGCGATACAGATACGCTGTGGTTCAGTGGTGATGATAACGAACTTTGTGAAGGCTGCACGAACTACGAGCAGGGACCTTATTTTGACTTTAAGAAATTCGAGGTGAAGAATGATTCTGTTAACTATCTAAATACAAGCGATAACTATGCAAAATACTGGCGAGATGGCGATGAGTATGCTCATTGGATGAATGCAGTGTTAGTACTCAGCCAGGAATCGAAACCTGACCTCATAATTGAGAAGATCGAAGAACCTTTCTTACCATATTATAACTACACACTTGCCGTTGTTGCCAACCACACTTATAATGTCAATGCTACGGTCAAGAACATAGGCAGTGGAACTGCGAAAAAGTCGAATGTAACACTGCATGCAGGTGGTACGTTGACAGGCACACTACCAGTTCCCAGCCTTGATGCCGGTGCAAGCAAAGAAGTGCAGTTCACATGGACTCCCCCTGATTCAGGAACGTGTACACTCGAAGTGTCTGCGGATGCCTTTAACCATGTAAACGAATCTGATGAGGCGAACAATAACATCTCTAAGATTATAGAAGTGCTTCCTGAAGTGCATGCAGACCTCGCTATCACACCGAATGATATAAAATTCCAACCCTCTTTTGCCTGGCATACCGCAAATAATAAAACAACAATTCAGGTAAATGTAACTAACAATGGGACCAGAGATGCAAACAACTTTGAGGTAACGCTTTTCGTTGATAACGGGCCAAAGAATAGCACAGTAACCTCCGTATCCGCAAAAGCGGTTAGAGTGACTTCGTTTGAATACGATGCAGCCAAAGGAGGACCTTATGACGTAAAGGTGGTTCTTGATGCGAACGGCGCAGTCACAGAATCTACGAAAACAAACAATGAAGCCGCCAAACCATTCACGGTGATAGGGGTAAGGATAAGAGATACGCATCACTATGGTAATACATCAACATACAATGGCAAGGAATCCGGCTTTACTGATGTAGATATGTTTGACATTGTAAAACTCGTGCCGGAGAATACAACGCCGTGGGCCGCCTTGAACTCAGTTGCAGATGTTTGCCTGCTTGTAGAAGGGGCATTGGGGTCCTATAAATTTGGCATTGATGGCTTGGACGCAGACACTAAGGAAAATATCTTCTGGTATCCCTACCTAAATGGTAGATATGTGCCGATTAAAACCTGTGGTGTATATTATCCTTTAAAGGATGGAGAAACAATGCACTGGGACTTCCAGAAACAAATCTATGGTGCAACCGAGAGTTTCACACCGCCTTGCACGGTGCAGAGCTACAATGACCTCTATCCCGAGCCTTTTACGCATGGCTACTGGGGCACAGAATGGGATACCACCATCGTTTATCCCGCGGTATCGCCAGAATACCTGGGCATAGCGAACAAAATCAGAAACAAGCTTGTTTCAAGAGGCGTGCCACACGAAAGGATAGACATAGATACAGATTCTAATGTAACCTCATCGGATAAGAAAGAAACAAATAATCTGGTACTGCTCGGAAACTACACGGGAAATGATATAATAGTGGGGATTAATCCCTATCACGAATACTTTGGTATGGTTGTTTATTTCGGTGCCGGAAAGATGATTGACGACTATGATAATGCAGAGTACGATTCCGGTGGTGTAGTTCAAGCATTCGACAATCCTTACGATAACGGCTATCTCGGCGAAAACTATTCTTGGGCAGATCCGGGACCGGTGATACTTATGGCTTCCGGCTTGACGGACAGCGATGCAAAAGCCGCGGCTGAGCTGCTTATTAACAGAACGGAAGAGCTAAACATGTTCTGGATAGTGAAAGCGTCATCGGCAACAGGATTTTTCGATACTGGTTGTGGTACATATCCGAGCATCTCAGGTGTTCACAAAGGTAATTTCACGCCTAAATGCGACATCGTGGTTCGACAAATCTATACATATCCGTGTACTGGGACCGGGGGACACAGCGAGCGTGTAATATTCTATAACGGCAAAGCCGAAGTATTAAATGCGAGCTGGGTGGGTTATCAAGAGGATTATAACATCTCGGTTTCGCCTTCGGTCACGCTGTCGGCAGGTACAGAATACAGTTATGAAATATTTACGGGCTCGTATCCGCAGATAATCCATGAACAAACACTTACAAACGACTATGGAACGATCAACTGCACTGAGTTCATAGATGCGAATGGGAGAAGATATGGCGATTGGATACCCGCGATCAAGCTATTTTGATTCGCCAATCGTAATTCTTCTTTTCGTTGTATATAAAGTACAAGTTCTAACTATTTAGGACGCAGATTTACGCAGATATAACTTCACCTTCATAAAGCACCTTTATTGCATATTGAGAAACCGCAGGAATACCTTCCTTATTCAGTTCTATCATCATTGCATTCTCATAAACCTTTTCCAGAAAACCATAACCCAGTTTATTATAAACTCGACAGAAGATTCTAATAAACTCCTCCGTCAATTCTGTATATTTAAAATCCTGATCATCTGCGTGCATCTGCGTCCGATCATCAAATTTTATTCTTTCTTGTGCCACCGCCTCTCCCACCAGTACCCAACACAAACAAGCGAAACCGCCACTGCTACCACCGCAAGCCGTATCAAAAGCGCAAAAAGCGAGAACCTCACACTGCCACCACCACCCGTCTCTTCCGTACGAGCCACCGTGCCTTTCATCAACCGCCCGGTAATCGTCTTTCCGGTTTTGCCACCTGTTACTGATTTTCCCGCGGCTCCTGCTGTTGTGCCGGCACCCGGACCTTCCCCTGTGCCTTCGCCCGAACCGGAACCTTCTTTCCAGGCACTTGCCGATGAGCCGCCGCCTTGAAATCGCGGTAGCATACCGCGGACTGCAACGAGCTGAGTGTCATCGTTATTGTCCTCGTTCAATTCGCGTACGGCATTGCCGCAATCCACAGAGACGTTCAACTTCACAATCTGTCCAACCGCACGCGGTGTCCACGGTAAAGTCAACTGCACACGACTCCCGCCTTCTAATTCCGTAACATCTACCTTCTCTTCCGGCTCTCCATTCACAGAGAAACAGACACTAAAATTCCTCGCTTCGCTTTTCCCTTGGTTTTCTATATCCACAGTCATAGGCAGTCCTACTACCACGCTCCTCGGTATGTGGGGCACGAGGTCGGGTAGGTATTCCACAGTAAGGATTGCATGAGCAACACCCATCATCGTGCCTCTACTTTGTATCGCTGCATCATTTATACCATCAAATACGTTTACATATTCCCACCCTTCATGTACTTTCGTTAAAGCTATATCACCACTGATCTTCTCCCAAAATCCTATATCTTCCTCTTCAGTGCTCCGTGGTATTTCCCGTCCATTAAAATATAGTGCATCTGCTCTCCCTTTTGCTTCCTGATATAAATCGTCTTCACCATGTGGATTATAAGATACTAAGACCGTTTTTAGTGTTGCATTTGCCAGGCTGGCTTCAGTTACGCCTGTAAATTTAATCTTTCTTGTGCATTCGTTATAATCAAGACCTGTGGGGTGATAATTACTCCCTGCCATCATAACATCCCGGTCTTCACCAACCCAGTATCTGGTAAGGGGTGCATTTTCATCCTCATATACGATCAGAAGAGCCATACCCGCTATTCCAAACTGATAATTTTGAGGACCACCACAATTCCTCCTTACTGCTTTAGCCCAATTTCTTGCTCCCTCAGAGTGATTATAATAATTTACAGGAATATCATAATAATAAGTTGCATAAGTCACATTAAAACCTGTTGCATCGGGAATATCAGAATGTGGATCGGCAGGATGAGGTAGTGGATTTTTATTGCCGTTGAAATAGACAATCAACTGTGTTTCATTTGGCATAAAACCCATTTTACGTTCATAGTCCCCGATTTTTTTTCTATACAACGCATTATCCGGATATACATAAAGTCTGACTAAACTCACATCTGCGTTCTCGGGAACAGGATCGCCAAAATGGGTGGTGCGGGAGTCATCCTTGGTAGCACTCGTAAGACGACTGAATCCTATGCCATAATTGTATATAACGTCTCCATGAATCTTTTCTCCCTCTTTAAACATATGCATAAAACCATCCTTTGCTTTATATCCTGGATATCCAACCTTCATCTCCATTTTACCCTCCAATGGATAAATATTGTTCTTCTCATCTAACTCGGGAACCTTTTTGTGTTGGTCCACCTCGGCCTTAGCAATAAACCATCCTCTTTCCGATGGTTCCCATGAGAATTCTACTTCTTTTGTCATACTAGGAGCAAGATTAATATTTTCTTGAGAAAAGGGGGTAATCGTCACATTATCATCTGAGTTGTTTATATAAAATCTAACGGCAAAATCCGAAGCTGCTACGCATCCTGTATTCTTAACCACAACTTTTATCTTATGCGTCTCGTTTATAATAAGCTTATCCCACTCTCTCTCGGCTTCAGCTTCATTCAAGAATGTTACATTTTCAATAGTCAAATCCGGACCCATCTCCTTCTTTTCTTCGTTATTACCTTCGTTACTTTCCTCCACAATATTCTCTGGGTCGGCAAACACAGTCAAATTGTAGATCTCGTTCTCAACATCAAACGGCACATCTACCTGTCTTGTTGCTTTCGTACCAATCACGTAGGGTTTAGCCGTACCCTGTGGCTCGTCCACGCCATACTCGTATCTATCAACCTTGTAGCGTCCTTTATTCAATATTAACGAGACGGGATGGGTAATGGAATCTCTCTCGGAATCCACATCTACCCAGGAACTCCAGAAACCCTTTCTATCCTTTTTGTAGTCCACCCAGGAAGTTCTATTGCCGATGCGAAGTGACCCGTTCTTCTTCTCATCCACATATAAATACTCGAAATGCACCCGCATTACTTTGGCATCTTTATGCAAGATCGAATAAAAACCGTCATTTTCTACTTCATAAGGCGAATCAACCTCAGCACCCTTGTACACATCACGACTGAACCGCACCGTAACATTCTCGGCGGATGCACTTCCTATATTTTCTAGTTCTGCTTTTGGTGGTCCATCACAGGTGATATTAGATACCGTGAGATCCGGAATCTTGGCATTGAGCACTTTTACGAGTTCATTATTGCTTTCGTTCTGTTCATACAGCACGTTGTCCATATCAACAACTGCGTAAATCTCATAACCTGAGGACCCATTGCCCACACGCATCTGATGCAGTATTCCCGTTATGTTGGTCGAATTGCCAGGGCCCAGAGATACCGCGGTATGGTTAAGGCCGATTTTATGCGATATTTTATCTATGCCACAGCCCCATACCTTTCTGCCGCCATCCGCTTCTGTCGTCTCACGGTCATTATAACTCACAGAGTTAAAAGGCAGCAGCTCTATATTAGTCGTATTCCCCTTCGTCCAGACCTCTATATTTTCGCCATTAAAGGCGTAGAAATACGCACTCGTGTTCTTATACAAATCCTCTACTTTCATTCGTCTTGTTATTGATCCTTTGTCCAATCCGATTTCTGCAAATTGTACGCCAGTCCAGTTCGCTTCCGGATATGTAACTATAGTTTCATTGAAATCGTCTGTCGGATGCGCCGTCTCGTAATCGTAAATCTCTTCTTTAAGTGCCCACAGGTCAACCGAGAAATTCGCGGTGCTGTTTCCGTTATTAATGATGTGTGCGGTCACATTTACCGGTACATTCTTCGGCACCGGCGGCAACGGGTCAAAAGTTATATTTACAACTGCCGGGTCCTCGTATGGCACCACGTAAAAACTCGTATTTAATTCGTTGTTTGATTCGTTCATCTCAGCCGCCTTGTTTTCCGGGTCAATAACCATTTGTATAGCATGAGGTCCTGCATTGGCAGGAGTCCACATCACTGTGTAGTTCTTCGTTTCTTCTGCTTGCAGCTCTAACCCCGAAATATTCGCTATTCTATTCATACACTGATATTTGTCTATAACGACGTTGGATTCTGTACTGTCACCGCATTTCGTTGGTGCATAGACATAAGCGGTATCACCCGTTATCCAGGAAGAATTCGCAGGTCCTTGTCTATTCTCCTGCCACTCCTCGACTAATTTACCGGCTTTATCTCGGATATAAACAAACCCGCGTGTCTCGATACCCGGAGCGTTCTTTGTGGTTATATTCAACGATTTGAACTGTATTTTTAGTGCATCGGCACCCGGATGTGTTATCACGTATCCATATCCGTACGGATACCCCTGCGAGCTGAGTTCAAATCGTGGCGTGATGTCTACCCAATCATGCACGGCAAAAACGTCCACATCGCTAACTCCTGTTATCAACCCACTATTTGTTATGCTCGCGTTTATGTATAAAGTACTGCCCTCATTTTTCCCGTTTAGCTCCGTGTCATTACCCGAAATAGAAATGTTAGAGACCCAGAAATCCGGCAGCACTTTTAGCTGCTTCACCTGCCGGTTATTCTGTTTGTCGTGTTCCGGCACTACTCCTTCCGAGTCTGCATCTATACACGCAGTGTAAATACCTTTCCCGGCTGTTTCTACCAGCGAAAGGTTGAATGTATCGTCAACACCCAATGACCTGTCCCGTGTTGCTATATCGCCAGGATAAAATAATAGCTCCACTCCCTGACCCTCTCCATGCAGAACACTTACGCTTACGGTATCGCTCATTACAGGGATACAGCACGGCGCTGTTGGTACTGCAACTTCTTCCTTGCCGTCATATATTCGTATATCTCCTTCTTTCACCCAGTAAACCTTTTCGCCGTTTTCCAAATGCCATGTCGCATTAACATGCACGCAAATACAGTTCGCGCCGGCGTAACTCCTGTTTACCCTGCTTATACTATTATAGACGTCATCGGCACCATAAAAACACGGGATAACTTCCTGCCCATGTTCGTTCTTATATTGACCAAAGAACAAGAAAGAGTCGAAGTTATTGGTCTGTAATACGCCTTGATTTGTAACCGTGGCGTTTACTGTGACTGTAACATTGTCCCGGTTAGCTGCTGTATTGAATGATATGTTCACGGTTAAGTCGGCACCGAGCACTTTTACCCTGAGTTCACCTTTATTATTCGATTCGTTCGTTTCTGCTAGCTCGTTTCCTGGATCTGCTGTCGCCACGATCCTATAATTACCCACTTCTGCGTGCCAGCATGTAGAAACGTTCGTGTACTCATTTTGTGTAAGATTTATAATGGTGGCGCTGCCTACGCAGAGTTCATTTATAAAAAAGCTTACATTGAAATTGTTTGCGGGTAGCACACCGATATTAGAAACATTGGCGGTGATATTCACGAGTTCGTCCGCACTTATATTGGCGGCATTCAATTCTGTACCATCTGTAATATTCAGCAACTTTATGTCTGATACGATGAGGTCAGGTCCCTGCACCAATGTGAGATTCATTTGCACGTTGTTCGTCTCGTTTATTTCCGGGACAGCGTCTTTTGGGTCTATTATCGCCACAATACGATGTTCACCCGCCGGAGAAGCGGTCCAGTCTATTGTAACGTTCCGGGCATCGGTTGGGTTTATAACCACCGGCAGACTATTGAGTTCATCTTCGGGCATCAGGTAGTCATATTTGTAAACCGTCACCTCGATAGAACTGCTGCTCCCTTTCAGCTTCTCCATTTCCACATCTATCAGATTGCCGAGTATCCAGGACGTCCAGCCACTAAAACTCGTATTATAAGTTGCCATTAACCGGCCCTTGCAGTCATACAACCGGAAATGGTCACCGTGAGATTGTAGCTCCAAATAGAGTCGCATGGCTACTGTATCGGTATTATTACTCATAATCGCAGTAGTTTCGAGTCCGTATTCTGTTGGGTTCATAAACATAGACCTGTAGTAGTCCTCGGGATCCCTGGTGCTGTTATAGAACGAGATGTTGGTAGCACGAGCTAAACCACCCGTGTTCTTGGCAGTAACCGAGATGTTTGCCGTAGTTCCAGATATTGGGCTGTCCGGTTTGATACGCATGTGCTCGAGCACGAAATCCGGTGCGGTGATCGCTCTCGTGATACTCCTAATATTATTCGTATTGTTCACATCCCACTCAGGCTCTACCTCTACGGTTATCGTGCAGTTACCGCTTACGTCCACGGTCCAATTTGCAGTTACGTTGGTCACCCGAGCGGTAAAATTCGTGTCGTTATCAAAATCAGTAGTCCAATTCGTTACACACACACCCGAAGCGTTAAAACAGATAAATGTGGATGTGATAAGTCGCTTTATATCATCTGCTTTTTTTACATAGAAGCTGACGTTTGCACTGCTACTTCTGTTGCCCAAATATTGGATAGTCGAATTAATGGCAACGGTATCGCCGATACAGGGGTTAGGTGTCATATTCAAGTAGCTAACCGCGAAATCGTTGTAAACTCGGATTAAACTCTCCTCTTCGTTGTTTGACGCATTGTTATCTATATTCTCACAAGGGTCTATTTCCACTAGTATCGTATGTGTGAAGACATTTTCGCCTTTGTCCGCGTTCCACGTCGTTGCTTCCCATGAAACATCGATTGTAGTGCGGTTATCAGGATATTCAACGCCGGATAGGTACGAGATATTCTCTTCATGAAATAGTGACGAATCAATATAAAAACGGACACTGAAGTTCGTTGCATTTATGTACTCTAAATTGTTTATCCTTGCGGTTATGTTCAACAAGTCGCCATCAAGCACGGTTTCATCAACAGAAAGGTTAACAGCGAGATCGGTACCACCAACGGTTTTAGAAACGTTGTTCCCGCTGCTCAGTACCAGCCACAGCGTATACACCCCCTTGGGCTCCGCTAATTCGTAACTCAGGGTGACAGTTTCCGTTTCGCAGGCGTTCACGGTAACTGGCATGCTATTGAGCAGTGCGGCAGATTCGACAGTAGCTTCTATTCTGAAATATTTTAGAGTAATTGCATCCCCTGCACCCCATTTTGACCAAATATCGCTCTGCACTATGTTTTTTTTGCTTGAGCTCGAGCGGCTCTCATTCATGAGGATAGTGCCGTTCATATCGTAAACTTCATACCAACATCCCGGACTCGCTTCATAAAATACGATTTTATCAAAGAAATGCAAGCCCATATTAAGTGCACCCGGCTGGTAGATCGAGAGCAGTTCCGGCGTTGGTGAATAACCTATCTCCTGTGCGGTTGTGTTCACATCATATAGCCAAAGAGTAGTATTCGCAGTTACATTTTCGTTGTTTTTTAGTGTGATGGCTACAACCTTTGCAGTCTCATTATATATATGATTAGACGGATTTATGCGCACGTCCGTAATGGTAAGGTTTGACGAAAGCACTACCTCTAGCTCTTTACTCGTACGCAAATCAGATTTCGTCACTTCCACTTCTATCGTACGTGTAGTAGAGATTTTATCCGGGAGCCCAATGAACAATGGTCTTGCATCCCAGATTGCATCGGTATAATTTACGCTATTAGCGTCTATACGTAACGGTTTGGTATCAAACAGGATTCTATTGTCGTAGCGATCCAGACAAGAGAAGTTAAGCACGAGATTGGCACTTAACGGTCCTTTATTTGTAATACTGGCATTGATGGCTACTTTATCGCCTTCTTCGGGATTAGTTGCCGGTAATGTCATATTGATTTCCCATGGATTTGCTACCCCTACACCTTCTAAGCTGTTTATATTATTCGTCAGGTTACTATCGGAATTGTTGCAGGGCTCAACTTCAACAGTAATAGTATGGCCCCCAATATCAACATCTGAAAGGTCCCACAGGGCATTAACGCTGCAAGAAGTGCCTGCTGGAAGGTGGCTGACTTCTGTTTCGTCAAATTGTGAACCATCATCGCGGAACTTGACGACAAAATCGCTTGCGTCCGCTACACCGAGATTCGCTATTGTCGCGGTAACGTTAAGTGCATATCCGGCATAGCGAAAACATGGCTGTTCTGAGGCACCACAACCGGTTTCAAGTTCTATGCTTGTCACGGCAAGGTCGGTTGTTAGGTTAGTATTGCATTCCTTTAGTGTCTGTGTTTCATTATCGGAGGATTCAGTGACGTTTAGTGATCTTTTGTTTATGTGCAGCGTGGGGGAATGTGCGGGTGTTGCTTGTTCATCAGATACGTTCCAGGACCCTATTTGCATATCCGTGCTGTTTTCGTTACTTGCGAGTGCGGATACGTTCAACGTGCCTGTCATTGCACTGGTATTCGCGTAACTTGACCGGGTCACGTTGCTCTGATTGAAGACTTCAGTGCAGTTGAGTGACCTACTAACGTTTACGGACTGGTTTGTTGTGATATTAAGCGTTCTGGGTGCATCTTCAGTACCAAGGACGGGTGAAGAATGTACGGAAAGGGTACTAGCAGGTGATGCGTGGGGCAGTATCGGTGAAGGAGTCGGTGAAGGAGTCAGTGAATGCGTGGATGTTTGTGTTTGATTAGACGTAGGTGAAAGACCGGAGTTTTGTTCTGGTGTTGGCGAAAGTACAGGTGTAGTTTCCGGTGGGGGACTTGGCATTGTGGTAGGTTCCGAGATGTCATCAGTTTCTCCCTTTGTAGCATTGCCCGCATTATTAAACATTATAGAGGACTGAGTCATCGCAGGACTCATCACACTCACTAAGCACACTAGTATTACCAGAAAAGTACTGAGTCCTCTATTGTTCATCTTTTTAGCGTTCATCCTCCTTATATTCCACAACCAGAACGGCATTTGCCGGCATATTCCTGCAATATCCTCGAAATTGCATTTCAACAAGGTTATAGCTGGAATTAAGATATTCCGCGGGTATCCGTGTAACATTGTATTGCGCAATCTCTTCTTGATCGGTGTGTATAGATGTGAAACAATCATTCCCAAGTAAGTGACCATTGAACCATAGATCAGTTTGGAATCCCCAGTTCACAACAGAAAACAGTGTCACGTTTGTTACATTTGCAATATCTATTTCGCCACCTGTGAACTCCGCTTTCGCTGTTGTATCTTCATAGCGAAGATATTCAATATCTCTGCCTCCTATAAGGTCTGCACCCTCACTCACCCAGTACTCAATCAAAGGCTCGCTATCATCACGGTAGATTAAGAACAACAACGCACCATCCACGAAGTATTTAGGACCACCATCATGCTTAAGCGAGAAGTTGTAAGTACCGTTCTCATTTATGTATGGAGTAACATCATACTTGAGAACACCCCATAAATATGGTCCAAAAATGAAAGCATATGCTTTGTCCCAGTACCACTCTTCTATCGAAAGATGGTTCTCGCCATCGTGAGTAGCAAACGTCACATCCGCTTTTGGTTGTTCTGTAACAAACCACTCGAAATAGGTATATATATTTGCTAATTCTACCTTGGCACCAGGAGGCAGTGTAACATTATAATTTACGGTATAAGGGTTTCCTGGTTGAACTGCGTATTTCCAGTACTTATAACTATCACCGAATGTGTAGATTGTGCCACCATGTAACTTACCATGATGCCGGGTTGTTATATATGGATCACCGAAAACACCATTTCCACCCATACGACCATTCCAAATTGCAGATACGTTGATCGTCATCATGTTATTGGTCTCATCGGATTCTTTAATCCTGTTTTCCGGGTCTACTATCACATGCAAAGTAAAATTTTCGGATACCTGATCTGCATTTATGGGTGGTCGGGTCACATTATATATTGGCGTCCAAGTGAACACTACATATGTACTCGAATTTGGCTCAAGTACAGGGATAGTCTTAATATCTACATCTTCTGCGTTTGCAACGAGTTTTATTTCAAATGGTCCAGTGTTTATAGACCCGTTATTTGTTATTTCTACTTTGACGTCATTATTTAAGTTTAGATACCTTATGTCTGTGTTAGTGTAGTACGCCTCTATTTTGTTAATTTCCAAATCCGGCAAATTGTTGTCCACGAAATTACCTTCTAATCGAATAGCCGGTATCCTATTATTATAAGA
Organism: Candidatus Methanophagales archaeon; assembly: GCA_028572065.1. GTDB lineage: Archaea > Halobacteriota > Syntropharchaeia > Alkanophagales > Methanospirareceae > QENJ01. The sequence goes on from JAPVWK010000018.1 coordinate 16,391, forward strand.
ACGACCATTCGCATCCAAGAACGAAGTGCAGTTAATTATCCCCATTCCGCCCTTCGCTTTTAATTCGCTTGTGTGATGAATCTGAGGATACGAGCCGGTTCTTATCGTGTAGCTATAAGTATGGTTTGCAAGCATTCTGAACGAAGGATAGAAGCTAATGTTATGTCTGTCTCCTGTATAGCCCTCCCACTGCCCGGTTGCTACTATCCCGGATTCATTTGATATTTCTATGTATTCTGTATGACCACCTGTAGCAGGACATGCGTATGTGTACATCTTATTGACGGTAACCGTGTGATTTAATCTGATAGTTCCTTTATGAATGCCCGAACTGCTGGGGTATGGGTTATCAGATGAACCGGTGTCAAAGATTGGTATTATCTCTCTATCCGCGACAGCTACGAGCTGAGAGACATTGTTATTGTTCTCGTTCAATTCGCGTATTGCATTGCCGCGATCCACGGAGACGTTCAACCTCACAAGTTGTCCAGCAGCACGCGGTGTCCACGGCAAAATCAACTGCACACGACCGCTGCCTTCTAACTCTTTAACATGCCTATTCTCTTCCGGCACCTCGTTATTTCCGTCAACCGTCACTTTTACGCGATAAAAACCCGTTTCCGGCGGCGTCCACGGGAAGTCCACTTCGCTCGTTACTCCGGGTTCAAGATGAGTGATTTGTTTAGACATGGGGAAACCAGCAATCAGCGCATCTGACGTTGCGTTATATGATTTGTTCACATACACCCTAACATAAAAGTCCGTAGCAGCTAAGCAGCCCGCATTTTTTATATTTACTTGTATTGTATGGTTTTCACGTGCAATGGGTTTATCTGACGATACTGCGCTACCGTTTTTGTTTAAAAACGTTATATTAGATGCCGTGTGGTCAGGAATTTCGGCATTGTTTTGTTCCTCTATCTCGTCCTCAGTACGCTTACTGAATCCCTTTGCGGGCTCATACACGATGAGAGATTCACAAGAAATGCTATTTCCATGGAAAACCGGCCCATACGTATACACGGGTGTTGAGGATATGACGTTTGAGGACTGAGTCATCGCAGGTATAATCATGCCTGTTAGACACACAGCTATCACAATAAAAGTGCTAATTTTCCGCCTGTTACACTGTACTCGCATCTTTTGCCGCATTTCATATCCCCGTCTCTTTATAAAAAACATTTATAAATTGAAATATGATAATATTAAACCTCCTTTTTTTACGCTAACAAAACCTCTAAAAAATTCGCAAGGTCGCACTCAACTTCCACGCTTGTGACTTCTTCCACACGAAAATAGTTTTTATAACCCACGCAATCACTTTTGCAACACCGCGCGGAAACACCAAAAACGTGGTATTCTACGTCTAATACTATAGGCTATTACGGATTGTCGTTGTACAACCGGATAAGCGAGCACAAAAAACCAAAAGTTTTATATGTTGATTCATATGTAACATCAGCCAAAACATTCTAGGACGTGAAACAAAAAGATGAATAAGATAATTGCGTGGATTTTTGTGATGTTACTTTTACTTGTCAGTTCAAGTGCCGTAGTCTACGCCGAGCTTACTCCGCCGTTGCCGGATGCGCCAACGTACGACGTCAGTGTAGACAAAGCGCATAAAATGCTTGTAGAAAAGCCAGAACATTTTATTCTGTTGGATGTCAGAACAGAAGGAGAATACAATGCTGAGAAAATAGATATAGAAGGTGTCGAACTAATGAACATACCGGTATCCGATTTAGAAAGCAGAATTGACGAATTGGACAACTCTAAAGTAATTATCGCATATTGCAAATCCGGTATTAGAAGCAACACAGCAAAAGGTACGCTTGCACAACACGATTTCATCGCTTATAACCTGCTTGGTGGAATAAACGCATGGGAAGCAGAGTACGATACTTCTACGTCAACAGGCGTAGAAACTACTCTGCCTACAATATCGCCTGTGCATACACCGGTAGCAACGGTAACTCCTGCAATATCGTCTAAACAGACGCCAACAGTATCTCCTATTGCATCACCGATAACGACACCCGCACAGGGGGCAGGAAAGGAAGTTCCGGGATTCGAGGTGATTACGGTGTTAGCGGCTATATCGCTGATCGTATGGCGCCGCCGCGTGTTGAGGTAGTTGTGAAGAGCGGGAAATAGCAGGTTTTTAGGTGTTCTTGACGAAATAATTTCTGGATTCTACACTTCAAGTTCTCACACTAATTATCCTTTTGTACTCCTTTTCACCAAGCCTAAAGCCGACTGCCATGAGGTCGTCTATGGATTGCTTTAAATCTCAATGTCTTAAGGTCTTTTTCGGCATCCTTTGTGGTATAATCTATTGGAATACCTTTTTCATTCAGTATCATCAGCATTTCCCATTTATTTCGTGCACCCGCGAGTTCTGCCGCTTTGCCAAGTGATAATTTACCTTCTCTATATAGTTCTGCTGCTAATGAACGTCTGATAAACTCCTCGAGCTCATCTTCTTTTAGCTTTGTCGCAGTCAAAAAAGAACCGGGTAATTTGACCGTTGCTTCTAATGTTTCCATGCTCATCACCAATAGTTGATTATGTTTAAATAAGAGGTGAAAAATGAGCACCAAGACCTTATCTTTACCGGAAGAGGTATATGTACGATTTGATGCAGAGAGGCGAGAAGGAGAAAGTTTTAACGATGTCATCACGCGGTTAACCGATAAGAAAACGCTGACGAATATAGTTGGATCTCCAAGCATCCACGGCATGCGTACCAGCACAATCGTGCAGAGTCAAGATATAACCGTGATAACCGTGCGAAAACTTTAGACATATCCCTGCGCAGGCACAGGCGGGCATACCGAACACGTGCGGATTTACGGAAATGATGTGGACGAAAGCGCGTCATGGACCGGTTACGCAGAAGTGGGGGACACATTAACCTTTGATGCCTCATTTACCTTAGAAGCCAGCAGAATCAACGCCATAAAATGGAAACAGGCTCGTATCCGCAGATTCATCATACCCCTTTACTTCTAACAGATACCGGCTGGCTAAACTGCACTAAATTCACAGATGCGAACGGAAAGGAATATGACGATTGGATACCAGCCATCAGGTTGGGCACATAAAAGTATATTTTGTCACGCTTCAGTCTTAAACGAATAGTTTTTTTAAGGTCATAACTACATCTATTAGTACAACGCGGAAAATGGCTAAAAACTTACCGAATGCGAAATGCTGGAAGTGGCATTGAAATACCCAAAATAAAAAGTGTTTGGGGTGCGTGGAATGACATAATCCCTGAAGCGGTTGCCGAATACTCTTTTTAATTGCGTATAATGTACAACTTTCTCACACTTTTTTTATGCTTTAAATCCTATTAATCTGCGATCATCTGCGTCCGATTACTATTTTGCTACAACTAAAAAGTTATTAGTACTGGATTCTTTTTGAACTAAAAGACCTATGCTAAAAGAACACAATTGCATTTACCGGAACCGGGAACACATCTCGGAATCAAAAGACAAAGTAGTAGCAGAAGTGCCTTTATCCATCTTCATCAACGGCAGCCATTTTGTCACGACTACTTTAAGCCCGCAAATGACGAAAGAGTTTGTCATCGGCTTTTTATTCACCGAAATGGTTATAACCCAGCTTGATGAGCTCGAATCATTGCAGGTCGCGGATAATATCGCAACCGTGAAACTAAACCAGCCTTTAACCGTAACGCCAAAAAAACGGTCAGTCCTGGGCAAATCGAACCTACCCGCGATAAGGTCTGAGTTGCAGCTTGATGCAGACGCTATATTTGATGCGGTCAATTCCATATTGAATTCCGAGTTGCATAAAGCTACGGGTGGTGTGCATGTAGTTGGACTATTCGATGGAAACGGTAAGATATGCGTATCCGAAGATATAGGCCGGCATAACGCGCTGGATAAGGTTATAGGCTTCGGGTTAACAAGAAATATAGACCTTGAAACGACTTTTGTGGTTTGCACAAGCCGGATTTCGTCCGAACTGGTATTGAAGTGTTCAGTAGCGAATATTCCTGTATTAGCGTCAAGAAGTGCTACCACGAGTTTGGCGATTGAACTCGCGGCGAAGACCGGGTTGTGTATTATCGGATTCGTGCGGGACGAACGGATGAACATATATACACACACGGAACGGATAGTTTCTCGGCTTCACAAGAATAAACAAGAAAGCATAAAATCCAAAAATAAATATTGACACTAATTAACGCAGAAGAACTCAAATACGTCTAAATCAGTCTAAATCTGTGTCATAAATAGGTAGCAGTTCTACTTTATCTACAATGAATCGTTAATTCCGGGCGGATTCTTTTAAACCGTCCTCAATCTTTCAAGCTCTTCTCCGCCTTTTATCTTCAACACGAAAGCCCCATGACATGGCTTTATATACGGAAATATTACATGGTCACCTTCTATTCCAACTAATATCGGTGGAATACCAATCAAATAAATGTCAAATAATTTATACCCTGGTTTGACCTCGTAAACCTCTTTTATATTCGTCTTTATATAATCCCGGCCTTCTTTAAACGAAATATTCGATAGCACTATCTCATAGTCCATCAATTCTATACAGCCCATCTTTTCACCTCTTTTATCATAGTATCTACCTTATTCTTCAGTGGAATAGGATTATGAACAGCTTTGGCCACGAGCATCTCGCATTTGAACTCGATCAGCTTCGTGAGTGCCTCAACATCAGGTCCAAAAAGGATTGCGAATAGTTTTGCGTTTGACCTGCTCTGGATAGTAGCAAGATACGAAATCCCGGCATCGTTATGCACGAAAACGCTGCACAACTCGAATTCTAGCCGCTCTTCGGCGAGTGCGGCGATACAAGTATCCAGTATTATCATCTTCTCGACATCCACGTAATGCCCTTCCGGGTCCGCGACTTTCAGTAGCTTGAGCGCAGCGTCTGTGCCCGCTATGAATACATCCAGCCCTGCGGTTTTTAATCTGCTTGCAAGGTATAGTGCAATACTCGTCTGAACTGGTACTTCCGGACATCCCAAAAGCAGCAATGCCTTTTTAGTCATCTACCTTCTATAGCTCCTCCTGTCTCTGAAACGTTCAATATCCTTTCATAATCGCTAGCCCTATAAAAACTACTAGTTCGCAATGCGTAACACCTTCTCATTCGTCTTTTTCCACGTGCGTTGACTCACCAACATGAACCCTGGCATTTGCAATAAAATCGCCCCACATTGACATAACGATCGTTGCACAGTTTTTTACCGCCATATTCTTTTGGATCCTCGGTTTCCTTTCCACATATCTCGCATTCTACCATCTCTGTCTTCACCCCCTAAACAACCATTCATATCGCCGTCCCGGGCAAAAAGCTGTATGGACAACCCGAAACATCTTAAGGTAACTAAGTTGGTTCATCCATCCATAACAATCCTGATTTTTTCGCCCGTCTTTGGATCTATCATTTTCAGCCGATCGGGCTCTTCTAAACTACCCACGATATTGACAGCGGAAACGGGTCGTATTTCCGTTTCGGATTCGCTTATAGGCGTTTTCCCGTAAAAAATGCAGAGTGCGTTCCCAGTAGGCCAATACCCGATGTCGCCTTTGCTTACAATTTCCTGCGCGTTCTCTTCTGCCATGTCCACAGGAACATCGAAATATATTTCATCACCCCATTTCTTCGCTTCTGACTCTATTGGTAACGCTTCCACTAACGCTTCCACGGTCTTCGGCGATAAACGCTTCGTAAGCGCGGCCTTGAACTCATCAGCGCCTATTTCTATATTCAGCCTCGTCTCCATAATCTCTTAACTAACCTCCGCTTTATCCTGTTGCAACAGCAAGCAATTACAAGTAACTGTAACAAACCCGGGTTGCTCGTGGCTTGATGTTACAGTAGAAACAATAACAATTGTTTTATTAATATGTAGGGGAACTCACAAATAATAAATTACCCGAACTGTATCATTTTCCAATGCTTTTTAAGCAGACTACGGATAGGACGATTGCTCGCCCATTCCCATCTCAGAACGGTACGTGAAAGTTTCCCATTCATACCGCTC
>JAPVWK010000019.1 GCA_028572065.1 Candidatus Methanophagales archaeon
ATTTTCAGCGGGTATGGCACACGAACTCAGACAGCCTTTGGGCGTTATAAACAACTCCGTTTATTTCATCACTAACAAATTAAAGGATATTGCACAAGAAAAGGTAAAGAAGCACTTAGCGATATTAGAAAAGGAGATAAAACATGCCAATAACTTAATTTCGGACTTGTTGGATTTTGCTCGTCTGGACGTGCCGGACTTTAAAGATTGCAATGTAAATCAGGTGATAGAAGAAGTGCTTTACTCTGCTAAAATAGCGCCGAACATATCGGTAAAAACCGAGCTTGAAGAGACCCTGCCACTGATTCGTTGTGACTACTACCAAATTCAACGTGTGTGCTCCAATTTAATCTCGAATGCCGTGTCGGCAATGCCCGAAGGTGGCACCCTGGAAATAATGACAGATGAGGATAAATACGGGGGGTTTATAGAAGTGTGTATTGCAGATACAGGCGAAGGGATACAAAAAGAGTTTATACAGAAAGCATTCGAGCCGTTCTTTACTACGAAAGCGCGTGGTATTGGTCTTGGACTCTCGCTATGTAAAAAATACGTAAAAGCTCATAGTGGTACAATAGACGTGGAGAGCAAGACAGGTAAGGGTACCTCTTTCACAGTGAAACTACCACTAAACCCGGTTCTTGTTAAAAAAGAAGCGTTGGCAGAAGGAACAGGAACCTGGAATGTGAAGTTAAATCAAAAAGAAGGAGCAAAAAAACGTGGTTGACCCTTTAATAGAACAAGCGTTATTATCTTGCAATCGCGAAACGGCAAAAGTGAGGCAATCGCATATGGAACACACATCCATACTCATAGTTGAAGATGGCGCGGAGATGCGTGAGACGCTAAGCGATATTCTTTCTGATGAAGGTTACAGGGTGAAGACAGCAGGAACAGGCAAAAAGGGTTTAGCACTCGCAAAGAGCGAAAAGTTCCCTATTTGTCTGGTAGATTTGAGGCTCCCGGACATCACGGGTTTAGAGGTGGTAAAAAGACTAAAAGACATCAACGCTGATACCTCTCCAATCATAATCACCGCGTTTGCATCCAAGGAAACGGCAATAGAAGCGTTAAAAGCCGGTGCTTCCTGTTACATAGAGAAACCGCTGAACATGGCGGAGTTGCTATCCGCGGTGAAAAGGACTTCTGATGCCTACCAATTGCTAGAAGCGAAAAGAAAAGCAGAAGCGGCGTTGAGGAAGAACGAAGAGAAGTACCGTTCCCTTGTAGAGTCCACAGAAGATTCGGTATATCTCGTGGACCAGAATTGCCGGTATCTGTTCATGAACGAGAGACATATATCTCGTTTGGACTTTCCAAGCGACCGATATGTAGGACGACCATACCGTGCTTTTCATTCGGATGATGATGCGAAACGGTTTGCCGAGAAGGTAAAACACGTTTTTGCAACCGGCACATCTGTTCAGCACGAATATGAAGATAGCGAGGGGCAATATTTTATTAAGACCTTAAGTCCGGTTAAGAACCAAGAAACGGGTAGAGTTATGGCGGTAACGGTGCTTTCAAAAGACATCACCGGGATGAAGCGTACTGATAAGGAACTGATAGAAACGCGAGATTATTTGAATAACATAATAGAAAGTTCTGCGGATACGATCACGGTCGTGGACATGGAAGGGACCGTGCTGGACTGGAACAAAGGCGGGGAGGGCATCATGGGCTATTGTGCAGAAGAGGTAATAGGAACGCCAAACAGGAATTTTTTCGTAGATCCCACAGAAGCCGACAGGATTATGGAGCAAGTGCAGAAGAAAGGCGTGATTAAAAACTATCGGACCACCGTGGTGAGAAAAGATGGTAAGACCATTTATGTTAGCTTGTCCGCGGCATTGTTGAAGGATAAGAACGGCATACCTATTGGCACAGTCCGTGTGAGTAGAGATGTAACATTAGAAGTAGAGTTGGAGAAGCGGGTAAAAGAAGAGCGGGACAACCTGAATTTGATATTTGAAAGTATGGTGGATGGTGTGTACGCAGTTTTTGAGGACTATCGAGTAGAGTTCATGAACAAGGTTTTACGAGATGAGTTTGGAGATCATGTCGGTGATATTTGCTATGAAGTGTTTCATGGTAGAACGGAACCCTGCCCCATGTGCAAACTTTCAGAAGTGCTGGCGGGGAAGACAGTACGCTGGGAATGGCACTCTCGAAAGATGAACAGGATTTACGACCTCATTGAGACGCCTGTTAAAAATATTGATGGAAGCATCTCAAAATTGACGATATTTAGAGATATAACAAAGCGAAAGAAAGCGGAAGAGGAAATCCAAAAGCTAAATCGGGAGCTGGAGTTGAAAGTGGTGGATTTGGAAGCGGTGACACGGATGAAGACCGAATTTTTATCCATAACCTCACATGAATTAAGAACTCCGCTGACACCCATGAAAGCGCAACTACAAATGCTGGAAGAAGGCTACAAAGGCGGATTGACCGATAAACAAAGAGAGAGCGTAGAACTAATACTAAGGAATCTGACGCGATTGGATAATCTAATCAAAGACATTCTGGACATTTCCCGGATAGAAATGGGCAGAATCAAGCTGAGATTTGAAGCTATGAGCATCAATGATGTGGCTAAGGAAGCAATGATAATGCAAGAGCCGTTTGCTAAAGAAAAAGAGATAAACGTAGTGACGGATTTAGCGGAACTGCCATCTGTAGTAGGGGATAGTGAAAGACTAAGACAGGTAATAGGTAATTTGATGAACAACGCAATAAAATTCTCAGATAACGGCTCTGAGGTGCTTATCGGAAGCAAACGAGAGGGAGATAAAGTGCTGTTTCGTATAACAGATTATGGGGTTGGGATTTCTGAAGAGGACAAAGAGAAATTGTTCAAGCCATTCTCGCAAATTGACTCGTCTATGGGTCGGAAACGTGGTGGGAGCGGGTTGGGGCTGGCAATTGCAAAGGGTATTATCCAAGCACATAATGGCGACATCCGGGTGGAAAGCGAACCGGGAAAAGGCTCTACTTTTTATTTCACGATTCCACTAAAACAGAAGATACGAGAAGAAGAAGCGCCGTATATTGGGTAAGGGAAAAGTCAGTATCTTGTGTGTTGGCGGATCCACGGTAAAACGAAAAACTCGTTTTTGTGGGTTTATTGTCGCTTCAAACAATCAACAATTGCCAGCTTCAATAGATGAAGAACCCCAAACCGCTTCTTCTCCGCGGGCCACACCATCTCCCTTTTCTCACTGATAACCGAATCGAGAATCATATCGGACTTAGGCTTCAGGTCCAGCAGTTTTTCGTGCTTAATTCGCTCGTCCTTTATCTCTATTATCTCATCTATCGCATTAGTAAGCTCAATAGCAAGCTTTATCTTCTTTTCCATAGCCCGGCACGATTCTTCGTCCATCAACCCGTATTTCACCTTCAATCGGTTCAGTTTTAGCCCTGCTTGATATGTACAGTCCACGATTTCGTCCCGATTCATCCATTCGGTCTCGTAATTCAGTGCGTATTTCCAGCTCGGTGCCTGCATAGCCCTACGATGCTCTTCAAGCGATTTGAACCGTATCTTATAGCCGAATTTTTCGGGATTCTCGTATGCACTACAGCCAGGGTCAAGGAACGGTGAATAAACAAGTATAAAAGGAACAACCTGCTTGCCAAATTGCTTCATCAGATACCCGCACCAATCAACAGTCTCCATAACCGATTCACAAGTCTGAAATGGGAGCCCAATCATAAAGAACAGGTCGAACCTATTGCAGCCCGAATCCAGAGCGCACTTTATATTCTCCTCAATATCGCGATTCTTGTAGTGTTTCCCTTCTGCCGCCCGTATCCGCTCATCATGACTATCCGGCGATATTTCAAGGTTGAAATTATTAACTGACTGTGCCACACGCTCAAAATATGCAGCGGGTTTCGGGACGGTATCGAACAACTCAAAGATGAGATGGTTCTTGAATTCTACCTTTTTCAAAGTGTCCAGGACGGTATAAGCATATTCTTTGCCGGGTTGCCGGAGGTCGCCGATGATGAATATAGGTGCATTCGCGTATTTCGTAATTCTTAGGATGTCGCCGGCAATTAATTCGGGGTCACGGAATGCCGGTTTACTGCGATTGCAATACCTCGTGAGTGCGCTATTGGAGCCCCCGCAGAATATGCAATTGTGTACGCAGCCCCGGCAGGTTATTACCGGTGTGATTGGATAGTCTAGCCATTCATGGGCGGACCAGCCGTGAAAAGGGAGGAGACTCTTGATGTCTCGGTATTTCAAAGCCGATTTGAATATAGGCACGAAGTTATTTGAAACGGTATTTAAGACCACGGGAACGTGAGTAAACGGGTTTATATGTACCTCATCTTTAGCGTCTTTCCATACGAGGTTCGGGATACTGCTAAAGGATTGCTCATTGCGTGTGATAGCGTTCATTAGGTCCAGAAGCGGCTCTTCGGTTGAATCGCCCCTCAAGATAAAATCCACTTCGGGATACTGAATCAACTCCTCGTGGAAATAGGTGGCCGAGAAACCACCGAATATGACTGGGATGTCGGGGTGATGCCGCTTACAGATCTTCGCTACTTCGAGGCTGCCATGCGCATGCGGTAACCAGTGGAGGTCAATCCCAAAAGCGCGTGGTTTTAGTTTGTGTATCACTTTCTCTACGTCATACTTATCGCTGCCGAGCATTCGCGCTGCTAAGTTGATTATTCGCACGTTTAGGCCGTTTCGCTCTAGATGTTCCAGCATAGAAAAGAAACCTATCGGATACATCTCGAAGATAGGCGTTGATGGTACGCCATCGGCGATTGGCCCGAACATTATTGGCTGTTTCCGGAAATCATAGACCGCGGGTGGGTGCAGTAAAATCAAATGTGGGTTGAAGATGCTCATTTTTTATATCACTATCATTATAGCTTTTGAATTTAATAATAGAAGTGTATCCTCAATGAGATGTGGTAAATCATAAGCACGGTTCAAGTGTTCCTGAGTTTACAACTTGAACTCTCGCAACTTTTACCATATTGAGAAGTTATGGTATGAAATCTAAAAAGGAGAGAAAAAGCTAAACACAATCTCGGTTCGTTGGCTAAACAAATGCTATTCGCAAATCCAAAACCACATGATATTTCCGTGGACCCACTGAACGCACAATCCGCTTCTCCACCACTTCTAGTCTCAACGAATCCTCGTAGGATATATTGTCTTTCACACGTTCAAAAGGCGTATCAAACAAATTGTCATCCCTGCTTCCAGTAGAAACGGCATAAAAATGTATCACACCTTCCTTATTCGTCTTCAACGCCTTTACCGCGGCGGGCAAGAACGAATACGCATCTTCGGGCAACGGCATCAGAACACGATCCGCAACACCTTCTAACTTATCTAATTCTGTTCGTGCATCGCCTAAAATCGGTATCACCTGCCCTTCTACCTTGTTCAATGCTACATTCTCCAGCATATATTCGTACGCATACGGGTTCACGTCAATGGAATAAATCGTTGTTTGTGGTTGTGTCTTCGCTATGAGAATGGAGAAACAGCCCACACCGGAAAACATGTTTATTACAGTATCGCCCGGCGCGACTTTTTGGGCTACTCTCTGCCGTTCGTAAGAGAGTCGTGGCGAGAAGAACACGTGCTCGAGGTCCACTTTGAAGATGCACCCGTACTCTCTATGCGTGGTCTCCAGCTTATCTTCGCCCCATATCACGTCCAGAGCTCTTGTTCTGTATAACTCAGCGGTATGTGAGTGAAGCGGAACGGCTACGATGGTTCTCGCTTTTGGATAAAACGCATGGAACGCTTCTGCGATTCGTTCCTTCTCCGGTTCCAATTCCGGGTGAAGCCTTATTACGATTATGTCGCCAATGACGTCGTACGAGTGTATCGCGTTTTTCAGCTCGGACTCCGCCAGTACGTCATTAATAATCTCTTTCCGGTTCATATAAAATACGCAAATTCACACTACTACATAATCTATTTTTCCTTTAGAACGTTTCTTTTGATATGAAAATACCGTATTTTCATGCTCAATTGTGTTTCTCTCCGTGTGTCCTGAATGTTTCTTTGGTAAAGCTTTCTTTTCAAAAGAAAGGTTTGTTTACAAAAACCTGAACACCTCAGGCAACTCCCCCACGACATCCCGAAACTTGACCGGCCAATTATCCCGATCAAAACCCTTCTGAGCCAAAAATACAGCCGCCCATCTTTGCAGACCAACGCCCGAGCAGCCAGACCATAGCTCTTCACCACTTTGCAGCTTCACGTTAAACCCTTTAGGATATTTATTACCATTCACGCTAACATTCTGGAACTCCAGCAATTTACCGCTGTAAGGTAAAACCGCCTCGTAATCGGTAGTCCCCGCTTCTTTTAATTCCGACAGACCCGCTTTACCCTCCTGTGCCATGAACCAGGGCGTCACCCATGCCTCGCGCCACTCAATGTCCAGTATCTTCTCGAATATATGGCGATACTTATCCTGCAACTGTTTCGAGTGCTCAATCACCTGCTCCTTCTTCCCTATCCAGACGATCTCCACACGATGAAACTCGTCAAGCCGCTCGATGCCATGAATACCGCCACTTTCATATCGGTGTGACGTGCCGGACCGGTCAAAGACCTTAATCGGTAGTATATCGTCCGGCATGGTCTTACCCTGCAGGAACACCCATGATGGTGGGCACTGCGCATAACACATCCCGCCTACATTCTCTATCCGCTCCATAATCATATCCCGCGGTACCTCATTCGTGACTTTGTAATAATCCATCACCTCTTCCCAGTATTCCGGGTCGCGCGACTTCGGCGTGCATACGTAATACGCCTCCGGGTAAATCCCTTTTGCATGCCCCGACCGCTTCCACACGTCCCAGGTCACGAGCTTAGGGAATATCATCTCTTCGTAGCCCAGCGGCGTGAAAATCTCGTCACACAATATGCGTTCAAAAGCTCTAAAAATCTTCGTTATCTGCGGTCCGTATATGAACTGGCCTCGCCCGGCAGCATGCCGTATCCAACCACGATTTAGCATCTCTTCCGTGGGGTCTTTATCGAAGTAGTAAGGCTTCTTTTCGCTCTCAAATAACAATTCCCAGTGCTCACTTTTGCCTTTCCACTTCGCAGCTTCTTTCTTATCCTCCAGTAACTTTAGTAGCCTATCCGGAATCCTGTTTCCTAATGCAAACTCATCTACATCCAGGGATAGCTTCAAACGCCCGTTTTCCTGGTTCATTTGCTTTACAAACGGTAGTTTCTTTAGCTGCCAGTCCTCGTCCCAATCCAGAGTCATCTCATAAACTTGTATTTCCACTCCTCTCAGCCCTATCCTGTGCATACCCAAGAATTTAGCCAATTCTTTCTTTAATCTGAGAAGTGCATCATGCACCCGCACGTACCGGTCAGAAACCAATTTCAACTCCAGCTTTTCCTCTGCCACGTTCCACCAGTCTATTGCAGCACCGCCACCCTTAGGTGCACCCTTCTTTAACAAAGTCTCGTTACAATACAGCACAAAATCAGTTATTTCCGCTGAACTTATTCCTGTTAAACTCCCGCTGCATTTAATAATCGCACTTAGTTGAAATTCCATTTCCGTCATTCCCTCTTCTTAAACCTCCTTGCTTCTGATTCTTCGCCCGCAGCCAATACCATATCCTGTGCCACCTTTGCGTTCATCAAATAATCATCCACGCTCGCTATTAGCGTCCCTATGTTATGTGTTTCAAAATACGTAATTGCGCTATTTGCCTTTATCTCCGTGTTCATATTGTTCATATTGTCCGACATCAAAGCAACCGCCACCAAATCGGCTTTTGTTCCGCTTATCTTTATGCTCGCTTTTATTCTCATCGAACTTGAACGTTAAATTTAAATCCTAATCATTCCTACAAATATAAAAAATGTTCGATTACGTTGTAGTTGTAGTAGGGGAAGATTCAGAAGTGAAGCACTTGGAACGTACTCCGTTACGAGGTGACGTGCTTCTCAACTCGATTTTTGTGTCTGTTTCCGAGAGCGCATGGACCGGTGCCGCGGGTAACGGTCTTGGTACACTATTCGCAATAGAAAACGCGAGTAAGGCGATACGGGAAAAGCAAGGAAAAGAGTTAGTAGAAGAAGTAACCCGTGGCAAAAGCGTTCTTATTGTGCATACCGCGGGCAAAGGTACCAGAAACATACTCACACGGACATGCAAGAACAAAGCATACATAAACGTCCCTGAACTCACAATACTGGAGGGCGTGATAAAACAGTTTCAGGATTTTGCCATTCCTTCTCGTATCCTGGTTACGTGGGGCGACCAGTTCTTGTTATTTGAGGACAGTGCAGAAGAGATAAGAAAGTGTGCACAGAACGCACACGTCATGCTCTTTGGCTTGAAGACCACGCTCACGCAGGAGGTTGCGACTAAATACGGCATTCAGATAGTCCAATGTACGGACGAGGCGGGCTGCGAACTGCTCGATTTCGAGGATACCCGGAACTATGAACTGGCGAAGAAGAAGCTGCAAAAACATGAAGGCAGCACGGTGATGGTGAATATGGGGATGTTCGCAATGAGCGGTGTTGCGACAGAACGCATGCTCGAAGCGTTTAACGCGAATCTGCGTGATAGAACCGGTAAATTCAACTCAGACGAGTTATGGCAGACCTGGATTTCAGGCGATTCCGGTACCGATCCGTGGCTCCGTACGCGTGCAGACATGATAAAAACGGGAGTACTACGTGCAGAGCCACTTGCACTGATAGCTAGTTTCCCTTTAAGCGCTAAAACCGTCTGGCAAGATTTCGGCACGAATGCAAGTTATTACGAGACCATGATGAAGATACTAGCCGATGACGATGTAGGTCAGCGATTACGCGACTTCTTAGCGGTAAACGTCTTGTCGGTTAATAAAGGCTGTAAAGTTCGGGATTCTGTGTATGACAATACCGAGTTTGCAGAAGGGCAAGTAAAGAACTGCGTAGTTTCTAATTCAAGCGCGAAATCGGCTCAGCTTGAGCAGGCATGTGTAATCAACTCCAGATTAAACAGAATACGAGGTAAAAACTGCGTGGTTTACAATGTGGTTGATCATGGCACTTTAGAGCTCGAAGATTGCGTGCTCGTGGATGTGTTCCATCCGAGTAAAGGGAAGATAAGGCTTAAGATGAGGCTTGGCGAGGAGAATGGCGCGAAAGCTAAATGGTGGGACTCGCGACTTCCGGGAAACGATTTTTCGCTGAGCGAAGTAGCAGCAATGATGAAAGGCGTTTCTGAAGCTGAAATACGGGCTACAAAGGAAACGTTTGAGCGGCTTACCGCGAAGATGAACTCGGAAGTGCATATTGACGGACCCATAAGAATTAAGTCGTTCAAGGAGGATAAACCCTGGGGCTACGAACTCTGGTGCGCTTCTCCACGTAATTATTGTAAACTCGAGACTGGCCAGGAATTCACTCTTGATGATCTGACTGCTTTGTTCCCGGAACAGATCTTAGGCAGGGATATGGCAATGTTTCCGCTGATTGTGAAGATAATAAAGGCGGATGAGAATCTGTCTGTGCAGGTGCATCCGGACGATGCGTACGCGAGAAAGCTTGGTGATGTGTTTGGCAAAGAGGAAGCGTGGCATGTCCTCAAGGCGTCACCGGCTGCGAAAATATATCTGGGATTCAAGGAGACTATGAACGCGGATGAATTAGAGGACTCAGCGAAAAGTGCGGATTTTATGGCTCGTTTGAATGCGTTTAGCGCACTCGTTGATGATACATATCACATTCCTGCGGGTACCATTCACGCATTAGGTGCCGGGACAAAGATATATGAAGTAAGTACTGCGTCTGAGAAAACTTTTCGGATATATGACTACGGTAGAGGACGTGAACTCCATCTGAAGGATGCTATGAACGTATTGAAGTTTGAAGAACTCAAGGACGCGAAGACAGAGCATGTGCTTTTGCGTAAGGCAGAAGGTTGTGAGGATGATTTACTTTTGAAAGGTGAGCAAATCGAGCTGCAGCGTTTTAAGGTTCGTAGCAAGCAACTAAAAGTATTTACAGGTGCTTGCTTGATTACATGCGTGGAAGGCGAGGTGACGCTGAAGTCGAATACTGGCGTAGTTACTTCTTTAACGCCGCCGGAGACTGTGTTAGTGCCTGCATGTGCTGCGAGTTTTGAGATGCAGGGGGCAGGAGAGGTTATATGCGCTAAGTGGCTATATCACAATCAACTTTAACAACATTTCCTCCGCCCTTTTCCGCCTGTTTTTAATTGCATCCGTACAGCGGAAACGCAACTTTAGAAATAGAAATCTTTTACATACTCGGGTTTCCTTGTCAATATGTCCCGGATACTTACAATGCCTATGGGTACACCGTTTTCCACTACGGGTAGCCGTTTTATGCGTTTCTTCGCAGCAAGCTTGCACGCTTCATCTACTGATGCTTCTGCCTCGATGGTGACAATCGGAGAAGCCATTATCTCTTTCGCTTTTACTTCGTTCGCTCTTCTATCTTTCAATAGCACTTTTAATGCTATATCTCGCTCCGTAATAATACCTACCGGTTTTCCTTCCTTCGTTATCACTACGCTTCCTATCCCCAGCTCTTCCATATCTTCCGCTATCTTCGCGACTGCCGCATCTTCATCTTCTGTAATGATCGGGCGACTCATTATATCTTTTGCTTTCATCTTTTCCTTACCACCTATTTTTTAAAATATAGCGTAAAAAAATAAAAAGAGAGTGGTTAGACACTCCCATTATCTCTCAAATGCAATCCAGGTTTCCGTTGTTGCGACATCTCTGCTCTGATGTAGGAAATCCATTATCACTTGTGGGTTTTCCGCCTCGTAAATCCATATCGCGTCATATCTACCCAGCGTGTGATATACCTGCAGGAACTTAACGCCCGCAGGCGGATTTGCAAGTATTTTGTCACCGAATGCCCTTGCATCTTCCACCATACCGGAATTTACTTTCACGCCTGTCATGAATAACATCTGGTTCACATCACCTCCATATCAATATTAGTTGCAAGAGCTATAAAAAACTTTCTACTAATGGCATGACCCTACCAGAAAGTCGTGTGAACTCAATGTATAAGCTTAAACAGCGAAGTACCTACCGGAATCTACGCATATAACGGTGCTCCACGAATTTCTTTAATCGGTATGCACCAACGGTAACTACTTTTCCCGCGAAATATATCACGGCTTTATCAGCACCGAGCGAAATAAGCGCCCTTGGATTCTGTATCGTGTTCTTTGGGCGGTATCTCTTCAATCTTTCACCTTTTAGTGCCCGTATTATATTTTCCGCGGCTATTTTTCCTTGCCCTTCTGCTTCCTCAACGTTTTGCCCGGAACGACCCTTATCCGACTCGAAATATGCTGTATCGCCTATCGCAAATATCGCTTCATGCCCCGGCACGCGAAGGTCGGAACCCACTTTTAGCCAGCCTTTTTCCTTTGGCAGGTCGAGTATCTGCAAGAGGGTGTTTGGCTTTATCCCCGCAGTCCAGATAATAATATCGTATTGGAATTTCGTTCCGCCTGCGAATAAAATCGCGTCATCGCCTACTTCTTGCACCGCGGTTTCTGTCAATATCTCAACGCCTCTACCAGAAAGGTTTTTCCGTACCGGGTTAGCCAAATTCTCACATGCAAAAGCAGGTAAAACCTGTGGCATCATCTCCACGAGGCATATCCTTGCTGATGCGCCTTTAGCCGCGAAATAAACAACCAATTCACCGGCAACTTCTACTCCGGTCAACCCGGCGCCAATAACTGCTACATTTATTTTTTTTGCAGAATCGAGTATATCAAGCGCTTCTTTTGTGCTACGTGTACCATCCAGAGTATTGACGGAATAGGAGTGCTCTTCCGCACCGGGAATACCAAAAAAGGTCTGTTCCGCACCTACGGCCAGCACGAGATAGTCATACGAGATTTCTTTTTCGGCTGTGCCGATCTTCACGATTTTAGCCGTAAAATCAATAGCTACCACTTCGGCATTTATGAATTCTGCTTTTATTTTCGCTGAAAATTTGTTTAAATCCGCTGATAGCTCTGCGGGGCTTACCTTTCCGCTTAAAATCTCAGGAAGTGCTGCGAGGTATTCAAATCGTGTTCGGCGGTCAATCATAGCAATCTCAAGCTCTCTTGAGCGTTTTCGTAACTCCTTTGCGACTTCCAGGCCGGCAAAGCCACAACCTACTATAAGTACTTTCATGGTGATAAGTTCAGTGGCTCACCTCGTCTAAACTACCTTTAATATGTGTTTTAAGGACAAAAATTAGCGCATTGAGTGGGCTGTTCTGCTTCTTGCCTTCTGTCTTCGCAGCACACAATAAACTCAGAATAAGGTACTTCATAATAGTCGGTTATAAGGGGCGTTCACTATATAGATGTTGTAATGTTGGAGCTATTAATTGCATATTGCAGGTGGTATAACAAAGCCCATCGGTCTTTTGTATTTGCAACGCAGAGGGGTTAGCATCTGTGGTGTTGGTTCATCTATCCTGCTTACAAAACTGATATATCCACATCACATCCACCAACAATCATACAATACTTTTGAATAATCACCGCTTCTTATGCCTAAATAAGGTGATTGATTGTTATGAAAGGGGATGAGAGTGGGTAAAGGTTTTTAAAACCCGTTAGGGTGTAAAATGGGAGTGTACCGGAGTATAGTAGAATTAGCTATGACATAGATAGAAGAGCCGAAGTTATCAATAAGAGCTGCTAAGGAGTGTGGATTCTAGATTTATCTGTCTATACGCATTATGATCAGGTATGGGTACTTGGATAACTTTTTATTACATGTTTAATTTCATTAGAGGGCTTCCTTACATTTATCTCAAGTGACACCATGATTCACGATGGTACCTATCTAAAGAGGAGGGGGGAAAAGGGTTATGATGCAAAACAGCGTAGAAATCACAACAAAGGCTGTTATGGGTGGTTGCAGGACGCTTTATTGGGTGTAAAGCGATATGAGGTTGTAAATTTTAGCCTGGATTTTAAAATAAACAATCATAATAAACGACACCGTACTAAGCCTCAAAAGTTTATAAAAGCGCTAAAAACGGGCAAAATAAAAAGGTGCTCTATATAGATATGGTCAAGTTTAAAATAGCAGGACAATTATATTACCCGAAAGTCATGTTTAATACTTCAGGGGTTCCAAGCCCTAACCTACACAACCAACAGTAGTTTTCGAGACAGAAGCACCCGCAAATACCTGTTTGATATCAATTTCACACTTGCGGCAAACGCGACCTACAACTATACCATTCGCACCGGCTCATATCCGCAGATACCCCATGGACACAGTATAGAGGTAACAGGAGGTACAATCAACTGCACTGAGTTTGTGGACGTGAATGGCCGGAAATACGCCGATTTGATTCCTGCTATCCTGCTTTGGGCGTGATTACTTTTCACTTACGCTTCACTTTTAGCTCTATCTCAGTCCAATCCTCTTTCACGCCCTTCAGCGTGGAAACCGCACCTACCATCGCTTTTCCTATCACGTTCTGCACGAACTCCTTTGCTCTTATCTGTTCCTTATCCACGGTTATCTTTACTTCTATTTCCATCTTACTTCCTGTGTCGCTCATAGTGTAATCAAGTAACTTCAGCGAAATAAAAACTTTCGTTTCAAAAAGAAGACTGAAAGAACGGCTCTCTGTACTGCATCGCCAACTTCAATCTAGTTAGTATGTGCTCCTCGTCCTCGCTTTCTATGGGTACGAGATTATCATGTCGCAACAAACAGGGCTTTATCTGACCTTCGGACGTTATCCTCAACCGTGAGCAATTAGCACAGAACTCGGTGTTGTCTATCGGATGAACAACTTCTACTTCCACGTCATCCACAAAATATTTCTTTCGGTGCTGCAACCGTCTCGTTTTTATTGCCGAAGCCCTCGCTGCGAGTTCCGCTTCTACCCTCTGAAACTCCGCTTTATAAGTCGGTGCCGACTGCGTAAACGAGGGAATCAACTCGATCAACTGCAGGATTACCGCGTCACGACCGCTTCTTTTGTTGCATGCACGCACAAAATCTATCAGGTCGGTTAGCCCATCTTCGTTTAGCCCTTTCAGTAAAACCGTATTCAGCTTGAGCGGCGTAAGACCCGCATCTATCGCTGTATAGATACCATCAATCACCTTTGGTAGATAGCCCGTGGAAGCAGTAATGAAATTGTACCTCTCTTCGTTA
The DNA here is from genome assembly GCA_028572065.1 of Candidatus Methanophagales archaeon. Taxonomy (GTDB): domain Archaea; phylum Halobacteriota; class Syntropharchaeia; order Alkanophagales; family Methanospirareceae; genus QENJ01. The sequence goes on from JAPVWK010000019.1 coordinate 14,200, forward strand.
ATCGTATCCAGACTGACGTTTACACGGTTCAGGCCCGCATCTGCAAGGTCCGCCGCATATTTGCTGAGTAACGTGCCGTTCGTGGTTACAGAAATGTCGCCTTCAAACTCTTTTATGCCGTGTACTATATCCGCGAGGTCGTCTCGCAATAGCGGCTCACCACCTGAGAATTTTATGCGGTTTATGTTAAAATGAACGGATGCAACTCGCGCTATTGCGGTTACAAGCTCAGCACTGATAAACACCTTCTGTTGCGTGCTGTCAATTTTTTCGCCCTCTGCATGGCAGTAGATACAGTTCATGTTGCAACGGGTCGTGATAGAAAACCGTAAACTACGTATTTCGCGGTTGTAGTCGTCTATTAAACTCTCTTTTTCGTTCTTTTTCATTGTTGTATCTAAAGTATAATATTCCTTTGTCACCTTCTAGTTTATCTATCCACTCGTTACTTCTTTCCCTTCTTTGATACCACTTCTGTTGTTAGGACACGAGAGAGCGGAACCAAAGCGGTGAAGGACAATAAGCCAATTCATCTTCATATTGTCTATTTCCGCTTCTGCGAGTTTTCTGAACGGAGCGATGGTTAGCTGGTCTCTTTGAGGGGCCGGTATCACGATTTCTGCGGTTTGGAAGTCAGTATCTTTTGGATTGGGCGCTCTTCTCGGTTTTGAGCTCCACATGAGTCTTGCACTGTCCTTTTTTCGACTGGGCTTTGTGATAGTGTTATTTGGCAGGATGAAACCTCCGTTTAATAAATTCTTCCCCTTTCATTGGTTTTGGACATGATGGACCCAAATCTCTTAAAAAAGTGCTACTTTGTACCCTCGCCAATTTTCCACTAACCGTGTGCTTGATCTTCATCGATTTTGCCTCACCCACCCCCATATACAATATACTGCTCAATATCAAAATTTTCTTTGTCCGAGTTTTATACCCACATAGAACAACCTTCTATCTTCTTCAAGTTGTTGTTCCTGTTCGATAGGCGTTTTTCTTTCATCAAATGAAGGTATTAACCCGTCAACGCAGGTTGGAATGATAACCAAATCCGCTTCAAGCCCTTTTGCTTTGTGAAGACTCATAATACCAATCTCTGACCTTTTTTGTGGGATCTCTGGTTGGCTTATCTTTTCCATCAGCGTTTTAAACAATTCTTTAGGTGTCGTATTTTCTCTTATTATCTCTAATGAAAGTTCTCTTAATTTCTTGCAAGCATCAATCTCTTCAGGGAAACACCCCTCAACCAATTCCAGACCAGTCTTATCTATAATACTCGGTTTAGTATCGATCAATTCCTGATATCGATCGATAAGTGGCTGGCATCCAACTAGATTCAATCTACCAGAGGCCATCTTTTCCAGAGCTTCAAATGGAGAATCACCGCTCTCTTCACAGTAATTTCTCAGTTTAGAGTAGGGGTTCGCACGCCAATCTACATTTCCTTGACCCAACCAAGACCGAAGAGCTACTCTATCTTCTGGATTAGCTATAAGGTTCAATAGACTAAATCGCTCTTGAGCGAGCATGTTACCTTTAAATATCTCTTCATTGTAGTAATCAATTGCCTCAAGATTCAACTTTTCCAACTCTTTAAAAATTGTATCTGCGATGTCTCCTCTTTGTGCCAATATCAAAACTTCTCCTAAAGTTATCCCTTCATTTTCTACATAACACTTCACTATTTTAGCTATACCTTCTGCCTCTTTTCTTGGACCATTCCATTGCAAGACTTGAATCTCTCCATCTACGCTATCAGACATCTCATGTAACTTCTTCGGATATCGTTTGGGATTGTTTGCTGAAATTAATTCTTTTGCAACTTGAACTATCAACTTTGGACAACGCTTACAATCAACTAATATTTCATCATGCGTGTTTGAATGTGACGAATCAAATGTGACGATTCCATCTGGATGTGCATACTTAAATCCGTAAATTGATTGATCATCGTCCCCAGCAATAGATAAATTTGAATCCTCAGCAAGAAGATCTATTAAAACCTGCTCTGCTTTATTTAAGTCTTGATATTCATCCACAATGACATGCTTAAACTTCATTCTATATGGACTTGCAGGGTTATAACGTAAGTATTGAAGCGCGATTGGAATTAGTTCCCCAATCAACATAGATCTATGGAACTTCAACCATGATATTAATTTTTGCTCAAACTCTTTCTCTTGATCTGTTTGCACCCATCCCGGCTCATCACGTTGGAGCTTAGCCCATGCAGATTCATAAGCTCTAATATTTTTCCTTAAATCGCGTATTCCACCTAGACCTTGGTATTTCAAATCATGCAACAAAGGTTCCATCTCATACTTAGAACGATGATTAAGCAATGGTCTGGGGGTTCTATCCGTCGCTTCGATAACTTGCTCCCTTTGAAGCATTGAGAAAGAAAAGCTGTGTAATGTTGTCGCGGTAACATCATCTCCTCCTGCAACGCCAAGCTTTGAAACTTTCCTTACAAGTTCCTTAGCTGCCATCCTCGTAAATGTTACAAGAAGAATATTTTTTGGATTTTCACCTTCTTCAAGAAGTCTAGATACTCTTCTCATAATAGCAAAAGTCTTTCCAGTGCCGGGTCCTGCAAGTACCCTTAAAGGCGAACCTCTATAAGCTGCTACATTCAAATATGGCGGCTCTAAATCATCATACCACGACATCTAAAACACCTCATTCATTATGTACAGAGGAAAATCCGCGGTTTGGAAGTCAATGTCTTTTGGGTTGGGTGCTCTTCTCGGCTTTGAACTCCATGTGAGCCTTGCACTGTCCTTTCTTCTTCGTTGAGTGTTGTTTGGCATGTTTTCCCCTTTTCCTTTCCTTTAAAAATATCCTTAGTGTTCTCTTTTTATAGCCTATTCAATTCATCAATCGCATTGTTGACTGATGTTGGTATACCTCTTTCATCAAGATTCTTTAGCCTTTCAATCGCCTTTCGTATCTTATCTCCGCCAGATGAAATCCCAAAAACACCCTCAAAATCAGGGTCCATTCTAAAAACCAACGAGGCATCTCCTACGGCATTCACTATTCTTGCGTTTAAACCATTCACACCCCTGTGATAGGTCGCATAATTGTTCGCATTCCTATCTTCATCGTGTAAGACCACAAACGGAATATAAAAACCATTTAAGATTTTGATAAAGAAATCTAAATTCTCTTTGCCACCGCTATCTATAATCGAGATACCCCATGCATTTAGGTCAATACTTTTCAATGCAAAAATAAAAGGCAAAGAATATCTTTCTGTTGCCCCCTCCACCAGTAACACTTTTCGAGCAAAGAACAATTCGTTTCTTGTAGCATCGAATTGCGTTAACAACTTCAGTTCTTCTTTAGATCCTTCTGAAATGGATAAATCGGTTGTTTGGTTAACTTTCGTTCCCAAATTGGCTGTTTTTCTAACTATACAAATCGTTTCATAATGTGGTAAATTCACAAATTCTGTCGAATGTGTCGTATAGATTATCTGATTACCCTGTTCAGCTAAATCTTCTAGAAGAGAGTAAAAGTATCTTCTCGCATGAGGATGAAGATAAACCTCAGGCTCTTCAATGAGCAAGATTGCACCACTCCTTTTTAACTCTTTATACGCTTGGATAAGGGCAACAACAATTGCACTTTGTATTCCCGCACCCATATCCAAAGCGGGAAAAACATCAAAATCCTCTGATTCTTTTACTACCAACTCGAGATTTTTATAATGATCTAATATTGTCGGCTCAATAAACCTCAAATCGGCATTAATAAAACCTGTCAATTTCTTTACTTGTCCTTTTATTATGTCTTCCAACTTGTTGAAACTTTTAATCCTCAAAAGCATGTTTATTTCCTTCATCACCGTTTTATACTGGTTTTTTCGTTTATCATCTTCTAAGAACTCTTTTTCTATTTCTTTCAACAGTTTACCAAACAGTGTCCATTGAGAGCCCGAAAGCTCTTTTTCAAGATTTCTATTCACACCAATAAAAACAGAGGGAATCTGCTCCCGAATAGCATTATTTAAATAAAGTTTTTTACTATAAGGCGTTTCAACATAGTCTCCATCTCTATCCAAACAAAGTAGAGTCGTTCCCTCATTAAAATTGTATCTCAAATCAAGACCATAGATATTTAATATCGTGCCATAATACTCGTAATCAAGAGGTGCATCAAAAAATAGTTGGATTTGCACATCTAAAGATTTATCATGATTGTAAATGTCATTTTCAGATAGTCTATTAGCTGGCCATTTTTCACCCAAAACTAAATCTATGGCATAAAGGAGATTGGATTTTCCTACGTTGTTTTCTCCAATTAGGGCGCAAAGATTGCTTGGCACAACTTCTATATCCTTTATTGAGCGAAAGTTTTTGATTCTGATTTTGCTTATTTTCATGATTTTTACTACCTCACGACTTTCAATTCCACGTTAGTCTTGCACTATCCTTTTTCCTTCGCTGGTTGTTGGGCATGAGTTTTCTTATCTTACTTTCAGTTACCCATACAAAGGAATAGATAAATAAAGTTGTAGTTGTTTATCTGCCCCTAAGATCACACCGATTTTCACGCAAAGAAACTAAAAAGTCATCCCGGGAGAGAAAAAGGATATGAAACTAGCAATTCTTGACGGTTACGTGGACGAACCTTCATGCTTAGGCGTCCCACCTTATATAGCACCCTATCCGCGTTATATCTGGGGCATGCTGAAGCATTTAGGTGTAGATACATGCCGCTATGTCACGATAGATGCGTTCAGAGCGGATGCCGAGTTGCAATCAAAACTTTCCGAGTTCGACCTCTTAATAGTCATTGCAGGCGCAGTCGTACCCGGGAAGTATCTTGGCGGTATGCCACTTGCAAAAACCGAACTGGCGCGCGTTGCCGTTGCGAAACAAAACATCCTCGTTGGCCCAATCACGCTTGAATTAACGGATCGGGATAGAGCGGCAGAAACACTCCATAAATTCGTAATCTTTGAGTTACCGTTTGAAGAGCGTCTATATGAGCACCTCGGCAAGATTCTTCATGCACCTGCGATAGGATATGACCTGAACAGGTTTGCGTTACTCGGTGCCGAAGTTGTGAAGCAGCATCCCGATTATCCTTTCGTGGTATGCGAGATGGAAACTTACCGGGGCTGCTACTGGTCAAACTGCTCGTTCTGCATAGAGCGATTCCAGCGAAGATGGACACGCCCCCCCGAAACTGTGCTTGCCGAATTCGAACGGTTGTATGCTCACGGTGCACGCTACTTCAGGCTCGGCAGGCAGACCGACTTTTTGACCTACATGGCGGACTTCAATAAAGAGTGCCCCAAGCCAGAACCAGAGAAGATGCGCGGATTCCACGAAGCTATCTGGCGTATGTGCCCGAATATAAAAACGCTGCATCTCGACAACATCAACCCGAAGACCATCGCAACGTATCCTGAAGAGAGCCGAGAAGTATTAAAGACGATCGTGCAGTTTCAAACAGCGGGCAATGTCGCTGTTTTCGGTATTGAGACCGCGGACGAGCAAGTAATAAAGGCAAACGCTCTTGCTACTCTGCCAGAAGAGGTACTTTTCGCTGTTGAACTGGTGAATAAACTCGGAAAAGAGCGAGGCGCAAACGGTATGCCCAAATTTCTACCGGGTTTGAACTTCGTTGCCGGTCTGAAAGGTGAGACCCGAGAGACATTTGATAAGAACTACGAGTTTCTGCGGGGGCTTCTCGACAGGGGGTTGTTACTTCGCAGGATAAACATTCGGCAGGTGAAAATACTGCCGGGAACGCCGATGGCTGAGTTCGGCTACAAGAACTTGAGACGACACAAAAAACAGTTCAAAGCGTTTAAACGGCGTGTCCGAGAAGAGATAGACCGGGAAATGCTTAAACGTATCACCCCGTTCGGCACGGTCATCAGAGACTTGCGATGTGAAGTACAAAAGGGCAAAATAGCGTTTGCACGGCAGTTGGGTTCCTATCCTATTCTTGTCGGCGTTGCAGGTGAGTACGAGCGTAATCGGTTCCTGGATGCGAAAGTTACAGACTACGGGATGCGGTCTATCACCGGTATTGAGCATCCGTTGGAAATAAACAAAGCAAGAATGTACCAACTAGAAGCGATTCCAGGGATTGGAAGCAGAACCGCAGCAAAAATTGTGCGGTATAGACCGTTCGAGAGTGTTGAGGGGTTGAAGGATGCAGTGAGTGAGGATATATATATAAAAGTGCGGGAGTTCGTGTGTGTTTAATCTTCGTGAGCCAGAAAGTGCTTTAAAGCAAATTACCTTGTGCTTAGATAAATTGGACGGTATATTAATCGGGCCTTCAGAAAATAAAACCGCTCAAGCGCATTTGACCGGCACAATTGATGGAAAGAACCACCTTTTGCTTTCAGGTACAATTGTAATTGATGGTAAGCCACATGCAGTTGATTTTGAAGGGAAAGCAGAGAAAATTTTCGTTGGCTGGAATGTTCCGGAAGGTGCCAAGCCGATTTACCGAGACCTTCATGGTAAGACGATGACACGATATGAAGGAGCTACAAGAATGTATGCTTCTACCATCGAATTAAAAGACAAAAACAATCAGTTTGACCAGAAAGGTGAATTCTTCGAAGACGGCACAGGGGGTTTAGTTGAAACCGCAGTTATTGATGGGACAAAGTATGAGATTGGGCTTCCTGGAAGCAGTGTTGGTCTGGTTGAAGAGGTAATCAATGACCCGGATCAAACAATACAAACAAGAGGCCCTAAATATCTCGATGTGCCACAGCGAAGTCAGTGGGAATTGTTGTGGGATGGGCATGGTTACGATGCTGCCAGCAGAGCATGTGGTCAAACTTGTGCGGCAATGCTTGAAGAGTACTGGAATGGCAATTCTCCTGACATCTGGGACATCTGGGTGTGGACTGGTTATGAACCGATGAATCTTGCAGAGACAGAAGCTTACTTCGACGAAGTTGAGGTTCCATGCTGGAAAGACGATTACAATGGTTCTTTATCGAGTAATATAAACCATGTAAAGCAGATAATAGACTTGGAATGGCCCCTTGACATAACAGAGGAGAGCCAGTGGGGTGGGTGTCACGCTGTTGTTATACGTGGGTATCACGATACCCAGCAAAATTTCAGGTTGCGGGACCCAAATACTGTGAGTGGAACAAACTTGATGTCGTGGCGTCATTGGCAGGCAGCATCTTTTAACTTCGAAGACAACGTATATGAGTATGTCTGTGGAGAGGACGAGTGGTCTGACGGATACGTTTATGTCGCGTGAGATATAAACATAAAAACGAAAAAAAATGAAAACGATATATAAGGCAGCCATTGCTATTGTAATGGTAGTGGTGGCTGTCCCTTTTAGTTTATTCTTTTTGTATTTTCCTTTTGAACCAAATCTTCCGGGTAGTAATGTTGATATAGAGAATTTGACATGGACGAACGTTACACGCATCAATGAAACGACATACAGAGTATCTTTATCAGAGGATATAATCTACCGCTATAAAGAATCGTGGATGCACACAAACGGAAATATACCACTACTACCAGATGAATTACCAGTTAGAATTCGGGTGCTTGCAGGACCCTTGGGCGGTGGAGTGCCCTATAAATATCGCGAGGTACCTTTCTCAGAAAATATAACATTACAGTACCGACATACCTATCCGTATAACAGCACATTCGACTTAAAAGCAGGTAAGAACTACGGTATAATAGTAGAAGCTCATTGGAAAGAATATTTTACTACACCGCACCCATACTTCGGTGGTGTCCTATAAACCGTGACCTTTATATACCCCGAACCACATAATAGATTCTATGACCGGGGCAAAACCAAATGACCAGATATGTTTGAATCCAGACTGTCCGGACTACCGGAAGAAGAACACAGGACAAATCA
>JAPVWK010000020.1 GCA_028572065.1 Candidatus Methanophagales archaeon
TACAAGAACATCTGTGAGATCTGGTAGTCCGAGAGACATTTATTAAACTAGTAGCGGTTTAGTTGTAATGGTAGGAAGAACACAAAATGTTTGACATCATGCACAAAGGCTTGAACAAAGCATTAGAAATCTGCGACCAGGTAGAGTTGTTTGGCGAACGAAGCGATATACTGAGCATAGACCTGGAACGAGAAGAAGTAAAGAAGATGAAGCACGTGAAAAGCACGGGTATTGGCGTGCGAGTAGTAATCTCAAAAAAAATAGGATTCTCGTACACTACCGCATTAGAACACGTTAAATTAGACGAGTGCATCGCACACGCGATAAAACAGGCACGGTCGTCCGAAGAAGACCCTAATTTCGCAGGGCTGCCGGTGTCACCGAAACGAGGCTACAAGAAACCCGCTAAGAAATTCGACCCTCGGATATTGGACCTTCTTGGTGGCGGCAGTGAAGATGCGATTGGATATTGCAAAGAGATGTTAACCGGCATGAAGGAGATAGAAGCGGATGAGGCTGTGTGCCGACCGACCGAAGGCAGTTTCGCAGCGGCTCACGATGAAACGTACATCTTGAATTCCGAAGGTATCGAGACGAGTGATGCCGGCACTTATGTCTCTGCTGGATTACTGGTTGTGGCAACAGAAGAAGGTGGCGAGGAGATTCCGGGCAGTGAGGGTAAGGTTAGCCGAATGCTAAGTGACATAGATTTCGCTTGGATCGGTCGCGAGGCCGTGAAGATGGCGGTGGACAGTATCGGTGGTACACGGCTACAAACAAAAGAGATTCCGGTTGTATTGTCGCCTCGTGCGGTTCAGAGTCTTCTGGATTACACTTTGATACCACAATTGAGTGCTGAGAATGTGCAACGGAAACAGTCGCCTTATCACGATAAAAAAGGTGCTGAGATCGCTTCGGACATTGTTAATATTGTGGACGATGGCACGATGCCGCTGGGTGTGAACAGCCGGCAGATGGATGGTGAAGGCGTGCCGTCTGGTGCTACTGTTCTTGTTGAGGGCGGGGTACTAAAGAATTTCTTGTATGATTCTTACACTGCTGCTAAAGACGGTGTCGAGAGTACCGGTAACGCAATTAGGGGTTTCGATAGTTTGCCGGCGCCCGGTTCTACGAACTTCATCATAAACGGGCGTAGCAAAGCGGATAAGGACGAGATGCTGGGTGATATTCGTGAAGGGTTGTTTATTAATGATGTGATTGGTGCACATACGGCGTCTCGGACTTCGGGTGATTTCTCGGTTGTTGCACAGAATTCCGCGGGTATTAAAGCGGGTGTGTTATTTCCTGTTAAGCAGGTGATGGTGACAGGAAATATGCAGGAGCTATTGAAGCATGTGGAACTTGTTGGGTCTGATACCAGGCAGATGTATAATGTTGTGTCGCCTTCTATTAAAGTGTCGAAGCTGCAGGTGGTTTCTTGAGGCTATTCAAAAGATAAATCGTAATGGTTTTGCTAACCACCAGAGTACATAGATTTACACGAGTGAGCAATGATTGGACTCGGTTTTTTGTACTCTATTAGCGATTATATCGAATAGTCCCGCCCACCCCCACGAATCACCATTTCTTGTGTTAAACTTGTGAAATCTCGTGGTTTTTTTAGTTAGCTATACAAATACCGTTAGACGAACTCAAAAGAAAGGCCTAGAAATAGCAAAGTTTATTAACTTATCAAATAATAATCAATTTATGAAACAGAAAAAGAGTTTGCAAAAACTTGGATTGCCTTATATTCAATAGTATCCATTTTATTTTCAATAGTTGGACTTGTCATGATTTTTTTGATAATAATTATTTTAATGGCTGTCAATATATAATTACTGCATTTGTATTCGGAACAGTCATTTTCTTAATCAAAAAAATAAGGTTAAACCCAATTTCTCAAATCCAATGCTGAATTTAGGTTTTATCTTTTCAATAATTGGATTGTCAAGCTCACAAGGACCAAGTATGCACCTAGGAATTTGGGCATTAGGCATAATCTTTTTTCTTTGGATATTATTTAATAAAGAGAATTGATATATTCTTTTCCTCATCTCAAATCTCTCTTCTTATTCAAAAGAATTTATGAAAAGCTCATGAAGATGGAACATATTACGTAAATTAGGCGGAGTTACGGTTTAATAAATGTAGTATTACTCCCCTTTCATAATTTAATATGTGAAACAGCGGTAATTATTCCCAAGCTTTTTGTTGTATTATTTCGGTGGACCAAGCTATAAGAAGACAAAGTCCATTATTCTCTACACCCCATTTTCTTCTCTCTTGCCCATAGTAACCACCAAAAATACCTAACAATTTACTATTTAGTTCCTCTGAGACTTCTGGAGTTAACAAACTTAAATCGACATCTTCGCCAAGTCTATCTCTTAAATATGGGATTAAATCTTCCCGTTCAATGTGGTCTTCAACCTCTTTAATTGAAATGTCTCGATATTTTCCCGTATCAATAGCTGCATTGATTTCGTTCACAAAATAAGTTAGTTGATTGAGCCTCATTTTTATACCCCTTTGTGTCTTTTTTTATCTAAGACATAGCAATATATAAACCCATCACAATTAAAATTTTACTATGAACACCCGAAAATTTGCATACTCTCTCGCTATTGTCCTGTTTAGTGACGATGATGTTAAAGTCGAAGAGTATAAATCGCTACGTGCCAGCATTGATATGCACATAAAACTCATACCGGTAATCCTTGCTTTTATAGTGGCAGCAACAAGCGCACTTTTAGGATACGGGTTCAAAACAAGGGAAGCCTTAGTTTTCTTAACACCTTTGTTAGTGATATATCCCTGTGCGTATTTAATTAAAGAGCAGATGGAAGAAGTTTTGAGAAAAGGTGCATATATAATGAAGCGATATGAGCCAGAAACAGAAGTGAAAGAAGAACAAATGTGGGAAACTAGATTCTATAACATTAGAAAAGAGAAAGAAGTAGACAAGAACATCCTTTTTACTAAAGCGGCAGGGGATAGTCGGGCAATTGTTATTCTCACTAATTGTTTAGTTCTTCTTTGTTTTATATGTTTTAGTTTTTCTTCCCATTTGAAGATGATTTATGTACTTAGTGGAGTTTTTTTAATAGCTATAACCTATTTTCTCCCACCACTTAGAAGTATATTAACGGCATACACTTATGAAAAGCAGGAGGAATTTTTGGATTGTTTTAGTAATCAAGGAAAAAGATGATCAAGATAGAACTAATAGGAGAGAACAAAGAATAAAACTCGCAGAAAAACTTCAAAAATCAAAAAAACGCCTGGAAAAGCTAGAACACAAACTATCTGAAGAACCTATTACGAAAATAGGTTAAAGTTACAGTTTGATTCATCTATTCGTTCAAAAAAGAGGTCAATTACAAATAGATACTCATATGGCGTCTGCAGTAGTTAACCTCTTGGCTGTTACTTATAACAATATTTTCGACTGGCATGAAAAAGATAGGTGAAAATCGCCAAGCAAAACGCTGCGCCCCTTCGGGGCTTGCCTTACTGCCGCCTAACACGGTGTTCGAGGGAAACTTCGCTTTCCAAAAACAGCTCTTTAACAAAGGTTTTCAAACACCAAAGGTGCTTTTCCTCTTGCCAACTGGCCGGAGAGTATCTCTTGAAGGATGTGCTGCTGTCATGATTTTTCTGCTTCAATGGGAAATCCAGATTGAAAACTTCTTGGGTTATTTTTTATTTATTTCCGAGTATTTATCCGCCCAATATTTATTAGTCCGTTGGATCTCAACTTTATCCTCAAATAAATTTTTGAGCATTTTTTGTAGCCCTCGATAAAGCTCCAATACGCTGATGGAATAGGTACCATCCTCCTTGACCCTAATTGTTTTAGAAATCTTTGGTTTAGACTGATTCTCAAGTTCTACGATTTCTTGATCAGTGAGTGGTCTTTTAGCTATTTCTACTGGCCGCTCCTGCCTTTCTTGAGAAAGTACAATTCCGAGCCTATGTGTAATTGAGTTTCTCATCCACTTAGTAATAATCTTAGTCCCTTCTTGAGGATCGAATCCTTCTTCTTTCCATGGATAATATTTCTCCATAAAACCCTTAACACGATCATTGCCAAGTCCTTCATACGGTTTATATAGAATTGCAGAGATTCCAGAGATAATATCGCAGATAAAATTTGCTGCTGCAAAATTGCAACCCCCCTTAGGACCATCCAATGGAAGTTTAAGCATTGATCTAATATCATCAAACAGCATATCTACATGAGTTCGCAGAAGTTCGACAATCGCGGGATATGATTCTATTTCTGGGAATTCTGATGGGTTCATTTTTTGCTTCACCCCTCAAACCACTCCTTAAAAACACTTTGCTTTAGCCAATCAATGCTGGCTATTTCAACTTTCAGGTCTTTATCTAGCTTTTCGTTCCTTAATCGAAACGTTGTTTTCATCTTCCCGAATATCGCCTTTTCTTCTTTAAAAAGCATATCATCTGGATGAGTTTCTTCTTCTACCATAGCTTTTTCCCCATTTTATCTGCCATATATGCTATTAACATATAAAGGTTTAAATGTGTTTCAGTTTTTATTCACCTTTAAAACACTTCTCAAAGCGATGATAGGTGTTTGACCAGATGGATGTATATGTGAACCTTGTTCGGATATAACACCAAATTGGAGGGATATGCGAAGTGAGTTGGGATATACCAATGCTGTCCGAAATTGAACCTGCCGCCTGTAAGGAGTAGATGGGCATCGTAACTTTATTAACCAAAAACGAATGCTTTATATAATCATAGGGTAGAGGTGATAAGCATGGAAGATGCTAACGTTGCTTTGATACTTAAGGAGATAGGCGAGATAAAGAAGGAGATAGCGTACATTAAGGAGCATATGATAGACAGGGATAGAATTTTGACGGATGAAGAGATAATAATGTTAAAAGAAGCTGAGAAAGAATTTGAGGAGGGGAAAACAATAAGACTTGAAGACATAGAGAGGAATTCAGTGTGAAGTTCGAGATACATTTGAGCAGTAGGAGTCATAAATTCCTTAAAGGAGTTGATAGGACAACATATGATAGAATTGTAAGAAAAATAGAGGCGCTTGCAAATGATCCGTTTCTATCGGATGCAAAGAAAATTGTGGGCAGTAAAGAAAAAATCTATAGGGTGAGGGTGGGGGATTATAGAATCTTGTATGAGATATATCTGGATAAGAAGGTGATTCTGATAGTAAACATTGATAAAAGGTCAAGAATATATGATAAATAGCGGAGGTGCTAACGCACTCGGACAACAGAGCGTATCTGGCTTCGTGCCTTTTCGGCACTTCGCCCAAATTCCTCGCTACGCTCGGAACTTCAGATACGCTCGTGACGTTATCTGAAATCATGATGAAAAGGGGGGAGACAGCTAAATAAATTATAGAATGGGGGGAAATAATGAAAGAATGGTTGTTAAATGAAATCAAAAATAAAAAAGCCATCCAGAAAGAGGAGATATATGATGCGATTATGAAAATATCTTCCCATAGAATTAGTAAAAACGAATTTCCATTTATTCATTTTTCTCCAATAATTGAGACTGAAGATGTCCTTGTTTTTGGTTCATCTAAATCAGCAAAAGATTTTAGAGATAGCCGAGATATAGATTTAATTATTGTTTCTAATTCATTTGACGGATTTTCTAATTTGGCTAGAAAATCATTTGTTCGTTCTGATGAAATGGATATTGATGTTTTCTGCTTTACACGGAGAGAGTTTTTATTATTATTTAATCAATATCTAAACGGACACGAATTGTGGTGTGGTGAATTTATATGAACAAGGGAGATCTTATGATAGGTTCAATCGATGATCTTTATTCCCAATTGGATAGATATAATTATGAAGAACCCCATGGACCTGCAAAGAAATATTTTGTTGATGCTTGCATTTCATTAGACTTACTTTGTAATATTTATGGAGAGCTGTTGGAACTTAATGATAGACTAGCTTTAGAGCAAGCATATCGTGATGTCTCTGACGCGTTAAATCGATGGGATTACGCACGCTTTTTCTATAAACTAACAAAAATACTTTCTGATGAGAATAAAATTGAATGGAATTTAAGGGAAGGACAATTTGATTGTTTATCTATGGCTTCTTTATTAAGAGGACATATTTCGAAAACCACAGACGTAAACAGTTCCCTTTTGGATTCTTTTTTAGAACGTGCTCCGAAATATGTTGATTCTTGTTTTTATATATGGGATAATGAAAAGTATGATGAATCATTAAAAGCATTGTCGATATATGGATTACTATCTGCACTAAGTGCCTACATTAGTTACATTAAATCCGATTTTAAATTTTATTTTCCTCCCGAAAAAGAAGATTTAAACCCAAAGATTAGAGCTAATGCAAAATCGCATATTACTAAATGGATTGATAAATTAAAACCATTAATCGTGAATTCTAGTAATGAAAAGGCATATGTGAATTATGGAAAAACAATATTGCATGAAGCATATAAGATAGGATTAGCTCCAAATGATGTCGAAATAGATATTCAAATCAGAAAGGATTTAGATAAAGATATATGGTGTGCAATAAACATACTCAAAACTTCAAAATCTATTCCAAACGAATTAATTAAATCCATAATGGATAAATTAGATGAGAGGGTTCCCTGGTATATAAAACCGAGAGTTCCCCTAGCTCTTTGTATGATCAGTGAAGAGGGGGATAAATTTAATTTCAATCTTGTACCAAAAGTGGGCTCTATTGATGTAAATAAAGTGATAAATTATGTTTTTCCATCTATGCAAAATATTCCATCTTACGATGATTTGGACACAGAATCAGAGATTGTAGATTCGTGGAATGATGAAAAACTTCAACATGAAATATGTGAAATTGTTAAAGAGTCTCCTTTTCTATCAGATGATGAAAAAAGAGAAGTTACTCTTGAATCTAAGAAAAGAGATTCAGGTTATGAAATCGCTGATATTGTCATCCCTATTAAAATTGACCAAAAAACTGTAGTCGTCTGTATTCCTTTGAAAACTGGAAAAGAAGTAGGCGGTCCAAGAAATAAAACTCTGCCTACTAAGATGGTAGTTCATCAAATTTTAAGACCACTTCAGCATTATAAAGAAAAAGCATGTGTTATTTTAATAAGTGTCCGATTTTCATCTCAAGATTTGGCAAACACAATACAAAAAGCTAAAACTTTATGGAATTGGCCAATTGTTAGAATAGAAGGGAATCTCTTAATATCCTTGTTAAAATATCATTCAAAAATTCCGTCCCCTTCATCATGACTCTGCGGAAACTTTTGGTTTCCTTGCCTCGCCTTCGGCTCGGTCATATAACAGGGAGTCTGCGTTTCGCTCCGCTCACAAAAATTGCTTCGCTCCGCAACTTCGCATTCACCGAAAACGTCAAATAAAAAGTTCATAAAGTAAATACCCAACCAACGGCTCGTAAATGTCCCATTTTTCATATCTCGCTTCACTCGGCTCGTTCGCACGAAACTTTATCGGCTGCTTGAGATTCGATTGTTCGCTCCCTGTAACAACTTCACCGCCTTCTGTTTCCACCACCACATAGAACTGTTCTCGCCCTTTCATAACCCGCTTTAGCTTTCCATCATCCGCCATCTCACGCAGATATTGCTTCACGTGGCTACGCACTCGCGGCTTATCCAACCTCCTTTCCAACAAGTTGGATGCGGGATTAAGTTTTTTCTTAGAACAGTGGTTATCAGAAAATCTGAGATTGAAAGATTAATTGAAATTGCTGATGGCAGAATATCCGAGATATGATCTATTGAAGCTCGTGAAACATCCAAAAAAGGCTCTTCAACAAAGATTTTTAAAACACCAAAGGTGCTTTTCCTCTTGCCAACTGGCAGGAGGGTATCGCTTGAAGGAAGTGATACACCCAGAATTTTTCCTGCTTCAAATGAATATCCTAATTGAAAACTCCTTTGGTTATTTTTTTAAGACTCTATTGAAGACTTACAAACAGGACAAATATTAGAAGTAACTTCGATTTCTGAATTACAATACGGACACCGCTTCATAATTTGTGCGCTTACAGCAGATGGTGTACTTACATTAATACTCCCTCTTAATTTTGCAGATCCATCATAATTTGCTTCCAAAGAGGCGGTGTCTGATATGGGAATAGTGCTTACGTTTTCTACTTTTTCAAATTGCATATTGTTTGGAACAATGATACCTTCCGTTTTCAATGATTCTATTATCTGTCTGTGCATGTTTGCATCATCATATGCATCAGGAATATTTTTGTAAAAGTAGAATGATTTAGTTGCCCATTTTTTATCCCTTTCGTATTTTCCTCCTACTCCCATCTGAGTCGGTCCAATATATCCTTCAGCAACGATTTTTTTCGCTTCATCTTCGGCGATAGTTGCGAAAAGAGCCACAGCTTTTCCTTCTTCTGTAAATACTTGGTCTACCTTTACTTCAGGGGTATCTAAAATTCGATTGGCTTTAAACGGTCCTTCGTTCTCCTTCTTTCTTTTAAGCATCAATTACTGTACCCTCCTTCTTGAGTTTACTAACATAGTTTAAAAATATAAATTTTTGTTTTCGTTCCAACATGTCATTGTTTTCATCTCCATGAGTATCTCCTCTTCTTCTTTAAAAAGCATACCATCAGGATGATTTTCTTAATCCACCATAGCTTTTCCTTCCATTTTATACACTCTATATCTTCTCCCTATTTTATTAACACATAAGCCTTTAAATATTTTCCGGTTTTATTTTTCATATCCTGTACAGTCCCGAAATTATTTCGTCAAGAAACTTCACCTCGACTTATGGTGAAGCGAACAGACAATAAGATCAAAGGGGCAGTTACGCAGGTAATCAACAAAGGTAAAAGCACAGAGCTTTGTTGCAGCGAGATATGGCATCATAAGGAGAGGTTTACAGCAATGAGTGAAGTTTTATATGGAAACCGGAGCCTATGCTTGATAAGGCACTTGATCAGGAATACTTTGAAACTCAGAATGCTGCTTTTATCCGGGAAATGAGATGGGAGAAACGCTTGGAATGTTCTTCGAGTGGAGTGAAAGGAGGGTAAGTTTATGAATAAGAACGGTCTTAGGAATAGTAAGCGAAATAATAGTAGGACTTAACATTTACAATCTACACATTGACACAAATTTGCCTTTGCGGAACCTCAGATACGCTCGGGCCGTTATTGCGCAAGGCACGATACTTTTTATACCACAAACGAAAAGGGAGCATAAATATGGTAGATACAAAATTCAAGTTCAATGAGTTCGTAGATGGCATAGCTGGTGCGTTCCTCATCGCTGCTGCCATCCTAACGCCCTTTCTCAGGGACTGGCGCACCAAGTGGGGATCGACTGATGCCGAGGTTAACCTGTCCTTGCCGGGTGATAACCAGGTACCACACCCAAAATGGGGATGGACCCATGCCATCACCATTCGTGCTTCGGCCGCTGAAGTCTGGCCGTGGCTCGTGCAGATGGGACAGGGCCGTGGCGGGATGTACAGCTACGAATGGCTCGAGAACCTGGTTGGCTGTGACATCCACAACGCAGATCGAATCATCCCGGAGTTTCAGCACCTTGAGGTTGGAGACGGCATACGGCTCCATCCCAAAGTTTCCATCCCGATCACGGCCATCGAGCCGTGCCGGGCGCTCGTCCTCCACGTAAGGACGGACACACAAACCGGTAGTACATTCGAGCTTACAGACACGATGCCGGAAAAGTACATTGACATGAGCTGGGAGTTCTTTTTGGACGAACACGATGAAGGGACTACGCGGCTGATCAGCCGGTGGCGGGGCGACTACAACCCGAGTCTGGGAAATGCGGTTATCTATCGCGTTTTCACAGAACCGATCAGTTTCGTGATGGATCGGAAGATGCTGCGGGGCATCAAGCGACGGGCTGAGGCGGCAGCCTTACCTTAGCATTGATTTGAATTCAGACACGACTGGTAGTTATACTCTGCCAGTTCTTCTGCAATGTGTAAATAAGCGCACCAAATCCCAAACTAATTGCTACAATACCTATTAACAGACCTGCAAATGGAATTCTGAAGAGCAGGCTTAAAATGATGAAGCCGATGACAAAAATCAGTATGTCATTGGTCTCGAATTTAAACAGGTCAACAATCTTCCTGCCAATGGCGAACGATACGAAAAGACTGGAGAACATCAATGCAATGCTAAAAAGCATACCCAAAATTAACGCAACGGGAAAACCAATAATGGTAACAGCAAGCAATGACTGCGTCCTTGCTAATAACCGTGGTAGAATGGATGCTAATATTGTCTCCTGCAATCACAGCATTTCTTGCATCGCCTCTCAAATCTATATCGCCACCCGCAGCTACAATTTTGCCGTCAACATCAGAATTAACGGCTATTGTGCCTCCAGCAACGAAAACATCACCGCTTACCGGTGCATTTATGTTGACATCGCCACCTGCTATTACAGCGCTCGCCACTGAAGCATTGATATTTACCGTACCACCTGCTACAAAAACATCATCGTCTATTGGGGAATCAATTGATACCTGATCTCCAGATAGAATCTTAAGTGCCTGAACATTGGGCAAGAGCAGAATTATCAGGAGGGAGATGATTATTAGTCGCTTCATACCACCATCTAACGTGAGTTCAAACTCCATATTTATCACCTTATTTATTTTGGTATTTTGATTTCAGAGTATAAAAGCGTTTCTATTTATTTCGATGTTCCATTTTATCGCACTCGGACATCATCGGATAACAGTAAAAACAAAGATTTTCGCAAATGTGCGGAGGCTTCTATTTACGACTACAAAACGGCATCGCGAAAATCGGGAGCATCTCTATTTTGGCATGCTACGATAAACCGAAAGTTATTTTATACTATACCATACTATCAAAACAAAAAGGGGAAATAAAATGAAACAATGGTATGAAACATTATTTGAAGACTATGGCAAAAAATATGATACTGAAAACTTTACACAAGGCACAATTGGTGAGTGTGATTTCATCGAAAAAGAAATTAAATATGATAAATCGCTGAGAATTGTTGATATGGGCTGTGGAACTGGTAGACACTCGATTGAATTGACAAAAAGGGGATACAAAGTTATAGGAATTGATTTGTCAGAATCACAATTGGAGCGAGCAAAAGAAAAAACAAAAGCTCAAAACTTTCAAATAGATTTTCAGAAACATGATGCAAGGAATTTGCCATTTAAGAATGAATTCGATTTGGCAATAATGCTTTGTGAAGGAGCATTTCCTTTGATGGAAACAGATGAAATGAATTATGAAATATTAAAAAATGTTGCACAGTCATTAAAGGATCCTGGCAAGCTGATTTTTACAACACTAAATGGATTATTTCCACTATATCACTCAGTTGAAGAATTTTGTGCATCAACAACGGAAAGCGGGAATGCGGCCTATAGAAGTAATACTTTTGATTTAATGACTTTCCGAGATCACAATATTACAACAGTAGAAGATGATTTTGGGAATAAGAAGGAATTAGAATGTAATGAAAGATATTATGTACCCTCTGAAATTACATGGTTATTAAAAACATTAGGCTTCAAAAAAATCGGTATTTATGGCGCAAAACTTGGAGCCTATTCAAGGAATGATAAACTTACAACAGAAGATTTTGAGATGTTGGTTACTGCTGAAAAATAATGGCTCTTCTTGGTTCTTGCAATACTCGGCTTTGGGAGCAAATACCTTAGCTTCAATAACCGAGTATTGAAATATGCAAATGAAGCTGTTTTACCATTTTATATACTGCATCAAACTGTAATTGTGACGATTGTTTTTTATATTGCCAATTGGAATGCGAGCGTTATTGTAAAATACCTCATTCTTAGTACATTGTCATTCGCCGTGATTGTTTCCATATATGATCTGCTGATCAAGCGAAATAACTGGTTACGGTTTTTATTCGGGATGAGGCTGCAGCGTCCGATAGTTGTATATGCTACAACCGGCACTCTCGAATTTTCCAATGAAATCACTATAGCCTTAAGTTTTACCGCAGAGCGTGCAAAGAACGCAGAGGCATCAGAAATACTTCGCGGAAATAAAGGCTTTTCACATTATTCTCCCCCAAACTTGAAATGGTTTCTTAATTATTCTTTTTACCTGCTCTATATTCTCTTCTTCCAATGTAAGAAGGATAACCGTTGAAGGTCCTGCGGATTTTTCCATATCTGCCTTCTCTTTTATCTCGCTCTCCATCTTAATCCGATAGCCGCCGATATGCTCCATCACCTTTAATCCGCCTTTTATCCCTTCATGACCAACAGGTATGAGTTCATGAACATAACTCATCTTTGAAAGTTTTAACACGTCTTCTACCATTATGATGTCCCGGGCATTGGCATTTATGGCCTCTATCACTTCATATCCCACCTTTGGCACACCAAAAGCAGCGATTATGTCATTCTTTAACGTTTTGCCCATTTTCAATTCTTTTTCATTACCGATTCCAAGTACCGTAATACCTATACCGGTTTGTTTCGTTTTGATATTCTCTTCTGTATGCCCTTCTAATACATCCAGCGTTTTTATTTTAAGCGCTTCTTCTCTTATACCTTTAAATATTCGTGACCCGGTAGGGAAAAATTCCACACTCAAGTTTGCAATTAAAGCTATTGGCTGTGCACCCGAAGCTAAAACTTTTATAAGGACTGTTCGTGCCATTAACCGCCCAAAGTCTTTACCATCCAGTTTAATTTCATCTTCATGCTTGGGTCCTATCCCGCCCGAGGATGTATTAGCCAGCACAATTGCCTGACCATTCTTGAGTTTCATGATAATAAGGTCGCCGAAGTTCGATGTTGAAATCTCTTCACGCGATATACATAGGCTTCTAAACTCTACAAATTCGCCTATATTCTCTAAAAGCTGTAAATAAATTGTTAACGCCTGTCTTATTACCTCAGACCTTTTGATACCGTTCTTTACTGCGATTTCATCAATCCGCTGTATCTTCTCTTTTGGCAGCCTTATGTTTATTGGTTCCATCTTGTCACCCGCATTTACATTACATGTGTAATGCGAATAGTAAGCTTTAAATGTAGATGCCCTTTTCCTTCTCCACATGGATAAGATACAAGATTTCGGTACGAAGATTAATGCACTCATACAGGGGGTGGAGATCACACGCGAAGAGGCGAGGGCGATGTTCCGTCAAGTGCTCCTGAACGAGCAGCCTGATTTGCAACAGGGTGCTTTCTTAGCTGCACTAACCGCCAAAGGCGAGACACCAGAAGAAATAGCAGGCATTTGGGACGCCATCTATGAACTTGATACAGTGCCAGTCACACCGGCAGTACCTCAGCCCATAGTCGAAAACTGCGGCACTGGTATGGACGCACTCAAGACATTTAACATCAGTACCGCTGCTGCAATCGTTGCTGCGGCTGATGGTGTCTATATGTCCAAGCATGGAGCAAGAGCCATCACCTCCAATTGTGGTGCTATTGACATCTTAGAGTCTCTAGGGATAGACGTTGAATGTGACACGGAACTTGTAAAGAGGAGCATAGAAAAAGCAGGAATTGGTATCTTTAATGGCATGAGTCACAGAATACATCCGGCGCTGGCAAGGGTTCTGTCCAAAATCCGGTTCGGGACAACACTGAATATTGCTGCCTCTCTCGCCAATCCCGCACTTCCACAGTACGGCGTAAGGGGTGTATATTCCAGGAACTTAATCAAACCCGTTACTCGGACGATGCGAAATATCGGCTACCGTCGCGCTATTGTATTTCACGGCTTGAATAGTGATGGGACTAAAGGCATAGATGAAATCTCCACTATGGGCAAGACTTTCGTTAACGAACTACATGAAAATGGTGCGATTACGTCCTTCTCTATTAACCCGGAGGACCTTGGAATCCACTCTACCGATGAGCATGCCCTTTTATCTTCCACAAACAGGAACGAGGAAACTTTACGCTTCCTCAGGTTATTAACAGGTACGGATTGTAGCGCAAGGCATGAAATCGTTTGTCTCAATACTGCCCCCATTCTTTACCTGGTGGGCAAAGCCAGAGATATTGAGGACGGTTTCGAGAAGGCAAAAAGGATCCTTGAATCCGGACGAGCGATAAATAAACTGTCAGATTGGATAAGGGAACAGAACTTAGATCCGGAACGTGGCGAGCAGAAACTGGAACGTCTGTTAGAAGAGGTGGACGCCAAATGAAAGCAGCAGTTCTAAGTGGCATAGAAAACTTGGAGATCACGGAGGTAAATAGACCAGTTTGCAATTCCGGAGGGGTGTTACTAAAATTAGAAGCATGCGCAATCTGCAAAACCGATACGAAGATGTTCCACTCAGGTCATCGTGATCTTAAGCTACCACGCATACTCGGACACGAACTTGCAGGAACGATAATAGAAGTGGGAAAAGGCGACCACAAATTCGATGTAGGCGATCGAGTACAAGTAGCTCCTGGTCTTCCATGTGGTGGCTGTCCTTTCTGTATAAGTGGCGTTCCAAACATGTGTGATAAAATGTCAATAATAGGCTTCCATCATGACGGCGGGTTTGCAGAATACATGCTCGTTCCTGCAAATGGCGTTCAAAATGGCTGCATAAATCAGATACCCCTTTCTTTATCATTTGAGGCGGCATCTCTTGCAGAACCTCTTGCCTGTTGCATCAATGCACAAGAACTGAGCAAAATAAAACTTGGTGATACAGTCGTAATCTTTGGAGCAGGACCTTTAGGTCATTTACATCGTCAATTAGCACATATCTCCGGCGCTTCTGAAGTAATACTCATAGAAAACAGCCCGGAAAGAATCGCATTTGCTAAAAAGGTCGCTGTGGAGTATCTTATTGACTCGACAAAAGACGACCCAGTGGAAGCGGTAAAAGAAATAACGGGCGGTGCAGACGTGGTTATTCCTGCATGTTCCGATCCGGAAGTTCTTGCTCTGGGTATAGAAATGCTAAATAAACGCGGACGAATTGTATTCTTCTCTGGTCTGCCACACGGATATGAAAATATTCCCATAGATCACAATATGATACATTATAAAGAGCTCCAAATTGTTGGCGCTTACGGATGTACCTCTGAACAGAATCGAAAAGCATTGAAGATCTTAGCAGCGCGGAAAATAGCGGTTGAAGAGTTAATTACACATCAGATCTCTTTAGGCGAACTAATCAACGGTTTTGAATTGGTAGACGCCCATAAAGCAATGGAAATTGTTGTTACATCATTTTAACTTTTGTACTAACCACGAGATTTTACGAGATTAACACTAAAACATTTTAGGAAAAAGTTTTATAAACAAACACAAATTGTTTACCCAACGGCATGCCCCTAAAAACGCGTAGTGTCTGATTAATCGCAGTGTAGCGCCCTTATCCCGGCAGTTGATCGGAGCCAGGGGTTCTCGAATCGCAACGTGCATAAAAAAAAAGCGGAGGCACCAAGGCTGATGCCCCGTGCCACATTTTTGTAATCTGAGTTTTTTTCCCCCGGAATGATCAAATAGGGTTTCCGCTACCCGAAACAGGCATGCCGCGAAAACGCCGCTACTTATCAGCCAGCTTCTCCGCACCGCGGTCATCTACTGTGTCGTCCTTACCTACCACAACACGATCGGAAGCCACACCCTCGTCAGATGCGATCACGGTGTATGCCACCTCACGATCCTCTTTAAGTTGGGTTGCGATGTCATCTGAGATTGCCTGCGTAAGCATGTCCGCACCGGCTTCGCTCAGTGCCTGTGCCAGTTCACCCACCCACTTGTGCTCGATAAGAGCCACAATAGCAGAAGTACCTGGTTTTAGCGATCTGCCCATCGTCTCCAGACGCTTGTCGTCAAAGCCGGTGTCATGCAGTTTAGCAGCTAAACCGCCGACAACGGCACCACCGGCCGCCAGGACCAGTGTGGCACCGCCGGTAAGCACGCCTAAGGCTGCGCCCACGACAAGACCTACGCCTACACCTTTGCCTGCTTCCTTCCTCTCTGCGGCTTCCTTGATGTGGAGCTTACCTTTCATGTCCTTGCGGATGATAGCAGCGTTCTCGATCTTGATTAGATTATCTTTCTTTGCTGCCTTCAGTTCATTCAGCGCCCGCTCGGCGCCATCCTCGTCCTGAAAAGCGGCTACAATCAGTTGCATCGGGTTGTTCTGTGTATTTCTACTCATTTGTTTTAACACCTCCTAATTTTTTTAGCATATATCCTAGATATAATATCACATTATAAAGCTTTCTTTTGATAATGTATAAAGCCGACCCATAATTAGACAATCCGCAAAAAGGGTGCTTCATAATGGCTATAACGCCATATTCCGGCTTACTTTTGCTGCGATTTTGATTTGTGAGACCATTTTTATATGACTTTGAAACATCACCTGGTTTCTTTTTGTTGTACAACCGAATTTCCTCTCACTTTTTTATTCCCGTTTTGGTATTGCCATCAAAAACAACCGATAACCTTTTTATATGGCCCCATCTTTTTTTGTTGCACATCATAGAAAAAGCAAAGCAAAACAAAGAGAAGGCAAAGCAGAGATGAGAAAAGGCAAAAGTGCAGCAGGGGACGCGAAAAGTTCTTCCATGAGCTGGGGCCCTCTTATAGTTCTATGTATTGCATTTTTTATTCTGGTCTTTGATACAACAGCAATGAGCGTTGCAATCAATGATTTAGTTATAGATCTGGATACAGATATTAGTACGGTCCAGGCAATAATGGCTATTTACACGTTAGTAATGGCATCCACTATGCTGATGGGTGCTAAGCTTGGTGATATGTACGGTAGAAAGAAAGTTTTTCTAATCGGAGTGGCAATATATGGTGTAGGAACGGCGACGGCGGCATTAAGTCCTAATGTGGCAGCTCTTCTCACGGGCTGGTCGGTTATAGAAGGATGTGCCGCAGCGGCTATGATGCCTGCAACAATGGCTCTTTTAGCAAGCTCTTATCCAAACCCCAAGAATAGGGCTACCGCTTTTGCGATATATGGAGGAATTGGAGCGGCAGGTGCTGCCGTGGGTCCTATGTTAGGCGGTTTTATCATATCGGAATTGAGCTGGAGATGGGTCTTCGCAAGTGAGTTGATACTGGTAGTGGTTATCCTGATCTTCTCAGGTATGCTAAAAGAAGTAGAAATTGACGCCTCAAAAAGACCGAGCTTGGACATTATAGGTGTTATAATTTCTGCATTAAGTTTTGTATTTATCATTCTCGCATTCTTGAATGCAGGATCCGGCCTTTCAATAGTACCCGTCATGTTAGTGCTTGGCATCATCCTGTTCGTGTGTTTCAAATTATGGACCGAGCGAAGAAAACGGCATAATAAAACGCCATTGCTTGATTTTGACATATTTAAAAGCAAGACGTTTTCCTTTGGCAATGTTACTCAGATGACACTTAATCTGGCATTAATGGGCACTATGTTTATTTTGCCTGTTTATATGCAACAGGTCCTGCACTATACGGCAGTGCAAACCGGTATTTATCTCATACCCTATTCATTTTCTATTTTATGTATTTCTTTTGTTACAGGTCCTATAAGTCAAAAGTACAATAATAAGTATCTACTAATATTCGGTATTATCATTGCTGCTATTGGTGTTTTCGCTATACAGAATTTGTTCTCAGGTCCGGAAATAGTAACCGGGTCGGATTTAGCTATTGGATTACTCATCTATGGTGTTGGTATAGGATTTGTTTTAGCACTTCTTGGCAATATGCTCATTTCTGCCGTTCCAGACGATAAACAAAATGAGGGCGCAGGTATGATTAATACAGTAAGAAATTTAGGGTCTTCAATGGGGACTGCTTTAATTGGTACTGTGCTTGTAGCATTTGTGTTTAGCGGTATTGCAACAGGAGTAATGACTTCTGATATTATACAGGTGGATATGCCTAAGGATGAGTTAGTAGCAGAGCTGCAGGATTATGCACACAAAATGGAAGGAGAACATGCTGAGATAGATCTGTCCAAATATCCGGAAGAGAAAGTGAATGAATTTAAAAGAATCGTGTATTCGGCAACACAAACAGCAATGAAGCAGTCTTTTTTGGTGATTCTTATTATTTTAGTGGTTACGTTGGTATTTGCGTTGTTTATACCAAAATCAGAGGTAGAGTAATATATGCCAGGGTAATAAATAAATGGCCAGAAATGGAACAGGAGGCTACTAATGACAAACGAATCAGAAATGGAAAATCCAACTGAAATCACAGGCGAACAGATTAGCCAGGTAGAGAACAGGAGTCTTCGGATCGGGTGTTACATATACCTGGTCATGGGGATTGCCGGGCTCGTGACGTGGCAGCTTTCGGGGTCTGAGGCGCCGAAGTTGGACGGAATTGTATGCCTCGTCAGCCTTGCCACAGGCCTGGTGGCGTCGTGGGTAGGCGCACAAGCGCTGCGTAAGCCAACCGAGGAGTACCCGTATGGCAGGTTCGCCAACGAAAGCATCTACATTATGTTTCGTGGACTTATGTTGCTGGGCATCGTCGTTTTGACGCTTGTCGGCAGCGTGGGCACTATGATCGCGTACTTTGTGACGCGTGAAGGTGTAATGGTCGATTTCAAGGTCCTAGTCATCTACTCCGTCCTGATGGTGATTCCTTGCATCGGACTGAGCCAGATTCACAAAAAGAACAACCGAAAGATCGGCAATAAGTCTGAGGTGCTCAAGGTCGAAGACACAGCCGCGGTGCTTTCTGCCATCCTATCCGGTGCTATTGGCGTGGCGTTTGTGATTTTTGGTCTGATCCCTGATGGTACATGGATCACCAGCGATACCTTCAACATCAAGTTCATCGCCGATAGTATTGTAGTGCTTATCCTCTGCATCCTTATCTTATCAACGCCGTGGACTATGTTCAAGACGGAAATCCAGCGCATAGTCGGCAAGCGCGTTGACCGCGATATCGAGGACGAAATCCGCAGCGCCCTTCAGTCCCGGCTCGAAGAACGTGGACTTACCGACCAGTACCAAATTAACGATGTGTACGCCATCCGACTCGGCAAGAATGTGGCGGTTGATGTGCGCCTTGCCTACGCCGGTAATAAGCCCGTCGCCGAACTCGACGCACTCCGAGCCAGGCTCCAGGAAGGACTTAAGGAGCTCTTCGAGTCTGTCCACACCTACCTGGTATTCTCCAGACTGCGCATACACGAGGCCGGGCAGCCCGCGGACCCGGATGCGCCCGCGCCTTCAACGTAAGGAGCTATGCGCGCGGACCGCAATCGCATCAAGGATGTGGCACCCAATATTTTCGCGCTGTTGATATATATCCGCGAACGCTACAAAGTATAAAATACCCTTTGTGTCATATGACACCTGGTTCATAACATATTATAGGACTATATATAGGAGATGTAAATGAACCAGGAAGAGTGGAAAAGGTTGGTGGATAAATCGGACAGACAACTGTTTATCAATGACCTGATTACAGGTTTTGGACTGTCTAAAGTGGAAGCAGAAGCGCTATACGATAGAATCACGTTGTTTAATCATGATTACTACGATGGTTCCAGAGGACCGGGACAGATCGCAAAAACGGTGGTTGCTTTAGGAGAACCTGCGGGAAAGCCAATAAAGTATTGTCGGATGGTATCAGTGAACTTAACCATCTTACATGAGACGGACCTTGAGATCCGGCAGAAATACGGCATCGCGGCGGAAAGACAGAATAAGGAACTGCGTCTGTGTGACGAAGCGATAGAACAGGGAGGGGTTCTGACCCAGGAATATCTCGCAATCCTTCAGGACACAAGTCTAAGCACGATAAAGAGAGACGACAGTTACCTCATGAAACAAGGAATCTCATTGCTTACGCGCGGAATGGTGGAAGACATAGGAAGAGGCGTATCACATAAAACAAAAGCAGTTGAGCTGTATCTAAAGAACTATTCGCTATCAGAAACCGCCAGGAAGATGGGGCATGCACCTTCCAGCGTGAACAGATACCTGGAGAGTTTCACTGTGGTTACATTCCTGCATAAGGAATCCTATCCACTATTGACCATCAGGAAGATAACAAAACTATCAGAAAGGCTAATTAAAGAGTATATAACTTTAATTGAGCGAGCAGAGAGCGAAGGATACACCGATAGGATCAACCAGCTTCTGGAGCAGTTTATAGTCAATGAAGCTTTTAAAAAAACTTCGAGGGGGGGAGCACAATGACGGATAAAGGCATGCTCAAACGGGGACACGCGAAAGATGTCTACGGACCGCTTAAAGAGCGAACACTACGAAATGTGCTTATAAAAAAGCTCATCGATGGGTATGGCTATTCTGATAAGCTGGAGATAGCGAAACGACTCGTAGATGACTTCTTAGATGTCGTGAATCGATTTGCACCGTCAGTAGGGCGAGTTAAACCGGGGCAGATGGTCTGGATTGCACGGTCAGATGTGGATAAGCAAGGGTATGGTAAAAGGAGTGCGGATACCGAGGCAAAAAGGGTTATATTATCGCTGGTAACCGAAGAAGAGACGGATACGCTCGCAAAGAATGGACAGGTTAAGGAATTAAAGGAGAGCCTCTGGAAGCAGACCTATCCCATCCCCATTAATAAATCAATTTACTATTTTTACCCCTTTTTCAGATAATTTTTGTTATAGTTATTTAAAACCGTTTTGTACTCATTTGCGATAGTATTTTCTAAATATAAGGAAATAGAAAAGTTCAAATAGGATAAAATCCTTTATTAACTCATGTATTTGAGTAGTAAAGTGCGAAAGGGGGATATTAGATGATCCTGGTATTTAAAAAGGTGGGATTTTATATTCAAACGCAAATTTTGGATTTTCTAGGGAAAGTCACACTTAGGCATACTAGAAAATCTCACCTCATAAGAGGTGGACCAAAGAAGAGGAAAAAGAACATGCGGATGAAGAAGATATTGTCAGAGATAGCAAGTGGAGTACAGAAAACACTTGATATGTTCTCAAACGTACTCAGGAAAGTTAAAGAGCGGGTTTCTAAATATGTGCCAAGCTTTAAGACACCAAAAGCATCACCCTATACTGGCGACAAACTGACCGAGATTGAGTAAATTTCATATCAGTGCAAAACAACATACAGGGGCGACATCAGGCATCTTTTCCTTTTTTATCCGTTTGATGAAAGATTAGATGCATGGGAACGAGAGAACCATCCTCAAAATGATTCTAGGATCCCTCTTCGCAAAATAGCTAAGGCGCTCGTCGTAATGTGCAAGAAGAGGTTACCCTATTACACCGATCTAATCATAGATCTGGAAGAGAAACCTGCTTTGGCGGATTTATGTGGATTTAAAAGCATTCTCACGGCTAAAATCTTCAGTAGGGTTATGGAGAAAGAACGAATGGGGATAGAACCATTCAGAGAATTATTTTATGACTTATCAAAGACATCGCGGAGTCTGGGATTATGGAAAGGCCGACTCGTAGGGTTGGACGGGAGTCTTATCAAGTCAAATACGAGTAGCCACAAAAACAAAGAGACAGGAGAATACACCGATAAGGATGCTGGGCTATATGTACATGGAAACTACATAAAAGGTGTTGGACA
>JAPVWK010000021.1 GCA_028572065.1 Candidatus Methanophagales archaeon
AAGCATACCCAACGCCCCCCCTATCGTCTTGAGCGCATATAGGTTCGTCTTCAACTGGAACCCCCGTGCCGCCATTGCCCGCCAGGTCCTCTGAAACTCGACCACAAACACGAATATGTAGCGATACGTGAACATGAACATTTGAACTAGCATATTGGGCATTTTTAGCTCACCCAATGCTTTTATTGTTATGTCAAACCGCGTGGTCGCGATCATCGGTAAAACCAGTATAACCGCAGACAAAGCCCGCACTGCTACTAAAATACCGTATTCCAGCCCTTCGTAAGTCATCGTTAATCCGTGAAAGCGGAATATTTCTGTTCCCGACACGGTAAACGGCATGATGATGATAAACGGCACGACAAATAAAAAAACCCATTTGATGTGCTGTAACTCGAACCTGAGTGGCAGTTTTGATGTGATAAGAAAGAGAATAGCGCCGATCAACGCGATAAACGCTAATTTCAGGTTTGGAACTAAAACAACCGCGAAAATAAGGATTGTAAATGCTACTATCTTTGCCCTCGGGTCAAACCGGTGCATCAGCGAATCGAGTGCGGAATACTTGTCAATCTCCGGATAATTTACCATTTCTGCAAATACCTAGTTTTACTTCTTATTCCGCTTCCAGTACACATATGCCATTGCGAAACCCGCAATTCCTATTAAATATCCAAAGCCTGCTATAACCCTTGTGTATAACGGTATTTCTGTCCCTACTCCACCAGCACCAGCACTTACCTGACTTAAGTTAATCGTGGTTTCGCCTTTATGACCCGGCATGTGTGTTGCATTCACGACCACTTCATACTCTTCCATACCTATCTTAGGTGGAAAACGGAACTTACCTTCTTCGTCTGTCGTACCCTCTATATACAAATTACCGTCTATGTCGTACACTTTCACATCGGCATCCCGTACAGGTGTGCCACCACCGAAGTACGCTTCTATTTCTAGTTCACTCAGCGTATGCACTACGTGCATGCGATGTGCACTCGCAACGCTTATGCACAAACACGATAGCACTACGAGCACAGCAAAAATACAAGCCATCTGTTTCACGTTCATTTAGTCATCATCCCCTAATCCACCTATTAGCTCGGGTTTTACTTTTAGCAGAAACACCGCGATCGAACCTGTAATTATCGCTTCTATTATTATTATGGGTATGTGCGCGACAGTAAATGCGATTGCAATGGCAAAAAAAGCCTCTTCATTTGAGAGCACGAGCGAAAACGCTGTGAAAATTACAGCCAGAAATACTGCTATACCACCTGCGAGAGCACCAAATATCCAGACGGATAACTCCTTTCTCATTAACGTCATACCCCCCTTATTCCCCCACTTGAATATACAATAAGCAATCAGTGCAGGAATCCCTATGTTCACCGTGTTCACACCGATGGTGGTTATGCCGCCATGCTGAAAAAGAACAGTCTGAAGTACAACGCCAATAAAAATGGCGGGAAAGGCGAATATCCCTAGTATTACACCCACTAACCCATTGAGTATAAAATGCGCACTTGTCGGTCCTACGGGTATATGGATGAGAGAAGCGACAAAAAATGCCGCTGTCATCACCGATAACTTCGGTATCTCCTCCTCTAAATTACCCTTCTTCTTGCTCCACCAGATTGCCACTGCAAGCAATGCAATTGTGATTGCCCATCCCGCTGCCAATACAGGCAGAGATAATATTCCATCTGATATATGTACCATTTTTGTTCTTACTTACCTCTCTCTCCGTTTTATCAGGTATACCACGATCAACAACCCAAGAATTGCGGGTATAACGCCAAATCCGGGTGCTCCTTCCGCAACAGGTGCTTCCTTGGCTGTTGCCACTTTCTCTTCCACGGCCTTTATACGTGTCTTTAGCTCTTCGGTATTCACCGTAGCCGCTGCTTTCGGTGGGAACGCATCAATCGTTGGAACTATGAACACACCCCGGACGTTACGTCCAGTCTCAGGTTCCATAGTCGCACCGACAAACCATATCCCCGGCTCGTCAAGCGTGTACACAAACTCGCCCTTATCATTGGACTTGGCAAGCCTTGTGAACACCATCGGTGGGTCATACGGGAACATCTCCTCGGCTGTTCCTACGATCTCTTTACCATCGTCCAGAGTGTGGTATATCTCAATCTCTACCGGTGCATCTGTAAGTGGCTTACCATCGTACATTGCCTGTCCCGCGAATACAAAACCTTCTTCCATGCCATAAGGTCGCATGTAAGGAAGAATCTCGGTCTTCTGTCCGACATTGGCATCCCAACCTTCCCACGCTTCTATACCACAGTGGATAACCGCTTTTGTGCAGTCTATCAGATTCTCGCCTTCGTCTTCATATTTCACTGCAACCACGGAATCACCTCTTTGATCAACAGTGAACGAAGCTTTGTACGCTACAAAGGTACCGGGATTACCGTCTTCATCCATGCTATCCACGGAGATCTGTTCTGCCGTTAGTTGCTCAACAGTACCGTCTGGTTTCGTAACCGAGACTTCAGGTACTGATGCCATATTAAACGATATGTGCTCGTAAGGATGTCCCCACATGACATACACCGTCTTTGTCTCTCCTAACTCTGCTATGTAATCTCCTGGCGTCACATCCCATATGGTAGCTTCGCTATCGCTGGGGAAAATCATTGTGAAATGCGCACTCGCTATCCCGACAGCACTTGCAAGAACTAACCCCGCCAGGAGCATAGCCATTATTTTTTCTCTTGTCATCTTTTCTTTTCACCTCCTTTTGTTTGGGTATTTATATCGCGCCCCTCCTCGGCGCATCGCCTTTCTTATCTTTGCGCTTTTTACCCTGCATTTTTTACCGGGTAATATCACTCAATTTGAGCGATATTAAAGAGGATACTTTCTATCATAATATGACTTTCGTTATTTTCCGCTCTGCCAGTAGCACGAAACGTAAGAACAAAACATTTGGTATTATTATTAGTGTTGTCGAGTTCATTTATTTGTCCTGAACTGCTTCTTTCTTTGCAACTTGTTTAGTAGTAGTTCGCAAGCTCGGGATACACAAACACGCCCCGCTTCGTCACGTCAAGGTCAATGCCACAGATTTTATCCACGTATTCCTGATGAATCACTTGCGGGTCTAAATCATCAAATTCGTCCGGATTGAACCATTTTGCCATATATGCAAGACCAATCGGATACCCGGGACCAAACGGGACATTACTATCTATCACATATACTCGCTCGTCCATAACCGCCGTAACATTACCCAACCCCGGTAGTTCTATTAGACTTTCATACTCATCCGTCAACCCGAATTCATCATCCGTCTCATAACCGCCGCGACCGCCACTCTCTGACAGCCCTACCATTACTTCTGGATTCTGATCTAAAATCCATTCCACGTCTACTGTGGGGTATGCAACTTCGAACCCTTCTGCTATGTTTTGCCCGCCTGCCATCTCACAAAGTGTGCTTATTCCACCGGATTGCGTTGTATATGCCTTCCGCTCGTTTGTGGACTCAATCACACTCTTATACAGGAATACTTCGGGGTTATCATCTTCCACCATCTTCGATACCCGCTCTTCTATCGCATCCACGTACTTATCATGCCATTCGATATACTCAGATGCGTTAACCTCTTCGTCCAGCAAATATCCCAGCTTCACCATTTCTGCTCTAAGTGTTTCGGGCTTGTATATGTCCATACGGATGACTGTTACGGAGTCCGGTAGTTTTTCCTCTATATATTCGGGACCAGGCCAGTTACCGTATGCAAATACCGAATCTGCCTCTAAATGCAGCACCAGCTCCGGGTCAATCTCCCTCCAGCCGCCAACTACCTCTTTAGTACTTATTTCAGGAAAGAAAACTGTTTGTTTTGCTATAAGATCACTAACGCCAACTATTCGGTCTTTAGCGCCAAGAGCGCGAATCGCTTCTGCTACACCGGCATTCAGCACTACTATCTTCTCCAATGGCTGATATATCGTTACAGGATCTCCGGTCGCACTATCTATAGTCCGGGGATACCGGCCGTGGTAATAATAAAGGCAAGCAACTCTACGGAGTTCTTCCTTATCAGGATGCTGCACGTCTTCGCCCATATACGTTGCTTTCATGTGTGCCATGATTGCATCTACGATCTCCGCCTTCGATACAGTATTGTCGTTATTCACGGCAGTAGCAGAAATAGAAGTCAGCACAACTGCTGTCAGCACAAAAACCGTTAACAAGCAAGTGACTTTGCGTGTTTCCCGTGCCACCACCATCTTCTTTCTTCTTCGTCTTTCCGCTTGCTTCATCTTTTCCTCCTGCTTAGATTCAATAATCCCGCTATAAACAGCCCGCCAAATGCTAACACCGCACCAAATCCCGATATTTGCGAGTTCGGTGTTGAACTAGGAGAAGAAGTCGGAATGTGAGATACGGGAATAGGTGCAAAAGCAGTTTCCGGTTGCTCTTCCAATAGCTCAGCAGAATATGGTATCGCCACGCATACCTGATTTGACTCGTGCTTATTTACACCATGCTTAAAACTCGCCTTAAATATTGCACTGCATGCTTCTGTATTTAGCTCTGCGTTTACAACCGTGAATACCACAATAACCGACTCGCCTGCGTTTATCCTACCGACATATACTTTTTCCGGCTGAACTTCTGCCCCGGTCACATTTAAAGCCGTAACATACACGCTGTTAACCTCTGACAGGCATTCGTTTATTACTTCCAACCGCACCTCGTTCTGAGATACTTCCTGTGGTATCAAGTTTACCGTACCGCTGACCTGTACGGGAATAAAATAACGAATCCCTTTGCTTCTTTTTCTGTTCATATCCTCAATGTCGGCAGTGAATTTTAGCATGTATATGCCTTCTGCACCGGGTGCCTGTATCTTAAATTCGAGGTCTACTTTTTTATTGGGGCCTATCACACCGGCAGAGATATATTTGTTGTAAATTTTGAAGTGGTTCTCCACGATATAAGCTTCTTTTATGTATGCGTCCATTGTGTACCTTGTCTCGGCGTCAATATCTGTTGTGGGGCCTTGATATTCGCTTGTTCTTATATCTATATCTGTCTCTATCGGCTTTTCCTGCATATTCGTAAGTGTTATCGTAAGCACGCCTACATCGCCGGGTATTAACGTCTCCGGGTTGAGTTCGTAGCTGTACACCATTACAGCAGGTTCCGGTGCCGGCGCGATTTCACACTTGCTTAAGAGCTCGTCTACATCATATGCAAAAGCAGGTATTGTAGTTGCAAGCACGAGTAACACAGATGACAGTCCAGAAACTATTAGCCATACCTTCTTGTTCACTGCCCGTCACCCCCATGCCCTTTTCTGCGGATTGCAAGTATATACACGACTGCAAGTAACCCTGCAAGTGTAGATACCAGATTGAAGTCCGGAGTTGCAGGAGATGGTGTGGGTGTTTGTACTGCGTTTACAGAAACGCTCGTACTTTCAATATCACCTTTTGTCATGCTTAAGGCGTCATACCACAATCCGATAATTGTTCCGTCTATTCCTTCTGACGGTGCTCGTACTACATACACTATCACAGTTTCGTTGACCACGACAAATGCAAGTTCCTGGCCTGATGACGACACATTGGTTTGTTCTTGTGGATGCTGAGTACTGACAAATACGAAATCCGGGGGAATAGTTTCTATGACTCCGCCTATTTGGAGTCCGGTCAAGTCCAACCTAACCTCGAATGTAGAATCAGAAGCAGGATTTGTCGTGGATAACGTACGTGTGACTACGACCTCAGCCGCATTTGCATTAGTAACTGTTGCAATAAATAGCATTGCAATCGCAAATATCGCTATTAATAATGTTAAGACTTTCTGCCTGTTACGTATCATGTGCATAATCAAATTACTATGGTGTTACTATATAAATGAATTAGTGTTTAACGCACTTTTCTCTCTTCGTGTACTACATTCATCTATTTAAGACACCAGTTCTATTGCATTTGTGGGGCAATGGTCAACACAAGCCCTACAAAACTCTGGTGGTTCAAATGCTCTCTTACACTTCTTTGCATCTACCAACCTTACTTTTCCGCATTCTATTCTTAAAACTTGTACGTCTTTATGCCTGCTCCCTTTTCCATATATTACCTCCTCGTTCATCCTGTTCTCTTCGCATACCACAACACATATTCCACAACCCATACAGTTTTCAGCCGTTATTATCAACCCTGTGAGTTCTTTTTCCGTAAACGGAGCGAGTAGATTCTTCAAAGTTTCTAAATTATCATTATACGCAGGTTCTAAGAGCAAAGGACAGTCTTCCGGCTTAGCTTCTCCTGAAATCAGTTTAGCAGCAAAGCCCATACAGACCGTTCCACACTTCTTGCAGTTTGTCCTCGGTAATAAATTGTACAGTTCAAATAAAGATACCGACATACTATTGATATTGCCGGTGGTGCATATAAGAAATCCGTAAACTTTATATACTCAGCTAACATCTTTATTATTAGCGATGAAAAGAAAAGGAAATGCACAAGGTACGAGGACGATAGGCACTGTGCTTCACCTAGTGGATAATAAATTGATTGTACGGGGTAAAAAGATGAAACCTGAGCAAATAGTCAATTCCATCGTCATCACGAATGATAAAAGGAAAATAGGCAAAGTTTACGATGTCTTTGGACCTGTAAACCGACCTTACGTTAGTGTGAAGACGTTTAAAAGTGTAAAGGAGAAACAACTAAGAAAAACCGTGAATAACGAAATTTTCGTACTATGAGGTGTTAAAAGAAATGCAAAAAGACGTAGCGGATAAGGCAGCAGTAGTAGATAAAGTGGACAAAGAGTTATCTCTCAATAGGGTGCAGTTACAACGACTTAGTGAACTTCAGCGCAGGAAAAAATTGAGTGCGTCTGTCGGGCGGCAGCGTTTAGTTGCACAATCTGAGATTGAACGGTTGTCTTCATTGCTTTCTATACCCGAAGATGCGAGAGCGAGCAGTATGGAGATATACCGTGAAGCGTGGGAGAAAGATTTGATACATGGCCGTTCGATCGAGAAGATACTGGCTGCATCTATGTATATGGCGTGTCGTAAACACAATGTGCCAAGAACGCTGGATGAGATAGAAACGGTAACGAGAGTGGGAAAGAAGGATATAATAAAGACCAGCAAGTTATTGGCAACCAAGCTTGGGATGAGGCTTGCACCGACTTCGCCTCTGGAATACGTGGGTAGATTTTGTGAGAAATTGAACTTGAAGCGGCATGTAGAGGAACGGGCGAGTGAGATAATAAAAAAGGCGTTAGAAAAGGATATAACAAGTGGAAGAGGTCCTACGGGCATAGCAGCATCGGCGATTTACATAGCCGCCATTTTATGTGGCGATAGAAAGACGCAAAAAGATGTATCTGAAGCTACCGGCGTTACCGAAGTGACTTTACGAGTAAGATATAAAGAGATAGCGAGAAAGTTAGGGATAAAAGTAGAATAGTTGCAATAATAAGTGTGATTGCCACGAAAACTATCAGTTCGCTGTGCCGGATGATGCCCCATACGTTTTCATTCGAGTAGTTTACCATCTCGCATCCGCTTTGTTCTACCGGCACGTGCTGCGATTTCGGCATCGTGCGTCACTACGATTACCGTACGTCCTTCGCTATTCAAACCTTCTAAGATATTCATTATTGCATCTCCCGCTTCGGTATCCACGTTTCCTGTTGGTTCATCACCGATGATTATTCCCGGATCGTTGGCAAGTGCCCGAGCAATCGCCACCCGCTGCTGCTGCCCACCACTCAACTCTGACGGTTTATGGTACATGCGTTCTTCAAGTCCAACTTTAGCAAGTAGCGTCTCCGCCTTCTTCAGCCTAGTTTCTCGCGTAACACCCGCGAAGAACATGGGTAGTGCAACATTTTCTAACGCATTTAACGTATGTATGAGATTAAACTGCTGGAATATGAACCCTATTTTCTCTCTTCTTATCTCAGCAAGCGCGTTTTCGGTTAACGAACCGGTGTCAGTACCATCTATGAAAACAGCACCGCTCGTGGGTTTGTCCAAACAGCCAATCATATTGAGAAGTGTGGATTTACCCGAGCCTGAAGGTCCGATTATAGCAACGAATTCCCCGCCTTTTATCTCTAAGCTCACGTCTTGCAGTGCTTGTACTTCTACCTCGCCCATACGGTAGGTTTTACTTAGCTTCTCGGTGCGGATCATTGCATTTACGTATTATATTTAGCTCTCTTATTCTTTATATCTCGCTCTTTTTATAACCATACATAGATCAATCCAGCAATATCATGAAAAAATAGAAAATCATATATAGGGCTACGAATAAAAGTTGCGTTGATGGGTTCAAAAGAGACGAGTAAAACGGTAATAATTTTGCTCGTGGAGGATGACGAAGGGCATGCCAAGCTCATAACGCGAGCGCTTGAAGGGGTAGAAGTGCCCCAGAAGATTTTCTGGGTTGCAGATGGCGAGGAAGCGCTGGATTTTCTATTCCACCATAGGAAATACGAGGATAAAGAGAAGAGTCCTCGCCCGGATTTGGTCATTCTCGATTTGCGGCTGCCAAAACGCGATGGTCAGGAAGTGCTGAAGAAAATAAAAAACTCCGCGAAGTTGAAGAGTATCCCGGTTGTTGTAATTACCTCTTCCCAAAATAAAGAGGATGAGGCGCAGGCGTATGCTAATTACGCCAACAGTTATCTGCTGAAACAGTCGGACTTCCAGGAATTTTCAGGTATGATACAAGAAGCGGGTTCTTATTGGCTTATTTGGAACCAGCGAGAAAATGTTGGGATGTGATGATGTAGAGGTTGATGAATCAATAAGTTACAAGTTGGGATCGAGGGGCTTCTTTACAAGTACTATAGAGCCCCTGGAATCACCAATCAATAACCAGCACGAAGTAGAATAACAATCGGTACCAGCGTTCCTGACCGCATTAGCATCTTGCAACAGCTCTATTTATTTATTTACTTGTTGATGAGTATGTTGGGCAATCAGGTCATGAACCTTAGAAACCAATTCTTGCGGGATTTCCATAATCGTCTGTCCTTCCTGCTCGTATGCTGCTTCGTCTTCCGCGACTGCTTCATCCTCGGTTTGACTCTCATAATGCGCTAAAACTTGATGCACTCGCTTTTCATCCCATCCCGGCGGAAACTTATTTTGTCTCATTTTCTTCTCCTTCGCATACGCCTTCGGTACGCTAACAAGGCTTTTCCTAATAACTTATATGCTTTTTTTCTGCCTTCTCCTCTCCATCAAATACCAAACACAACAGTTTGCAGTCATGCCTGCACGCACGCTCAACTTCTTCTCGACCAAACTTTAAGAAAGTTTGATCAAAATGCTACGCAATCGGCAAGCAGGACTTCAAACTCCGCTATCTTCTCCATCACAGGTATCCTCGCTTCAAGTGAATCGAACCGGGAATCAATCGCCACAAATCTTGAATCCACTGCTTCAAATCGTGAAATCGTCTCCTTTCTGAGGTTTTCAATATCGTTTTTTGTCTCGTTTCGTAAACTGCAGTTGAAATAAAAAAAGTTGTAAAAATATGTAAAATCTTGTGGCTACTCTTTTTTGTGCTTAAAAGTGTACTCTGGATGCGTCTTTAGAACTTCTTTTATCTCGTTAATGACCTTTTCTCTCAAAATGTATCTATCCCCAGACCAAAGGATTAAACCATTTAAGATCGCCAGGGCAACTATCTGGGAATCAACTACATCCAAGCCTGTATGATTCAGTATTTTGTTAGCCAAATCCTCTGCTTTTTTGTCCATATCATGAATTTCTGTTGTTAGGTTCTTAACCAGGTTGAGTTCTTTTTCCCTGGTAGGTTTGTGTGGATTCTGTTTTATCTCTTCAACGACAATTTGAGCTGTATGTAATTCCACCTCTCCAGAGGCTACCCTTTCCAATATTCTCCAGACAGATTCCCTTCTGCTATCATCTCTATCAACTGCTATTCCAAAGATGTTGGTGTCAGCAAATACCTTTTTCATAATTTTCACTTACCCATAAGCCTTTATGGGATAGACCTCCTCGGATATGCTCCTTGATAGTTCTTTCATTACTTTTTCCATTCTCCGCTCAAGCCTTATTTCCAGATTTTTCCTATCTCTGATATGTCTGAAGAGTTCGGCTTGATTTGTATGAAAATCTTCCTTCTTTTCCTTCCAATCCCCTTTCCAATCTTCAAAAAAATCTTCTTCTTCCATTTCCAATCGCCATTTATTTTTTCGTTTTCCTTCTATAAATAAGAGATGAAAAAGAAGTACTTGTTTACCGCGGAGCCCGCAGATGACATAGAGTGTCAAGACAATTTTTAATCTCATCTCATCGCTCTCCGTGATCTCGGCGGTAAAATCGAGTGAATATTATTCATCCCAGCCAGGCGTTAACGTGTTTAAACTCATTTTCTTCTCTTTCGCATACTGTTTCGAGGTAGCCCGGCACTTCCACCCTTGCCTGTCCGTTCTCCTTTCGCATCACCTTCGCTTCTCGCCGCGCGTGCGCGACAAGACCTTTCATCTTCACCTGTCACACCTTCTCAACCCGTGCCTGCCGCTATCCATTTACGCATCACTTCCATATCCATACCCGCACGCGAAGAATTCATTCGTGTAAATGCGTTTTAAGAACTGAGCTACCTAAAATCACACTAATTGATGATCTAACAATAAAATAAATTACTTTTATTCTATGTTTTTTCTATATATGCCTAAAAATTAGTTCTTCAAAATTTAAAACCATGTAGTTAGCGTACCTCTTTGTATTTGATATTTTCAGTTAGTAATACTTATACATGAAAAAACCGAAAATAGTTTTATTAATGAATGCAATGTTCTTAAACACCCAGAAGCAACATTGTTTGAACGGGGCAATTGTGGGGCAGAGGGGGAAGGACAATGAAAACCGAAGCAATAAGCATGAAATGCCGTAAAGCAGAAGAACACGCAGCCTTAATGGTGCGTAGCTGCAAACCTGAAATTGCTTATTGTTTCGAAAAATGTGATGTACATCATAATATTGACGTACATTTTTGTGCATCATGCGAAAAAACCGAAAGTAAGTTTATGAATGCAGATGAGATATGTAGAATATCTCACTTGTAAGTAAGATAAAAGTGAATATGTGTGTGAGGAGATAAGGGCGAAGCTCTTAAAAATAAGAAACTAGCCGCTTGCGTGGTGCGAATCCC
The DNA here is from genome assembly GCA_028572065.1 of Candidatus Methanophagales archaeon. Lineage (GTDB taxonomy): Archaea > Halobacteriota > Syntropharchaeia > Alkanophagales > Methanospirareceae > QENJ01. The sequence goes on from JAPVWK010000021.1 coordinate 11,187, forward strand.
GAAGGCGGTAATCGGGGACGAAAAGTAGTCCCTGAAATAGGATGTAAGGAACGGAAAGTGAAAGGTGGCGTTCTCGAAGTGCGTTACCTGAATATAAAAAATAGGAGGTAAAAAAGAAAAAAATGAAAAAAAATAGTACGAAGCTTTTTGATCAAACTTTCCTGAAGTTTGATGCGCAAACACTGCAGAAGTTTGCAATACCAATTGCGGTATTGGTACTAATAATAGCGCTTAGTACACCGGCACTTGCGAACTACAACTTCGCTGGATACCCCGTAACAACAAGAACAAGCGGTACTGTTTCTGGTGGCGTGTTCATTGACTATGTACCCGGGGCAGAAGACACACAAACTGGCTCCTTTAACGTGCCAACCGGTAACATAAAATGGGCTTATCTGTACACAGGTATCTGGGGTGGCACAAATCGTTATGAAGGTTGGGTGAATGTTACCTTCAATGGAGACTACACCAACAATAATCTTGGACCGATATGGATTCGAGGTCAGAATGATACCAATCCAAATGTGTGGGGTAGTGGATGTGGAAAACACTGGATGTATTATAATGTGACCAACCTGACCAATGCCGGATCTACAAATAGTGCAACTGTTTCAAAGATAAACGCAACCGATCCAGGGGGACAATTCGATGGTGACCCGTACGGCATTGTTTTGGTGGTGGTGTACGAAGGCGGAGACAACCCGAAGGACCTTCGATATTGGATAAACGATGGAAGTGATGGTCTCAATTACATCTCTCCCCATGATGCTGGAACCACTTATTTCAATGGTGCTTTGGACACGAACAAAGTGATGGATGCAAATCTAACGATGGTACATCTCACGGCTTATAACCCTACTGTCAGTAATGGTCTGGAGTTCAATGGTAATGTACTGGACACGAGCATGATAAATACGGACGCATTCGATTTGCATTCTTGGGACATAACGGGCTACATGGAGTCATCGGGAAACGATGCGTGGTACACCCGCTGTGGAGATTATCCGAGTTGCACAATCCCGCAGAGTGACGGCTACATAAACATTTGCAATGCTATTTTAGTTCTGGATAATTCACCACCAGACCTAAATGTCACGGCAATCTATGTAAATCCAGATTATAATACGGGACACAGAGAACTGTTTGCTAACGAAACTAATACCATAAATGCAACAATTAAAAACCTTGACCCTAACAATAATTCAAAAGCTTTTAATGTGAGTTTTGAGATTGAAGGAGTGAATATAGGGGAAGTTCCTGTGAGTGGTCTGGCGGCGGGAGCAAGTACAAACGTATCTATAAATTGGACTCCAAGTAGTGGTGGGACATTACTCAGCCCTGTATATTATACCTTAAATGTAACGGCAGACTGCGATGGCGAGGTGACCGAAACCGATGAGGCAAACAATGCAAGCACCACAAGACATAAAGTTTACAACAATGGATACAAAGGCAAGAGATACACGGGTGGTAATGATATTGATACTGTACAGATGGATACAATCAACGGCAATTTGCTATATTCAAAAGGGAATAGCACCTATCAACGCGGAGCGGCAGGAGGAGGGTCCTGGACTTCATACACGGTTCATTGGACATCAGGAAATCTGTCAGTTCCAGTTAATGCAACCGTTAAGAAAGCGCGATTGTACGTTTATTACTGTTGGGACTCTGATACTACCGGTATAAATGCAAGCATGGATTTCAATAATCATGTCTTTTCTATGGACGACCTTGATGCACACTATAAAGATGTCAAAGGATACGGATACTACTATGATCACAAGTCCGGGACAATGGTATATAACGTTACGGATTACTTCAACAATGTGAGCGGTAATACAGCAACACTTACAAAAGTTGTACCAAACACTAATGTTGCAATCTTCGGGATGGTTCTCGTGGTGATCTATGAGGATACGAGCGAATCGCAGCGAGTGATGTGGATCAATGAGGAATGCGACCTCCTTGATGCATTAGGACCTGGATCCAATCTAGGTAATATTGGTGTAAATGAGACAGAAGCGACTGCTTACGCTCTATTCAACGGTACGATAGATAGTTCCAAGGTAGAAGCAGCCACTTTGATAACGGTAGTTCCCGCCGGTGATTCAGGTCCCGGTAACGAGGACAGGCTATACTTTAACACGGGTCAATGGGACAATGTATGGAACGGTGCGGAAGGACAAAACGTAAGCATCTGTGAAGTCGATGTAAAAGGTCTTCTTCAGTCCGACAGTAACTTCGCGAAGATACAGAGTCGTGGTGACTATCTGACGGCTACTAATGCGTTTTTGGTCGTGGAATACAAGCAAGATGCACCCGATCTAGTGGTCACTGATAAATGGGTGTGCTGGCCTGTTAATTGCACAATCTGTTACAACGTAACAAACATGGGTACCATAACAGCAGCAGCAGGTCATAACACAACGCTATACGTTGACGAAAACAGAATTGTTAATGATACGGTGCCTGTGGCTCTGGCGCCAGGTGCGAGCTACATTGGCTGTTTCAACCATGCATGGACATATACTACGCCAGAAGATAACATCACGGTTTGTGCGGATAGTAATAACAACGTGGATGAGAAGAGTGACGAGGGTAACAACTGTTTGACGAATAAATGGAAGTGTGGAGATGGAGATAATAGCGGTGGAATAACCACAGGTGATTCAACACAAATATTCAATTACATCCTCCATGGTTCGGTGCATTATCCAATTGATAATCTATGGGCTGCCGATGTTAACGGTGGCGGAACTATAAGCACGGGAGATTCAACACAAATATTCAATTATATCCTCCATGGTCCGGTGCAATATCCACTGACTTGTAAGTGCTGCACATAATGGGTAAAATTGTTGGGCAGCAAAATGCTGCCTATTTTATCTTTTATTATAACGGTGAAAAAAGGGGTAAAGAAGAAAGGAAAAGGGAAAAACCGCAGTTTGAAAGGTCCGAGGTGCGAGGGGAACTGCCTGCAAGGGTACTGTGGTGACCGCACCGAAACAGAAAGATAGAAATATCTTTTTAAAAATTTAGGAGGTGAAAAACAAAAAATGGAAAATAGCAAGACAGTATTAAGTATAGCAGTATTTGCAACAATATTGGCAGTAGTGCTGGCAGTAATGCTATCAGTATCTGCATACGACCATGACCAAACCTACAATGCAAATGCAACCTACTTCGTGCCTGAAGACATCAGGCTTGATGGGTATTGCAACGATACCACCGTAGATGTCTACATAAATACAAGTGTTCCTATCACCGGCACGGTATTAGATTTTACCTATACCGTTGGCTGCGCGAATGTAACAGACTTCTCAATCAACACAACTAATTGGTTGTCATTTATGAGTGGATATGTGTTATCCCCTGGTAGAGTGCATATAGTGGCTATGCAACCGGGTGGGGTAGGTCCAGGGCGTGTACATGTCGGTACCGCTACAATTCATTGCTGCGATGGAACCATTCCACCAGATTGCTGCGTGACCAATTTGGCATGGGATTCTCTTGTGTCTTATGTAGAAGATGCTCAGTCTCCGCCACAGCAGATACCACTTAGCTGGCATGACGGAGCATTCATGTGTGGCGATCCAATAGTGGTTAACAAGACAGTGTGGAACGGAACGGCGTGGGTTGACGAGATTCCTGATGCACAGATGAATGAGACCTATCGATTCCGGTGTGAGGTACGTTCAAAATGCTGTGAACTAACCAACATAGCGGTTGTTGATACTCTATCAGCCAGTCTGGAATATGCAAATAATGCAACGGTTGACGGCACACCAACAACTCCTGATTGGACTTCAGGCAATCAATTCGGGTGGAACCTCCCAGGACCGCTTAGTCCAGGTAATACTAAAGTATTCGAGTTCGATGCTCGTGTGATAGACTACGGTTATGACTGCAACATTCAGAATGCAACGGCAATTTGCGATGAAACAGGCGTTGAGGTCTCTGCTGGGGACACTGCGTGCATTAATGTACCGTTACCCGCGCCAGACCTGATTGTAGAGAGCATCACACCGAACTGTGGTGGTTATCTCTTCGGGAACGAGAGCAATGGGATATGTGCGAAAATCACAAACAATGGCGCTGATGCAAACGCATCAAAGGCCTGTTTCGTGCTCAGTGACGGATACAACGAGATAGTTGGAGTGCCTGCACTACCTGCCGGTACGAATACAACGGTATGCGCTACCGATCCAACAATCAGAAACGCCGGTGATTCTGTAACAATAACAGTTACTGCAGACTGCAATGGCGAGATTGGCGAATCAAACGAGACGAACAATGTAACCGTTCAACCAGAGACGGTTGTGAACAACGGCTACAAAGGGAAGCGATACACCGGCGGCGAGGACATCAATACATGGAAGACGTTTGAGCTTCAAGGCGACTTGCTCTATTCGTTTGGAGATAGTTACTATTTGAGTTCATCTGCAACTTCAGGCTACCCGCACTGGACAACATATAACGCCAGTTGGACTGAGGGCGAGCTGCCGGTTGATCCCGGTACGGTCGAAGAAGCGAGGCTGTATGTGATATACACATGGGATAAGAAAGGAGTAATGCCAAATAATGTGAGCACGAACTTCAATGGAAACCCACAAACACTGGATGCACATTACAGCGATGAGAAGATGTTCTCAACCAGCTATCCGTACGGTATGCTGGCATACAATGTAACCAATGATTTCAATACCAGTGGCAACGTTGCGAATCTCACCAACATGCATCTAGGTGGTGGCAACGTATCCATGCGCGGTATGCTTCTTGTAGTAATATATGCCGACAACAACGAACCGGAGCGGAAGATATACATCAACGAGGAATTCGACCTGCTCTATGGTGGTTCGTATATGTGCACGACACCAGAGGAGGCGACTGCATATGCGCCTTTCGGAGCGATAGACCCATCGACAATAAACAGTGCTAAACTGATAACCGTTGCACCCGGTGCAGGTCCGGATGAAGGCGACCTGAGCTTCAATGGTCAAATTATCGGAACTAACGTCTGGAATTACGGTGGTACTTCTCAAATCGGAATCAACGAAACCGATGTGACTTCGTACTTGAACGCAACAGACAACGAGGCAAATTTCCAGAGCAGCGGTGACTGGATGGAAGCGAGCAATGCGTTTTTGGTTCTGGAGAAAGCGGGCGTGAAAATAAGCGTTGAGCCGGAAGTAACATTTATCCAGCCGCAGGACCAGTTCAATGTGGACATAACTGTTGAGGCTCTTGGCGATACAAAGGTATACGGTGTCGAATACTACTTAGTATATAATACAAGCGTGGTCAGAGCAGAAACACAGAACAAAGGACCTTTCCTCGGTAGCTATAGCGAGACAATGGTGGTCGTCAATGATATAAACCAGGCGAACGGCATCGTTTCTTACGCAGAGACTAGGAAGGGTGATTCTGGCGTAAGCGGAAATGGCACAGTTGCAACGATACACTTTGTGGCTATCGGGGCACGCGGTGCAGTGAGTGCATTAGACCTGTTTGACGTGATTATGGTTGATGAAGATCAGATTGAGATTACATCAGTCATAATCTCTGACGGCACAGTTAATATAACTGACAACATACCACCGGTTGCAAATGGAACATCAAAGCACGAATTCAACAATGTGGCAAAGAAATACCCGTGCGAGACGCTTATATGCTCGTGCTCTTGGGACCCAGATTATCCTGGCAAAGGCGGAAACATCACTTACCTCCGATTGGCGTTCGGTGACGGTCAATACGGAACGAGTGAGGGTCCACACCTGAATAACTGTACATGCAAAGTGCACAAGTACGAGTCATGGCAGTGGGATGGCGGCTATGTGTCGTTCAATGGCACCTTAACAGTAACCGACGATGGATGCCCGGAGGAGACCACTACGACTTTCTTTGATGTCAATGTTTTCATAGCAGGTGATGCGAACGGAGATGGTAGGGTGAATATCCTCGATGCTGTATACATAGGAAAGCACTGGGGTGAATATTGTCCAACAATAAACCCCTGCGAGCCCTGCTATTCGTATCTGTGGGGTGAGCAGCAGCAAGATAGAGCAGACCTGAACAACGACTGCGACATAAACATCCTTGATGCAGTAATTGTCGGAGCGAACTGGGGACACACCGCGTGGGAATAAGCGAATAGGCAATAGACAAACAAAAAACAAAAAAATTTCCCTTTTTTTCTTTTTTCGGGGGACAAAATTTCTTTCTGAAGGTTGCAAAGGAAGAGGTAGTAAGTGTTGAGATGAATAGGAAAAGTAAATGGTGGTGTAAGATGAGGGATATTAAAGTTTTCTTTTCCAAAGAAAGGTTGTTGTTAAAAGTTTGAAAGAAGGTAAAGAGGTGAGAGAATAGAGGAAAGAAAAGAAAATGAAACAAACAGACGAAAAAAGAAGAAATAGAGAACAAAAATGTATAGGTAGAGTTGTGGGGACTAGTTTAATCTCGGTGGCTTTAGTATTGCTGTGTATAGTTGGACCGTCTGCATTGGCTGCGCAGATAAGTGTTGAGCCGTTATGTCAGATAGTTCCACAGGATGGATACTTTTCGGTTAATATCAGCGTGAATCCGGGAGGAAACGAGACTTATGCCGCCAGTTACACTCTTTATTTCAATAGTACGCTATTGAATGCTACTTCACAAGCCAATGGCTCCTTCCTCAGTCAGGACGGTGTAGATACGTTTGAATTGAAGAACGAGATCAACAATACACTGGGCGAGATCAAGTACGGTGAGTGTCGAACAGGTGATTCCGGCGTAACCAATCCAGATGTCCTTGCAACGATTACATTTCAAGCGATTGCAGTTGGATTCTGCGAGCTTGGCATTACCGACTTAGACGGTGTAATATTAGCTGACCCTAATTATACTTCTATTCCTACCGATGCCAACAATGGAAGCGTGAGAATAGGTATTTGTGGGGATGTGGATAATAGTGGTGGAATGACAACAGGTGATGCAATACAAATATTCAATAATATCCTACATGGTCCAGGCCAATATCCAATTAATAATCATTGGGCCGCAGACGTAGACGGTGGCGGTGAAATGACAACGGGTGATGCAATACAAATATTCAATAATATCCTACATGGTCCAGAACAATATCCACTGAACTGCAGATGTCCATGAAAAAACAAGGCAGGAAACTGCCAAGATATACTGAAACATATAGAAGAAACAATATGATAAAAAGAACTAAGAAGCGTTTTTGTCAACCTTTCCTAAAGTTTGACGCGCCAAGTGGTGGCACAATCGAATTTACAGAAATAAAGAGGTGGTAGCGGAATGGTTAAAACAAAAAAGGGACTCTTTGCAATGATGTGCATTGTAATAGTCTGTGCAATCGCAATACCTGCGATTATTGGCGAGTTTGCGACTGATGATCTTATAACGGTAAATACAATCACCCAAACAACAACTTTAGGAAACAATACAACCTATCTTATTACCCTTACTAATATAGGAAATGAAAATGAGACCTTCAATCTCACTGCAATCAACATTGATAACGTAAGCGTTGCTTCTCTGAGCCAAACCACAATAACTCTCGACACGGGACAAAGCGGAGATTTATTACTAAACGTTACGGATGAACTCATACCAGGTCCATATTGCGTGCTCGTGAATGCTACGTCGCAAACAACCGTGCTAAGTGATGAAGTGGTGACCACAACTGCGGTCGTTGAAGAATGGTAGGTCTGAATATGAACCTCAAGATTACACATAAGCACTTTCAGGGCTTGCGGGGACATGGGGCAGAGCCCCATAGTATCACGAGAAAAGCAATAAAAAGGATCCAATCTTCAATTGCTCTGGCAACGCTAGTTTTGGTAGCTTGTGCTATGGGTAGTCCAGCAGCAACAGCACAACTCGCGGATACTGCATGGCCTATGTACCATCACGATCTGAATCATACCGGATTAAGTCCTTATTATGGACCTGATACACCCGCGACAAAATGGGCGTTTTTAACTGGTGGCCGGGGCATATACAGTTCTGCGGCATTAGGTTCAGACGGAACAATATACATAGGAACGAGTGGTTGGCACTGGTACACTCGTTCAAGATTATATGCTATTAACCCGGATGGCACAGAGAAATGGCACTGGACTCCTCCTTGTTATTCAGGCCTTGGCTTAGTTGATTTTATTGATTCCACACCTGCCGTAGCATCTGATGGAACGATATACGTGGGATGCTGGAATCGGCGTTTGTATGCGTTATCTCCAAACGGCACGCAGAAATGGGGGTTCTATGACAGTTCTGCATGTAAAAAGAGCAAGGGCTTCGTTCTTACATCACCTGCGATAGCTCCAGACGGCACGATATACATAGGCAATAATAATGGTAAATTGTATGCGATAAATCCTGATGGAAGTCTCAAATGGAGTTATCAAACCGGACGTTCGATCCAATCCTCGCCCGCAGTCGGTCCTGATGGCACTGTCTATGTCGGCTCGTATGATAAGAACTTATATGCAATAAAATCTGATGGCACACTTAAGTGGAAATGCTTTACGGGTCTAATAAAATCTTCTCCCGCCATTGGCTCTGACGGCACTATTTACGTGGGGTCGTATAATAAGAATCTTTACGCACTGAATCCTGATGGCACACTCAACTGGAAATACCTAACAGGTGGGCTAATCGTTTCTTCTCCTGCTATTGGCTCTGACGGCACTATTTACGTAGGGTCGTTCGATAAAAAGTTATATGCTATAAATCAGGATGGTACATTGAAGTGGCGTTATACCACAGATTGCTGGATCGCATCTTCACCTGCAATTGATGCAGATGGTACTGTATATGCAGGTTCATTGGATGGTTATATTCATGCGATAAATACCGATGGTACGCTTCTGTGGAAGTATAACACTGGAAAAATTTATTATTCATCGCCTTCGATCGCTACTGACGGCACTGTGTATATCGGAACCTGTGGCGGTAAGTTATACGCATTTGATGTCAACATGCCGCCCGTGCTTAACCCTATTGGTCCTAAGACCGTGGATGAAGGCTATGAATTAAACATAACGATTACTGCGTCAGACCATGATGGAGATGTGCTAACCTTCAGTAGTAACGCTTCTTTTGGTACTTTCATAGTTATCAACACCACTTCCGCGTTCTGGTGCTGGACACCTGATTATGATGATGCCTGCGTTTACTACGTGGATTTCAGCATTTCTGATGGAGAATTGTGTAACAATGAAACCGTGAAGATAACGGTACACGACGTGAACCGACCGCCAGTGCTTGAATACCTAGGTGACAAAACAATTGATGAGAATGAAACACTCACGATAGATTTAAATGCAACCGACCCGGATGGCGATTCATTAACTTATTCATGCAATCGAACCGATTGGTTCGCGGATTTCGACTCTTCCACGGGCATTGGGCGCTGGACTACTGATTATGACGATGCCTGCGTTTACTACCTTGAATTCGGCGTTTCTGATGGTAAAGGTGGGATTGACACCGAAACCATAAAATTAACGGTGAAGGATGTAAATCTGCCACCGGTGCTTGACGCAATAGGCGACAGAACGGTTGATGAAAATGCGACAGTAACAATTGATTTAAATGCAACCGACCCGGATAGTTCTGTGCTCTCTTATTCATGCAACCGACCCGATTTGTTCGTGGATTTCAACTCTTTCACCGGTATCGGACACTGGCTTACCGACTACTGCGATGCAGGCACCTACTACATAGATTTCGGCGTTTCTGATGACAAAAGCGGAATGGATAATGAAACAGTAATGATAACAGTAACTGACGTGAATAGAGTACCGGAACTCGAACCTATTGGCGACAAAGAACTAAACGAGAGTGAAACGCTTATGATAGACGTAAACGCAACAGACCCTGACAATGATGTGCTTACTTATTCGTGTAACAGAGCGGATTTATTCGCGAATTTCAATCCCGATACTGGGGCTGGACTCTGGATTACCGATTATAACGCTGCAGGCACTTACTACGTGGAGTTCGGTGTCTGTGACGGAAAAGGCTGGATTGATAACGAGACTGTGATGATAACCGTGCATAACAAGAACAGACCGCCCGTTCTTGAGTCAATAGGCGATAAAATAGTGAATGAAAGCGAACTGCTTGAGTTCATCATAAACGCTACCGACCAGGATGGAGACTCGCTGACATATTCAGCAACGAATCTGCCTTCAGGTGCAACTTTTGACACGTGCACGAGAACATTCTCGTGGACTCCTACATATGTGCAGTCAGGGACTTATCCC